>CAZYYP010000220.1:0-5808 GCA_964651695.1 uncultured Gaiellales bacterium | reverse complement strand
CGATCGCCGGCCGCAGCACGCCCGGCAGGCGGCGCAGCTCGAGCAGGCCCGCGGCGAGCACCGCCCCGGTCGCGCCGGCCGAGACCGCAGCCTCGGCGCGTCCCTCGTGGACGAGCCGCATGCACGTGACGACGGAGGCGTCGTCACGCTCGCGCGCCGCGCGCGCGGGCTCCTCCTCGTGCGAGATCACATACGGCGCGTGGACGATCTCGATGCCGGGGTCGTTGCGGACGAGCGGCCCGAGCTCCGGCTCGGGGCCGCACAGCAGCACGCGTACACCGCCGCGTGCCACAGCGTCCCGCGCTCCCGCGACGATCGCTTCCGGGCCCCGGTCGCTCCCCATCGCGTCGAGCGCGACGGTGACCGTAGTGCTCACGCCTCGAGCGGCTCGATCTCGCGCCCCTTGTACGTCTTGCACGTGGGGCACATCCGATGGGCGCGCGTGGGCGAGCCGCACTGCGAGCAGACGACGACCGCGATCGCGGTGGGCACGCCCTGATAGCGCCGCTTGTCGCGTCGGGATTTCGAGGTCTTCTTCTTCGGAACCGGCATTCGGTGAAGCCTAGCGGACGCGCACGCGCGCAGCTACAACAGCTCGCGCAGGCGCTCCCAGCGCGCATCCTCGGGCGGCTTGCAGCCGCACGCGACGACGTTGCGATCGGCGCCGCACTGCGGGCACAGGCCCGCGCAGTCCTCGCGGCAGCGGATCACGATCGGCAGCGAGAGGATCGTCGAGTCGGTCGCCCAGCGGTCGACGTCGAGCAGCTCGCCCTGGAGGTACGGCGTCGTCTCCTCGTCGACGACGGCGGGATCGTCGGCCTGGTACTCGCGCGCCGTGACCTCGAGGTCGATGCGGGCATCCTCGAGGCAGCGCTGGCACGGCCCGACGACGGTGACGGCGAAGGCGAGGTCGAAGAGCAGGCCTCCCGCGAGCCGGGTCAGCCCGACCTGGGCCCGCATCTCCTCGGGATCGGCCCGGTAGGACTGCGCGCCCGCCGTGAACGGCACGATGGTGACGGGCACCTGCTCCCGGCGGTAGTCGCCGGGAACGAGCCTCAGTGTGCGTAGGTCGACGTGCGTCATCGCATGCAGGCTAACGCCGGCGAGGGCGGACTTATTCGTCGAGCTCGAGCGCGGACGGCTCGTCGGAGCGCCGCTGCAGCTGCTCGCGGCCGCGCTGCACGGCCGTCAGGAACTTGCCGAGGTTGACCTCGAGCGTGGCCAGGATCTCGTCGGCGTAGTCCTCGGCGCCCAGGCGCACCTCGCGCTCGCGCCGCCGGGCCTCGCCCAGCAGCGAGCGCGCCTGCTGCTCGGCCTGCCGCACGACCTCCTGCTGCGAGGCCAGCTCGGCCGCGCGCTCGCGTGCCTCGGCCACGAGGCGCTCGGCCTCGCGCTTGGCCTCCGCGAGCATCTCCTGGCGCTCCTTGACGATCCAGCGCGCCTGCTTGATCTCCTCGGGGATCGTGGCGCGCATCTGGTCGAGGATCTCCCAGATCTCCTCGCGGTCGATCCGGACCTGGTCGGTCAGCGGCACCGCTTTCGCGCCGTGCACCAGCTCGTCGAGCTTGTCGATGAGGACGAGGACATCCATGGGGTCTCCTAGTGGGTGCGCCTCGCGAAGGCCTCGGCCACGACCGGCGGCACGAAGTCTGCGATCGGGCCGTTGAAGGCCGCGAGCTCGCGTACGCCGCTCGACGAGAGGAAGCTGTATCGGGGCGACGACATCAGGAAGACGGTCTCGATCTCGGGGGCGATTCGTTTATTGAGGTGCGCCATCTGCAATTCCCATTCGAAGTCGGAGACGGCGCGCAGGCCCTTGACAAGTGCACATGCACCCCACGCCCGCGCGTATTCGACGACGAGGGTCGAGAACCCTGCCACCACGACGTTCGGGAACGGGGAGAGCACCTCTCCCAGGAGCTCGAGCCGCTGCTCGATCGTGAAGAACGGCTCCTTGTGAGTTGGATGGCGCACGACGCCGACGACGATGCGGTCGAACATCCCGGCGGCGCGCTCGATGATATCGAGATGGCCGTAGGTGACCGGGTCGTAGGTGCCCGGGCAGAGCGCAGTGCGACCATCGGCGGTCGACGGTGTGACGTCAGGGGCCATTGCGGAGGATCTGGATCGTCGAGGCGCCGTAGCGGCGGGGTGGGTCGGCGGGCAGGTCGAGCGCGAGGTCGAGCCCGCGTGCGCTTTCGATCACGATCAGCGCACCGGGCGCGAGCACGGCGGGCACGAGCTCACCAAGCGCAGCAGCATAGCCCGCTGCGGCTGCATACGGCGGATCCAGGAGCACGAGGTCGTAGCGGGCGCCGGCCCTCGCCTCGTCGCGCAGCACGCGCGCGAAGTCCCCGCGGCGCACGCGCACGCGCTCCCCGAGGCCGAGCGCAGCGGTGTTCGCACGCACGCACGCGACGCTCGCAGCGGCCTCGTCGGCGAACAGGCAGGTCGCCGCGCCGCGCGAGAGCGCCTCGAAGCCGAGTGCGCCCGAGCCGGCGAAGAGATCCAGCACCGCACCGCCCGGCAGCGGCCCGAGCCGGTTGAAGAGCGCCTCGCGCACGCGCTCGGCCGTCGGCCGGATGATGGGGCCGCGCGGGGCCGCGAGACGCCGGCCGCCGAGTGTCCCGGCGATGATCCTCACGCGCGCCCGATGCGCTCGACGAGCGCGCCGAAGCGCTCGCGCGCCGCCTGCGCGAGCACCGGGTCGAACGGCCCGGCCCGTGCCAGCAGCCGCGCGTCTGCGCGCGAGCGCGAGATCAGGCGGCGATGGCGCGAGAGGCTCGCGTGGCGCAGATCGCTTGCGCCCGACTGGCGGACGCCCGAGAGCTCGCCCTCGCCGCGCATGCGGAGATCCAGCTCGGCGAGCTCGAAGCCGCTCGAGTGCTCGCACAGCGCCTGCAGGCGCCGCTGCCCGAGCTCACCCGGCTCCTGCGACTCGAACAGGAAGCAGTACGACTGGTCGCTGCCGCGTCCCACGCGGCCGCGCAACTGGTGCAGCTGCGAGAGCCCGAAGCGGTCGGCGTCCTCGATCACCATCGCCGTCGCGTTGGGGACGTCGATCCCGACCTCGATGACCGTGGTCGCGACGAGCACGTGCACCTCGCCGGCCGCAAAGGCGCGCATCGTGGCGGTGCGCTCGGCGCTCTTCAGACGACCGTGCACGAGGCCGACGCTGAGCGGCGCGAGCACCTCGACGAGCTCGGCGTGCAGATCCTCGGCGGCGCGCGCCTGCACCGTCTCGGAGCCCTCCACGAGCGGGCAGACGACGTAGGCCTGCCGCCCGTGCTCGAGCCATTGCCCGACGAGCCAGCGGTGGCAGTCCTCGCGCTTCGCCGCGCGCACGACGCGCGTGATGATCGGCTGCCGCCCGGCGGGGAGCTCGCGCAGCTCGGTGAGATCGAGATCGCCGTAGAGCGAGAGCGCGAGCGAGCGCGGGATCGGCGTCGCCGTCATGTGCAGCGCGTGGGCGCCGTGGCCTTCCGACAGGGCGGCGCGCTGCTCGACGCCGAAGCGGTGCTGCTCGTCGACCACGATCACGCGCAGCCGGTCGAACTCGACGCTCGCCTCGAGCAGCGCGTGCGTGCCGACGACGAGCGCGGCGTCGCCCGACGCGATGCGCTGCAGGCGCGCCCGCCGCTCGGCCGCCGGGAGGTCGCCCGTGACGACCGCCAGCTCGATCCCGAGCGGCTCGACCAGTGCGCGCACGGTCACGGCGTGCTGCTGGACGAGCACCTCCGTCGGGGCCAGGAGCGCAGCCTGCGCGCCGCGCTCGGCGGCGCGCAGCATGGCGTGGACGGCCACGACGGTCTTGCCCGAGCCGACGTCGCCGAGCAGCAGGCGCCGCATCGGCCGGCCGCGCGCCAGGTCGCGGTCGATGTCGCGGATGCTGCGCTTCTGCCCGGTCGTGAGGGTGAAGGGCAGCGAGTCGTGGTACCGCGCCAGCAGCCCGCCGGGGCGCCCGAGCGGCTCCGCCTCGGGCGCCAGCGCGCGGCGCTCTGCGAGTGCGACCTGCAGCAGGAGGAGCTCCTCGTAGGCCAGGCGGTCGCCGGCGATGCGGGTCTCCTCGGGCGCCCGCGGTGCGTGCAGGGCGAAGATCGCGTCGCGCCGCAAGGGCAGCCGCCGCGCGATCCTGAGCACGGCCGGCAGCGGATCGGGGATCGCATCGGTACGCGGCAGGTGCTGCTCGACGAGCTCGCGCAGGACGCGCGTCGAGAGCGTGCGCGACGCGTCGTAGACCGCGACGACGCCGCTCGTGTGCAGCCCCTCCCCCGCCTCGGCCAGCACCTCGTGCTCGCGCACCGCCAGTTCGAGCCCGCGCCCGGCGCGCACCGTGGCGCGCATCTGCAGTAGCTGCCCCGGCAGCAGCGTGCGCGCCAGGAAGCCCTGGTTGAACCAGATCGCCGTGGCGACGCCCGAGTCGTCCCGGACGGCGGCCTCGACGATGCGCAGGTTGCGGCGGCGCGTCGGCCGCACGTGCACCGAGATCAGCTCGACGCGCACCGTGGCCTCCGCGCCGACGATGACATCGCCGAGCGACGTCACGCCCTCGGAGTAGTCGCGCCAGGCCCGCGGCGGCGTCTCGAGCAGGTCGCCCGCGGTCAGGATGCCGCGCTTCGCGAGCGCCGCGGCGACCGTCTGGGTGCGCACCTCGACCGCCACGGCCAGGCGCGCGAGATCGGGCGCGGTGCGCGGCTTCGGGCGCTCGCGCGCGGGCACCGCAAACGTCATTCCGAGGCAGGATAGGAAGGCCGGCGGCCGCGGGCCAGGCCGGCGGCGGCCGCGAGCAGGAGCGCCTCGACGATCGTGATCGCGAGGCGGTTGAGCACGACCGCCCCGACGACGGCGCTCTCCGGCGCCAGCGCGAGCATGAATGCGCCCACCGCACCCTCGCGGACGCCGAGGCCCGAGGGGAAGATCACCGTGACGACCGCCACGATCGCCCCGACGGCGCTCGCGCCACCGAGGAACGCGATCGCGCCGGCACCGGGATGGGCGCCCACCGCCGCCAGCAGCGCCGTCAGCGCCGCGCCGCCGACGATCCACGTGAAGGCGTAGAAGACGAGCACGCCCAGTGCCGTCCCCCACGGCAGCGGCGGGATGTCACCGCCTCCGAGCGGGCGCAGGACGCGCGTCGCGAGCGGCGCGAACACGCGCGGGTGCAGCAGCGCGGCTGCGAGCACCGCGAAGCCGACCACGGGCCACACCGGAGCGTCGACGCCCGAGACGAACGGGAGGCTGGCTGCGAGCACGATCACGCCGGCGACCGCGGAGAGGCCGGCCTCGAGCAGGATCGTCGCGAGCACGACCGACGTGTTGTCGACGCCGGCGCGGCGCGCGGCGACGACGCGGGCGGCCGGCGTCCAGACCCCGCCGGGCACGTACTTGGCGAGCATCGAGAGCATCTCGGCGCCGAGCACCGCGCGATACCCGAGGCGGATCCCGTAGGCGCGCAGGATGCGCTGCCAGCCGAGCACGAAGAGCAGGTAGTACGCGGCCAGCAGGAGGTGCGCGAGCAGCACGAGCTTCAGGTTGGCATGGCGCAAGCGCGGCCAGGCAGCGCGCACGGCGCCGTTGAACTCGTACCCGAGCACGGCGAGCAGCACCGCTGCGGCGGTGATCTGCACGGCGGCGAAGAGGCGCGGCCGCGCCTGCAGCGCAGCGAGACCGCCGGTCAGGCGCGCTCGCGCGCCCACACCAGTCCTGCACCGCCCGGTCCGGTGTTCGTGCCCACGACGGCGCCGAGCGGCGCCACGAGCTCGATCTCCGCCTGCGGGCGGACGCTGCGCACGCGCTCGGCGATGTCGT
>CAZYYP010000219.1:0-5825 GCA_964651695.1 uncultured Gaiellales bacterium | reverse complement strand
GGAGGGCCGCGGGATCGGCCTGCTCAACAAGCTGCGCGCCTACGAGCTGCAGGAGCAGGGACTGGACACCGTCGACGCCAACCTCGAGCTCGGCTTCGCGCCCGACATGCGCGACTACGGCATCGGTGCGCAGATCCTCGCCGACCTCGGCCTGAGCTCGATCCGCGTGCTCACGAACAACCCGCGCAAGATCGTCGGCATCGAGGCCTTCGGGCTGACGGTGACCGAGGAGGTGCCGATCGAGGTCGCGCCGCAGGAACACAACGTCGAGTACCTGCGCACGAAGCGCGACAAGCTCGGTCACCGCCTGCATCACCAGCATCTGAAGCTCGACGCGACCCCGAAGCCGGCCGAACCACCCGCTCCGTGAGCGTCGAGACGCACGGCGACGGGACGCTCAGCAGTCCCGGTGCCCGTGTGCTGGGCGCGCATCCGCTCCCTCCGGGCGCCCGCGTGGCCGTGGTCGTGAGCCGCTACCACTCGCACGTCACCCAGCGGCTGCTCGACGGCGCGCTCGCGGCCGCCAGGGCGCGCGGCGTCGAGGTCGACGTCGTGCCCGCCCCGGGGGCGTTCGAGCTCGGCGTGCTCTCGCTCGAGGCCGCCCGCACCGGGCGCTACGTCGGCGTCGCCGCGCTGGGCTGCGTGATCCGAGGCGACACGACGCACTACGACTACGTCTGCACCGCGAGCGCCGACGGCGTGCTGCACGCCGCGCTCGAGACCGGCGTGCCTGTCGCCTTCGGCGTCGTCACCACCGAGACGCCCGAGCAGGCGTTCGCGCGCGCCGGCGGTACCGCGGGCAACAAGGGCGCCGAAGCAGTCGAGACCGCGCTCGACACCGCCGCCGCGCTGGCTGCGATCCGCGCGGCCGACTGACACCACCCGCACTTGACAGCGAGGGGGTGGTAGCTGCCACCCTTCCCCGGTGACCGCTCGCCGTCAGCTCGCCATCGTCCTGCTCACCGTGCTCCCCGTAGGGGCGCACGCCGGCGTCGCGGGGGCCGCGAGTCCGGCCGCCGTCGCCGTCCCCGCCTCGACGCGCACGCTGCCTGCGACCGCCGTCCGGGTGGTGGCGGGCGCGCCCTCCGCGCCGCGCTCGCTCGTGCTCGCACCCGGCGCCGCGGCCGGGCTCCGGAGCGGCGACATTCTCGCGCTCGGCGCCGGGCCGAACCTGCCGTACGGGCTGCTCGCGCGCGTGCGCAGGCTGCGCAGCACCGCCGCCGGCACCGTGGTCACCACGTCGCGCGCGACGCTCGCGCAGGCGGTGCCCGACGGCCGCCTCGCCGTCTCGCGGCGCATCGCCGCGAGCGCATCGACGGGGCTCTCGCCACAGGCGCTCGTGCGCGCGCGGGCGCTCGGCTCGTGTGGCGCCGGCGTGGGTCTGGCCGACGTCGGCCCAGATGCGAGCCTGACGGGCACGCTGGTGCTCTCCGCGACCTGGCACACGCCGCCCGCGAGTCTGCGCGCCGAGCTCGACGAGGCGCACTTCGCGTTCACCGGCTCGCTCCGGCTGGCTGTCGCGCCGGACCTGCCGGCACTGCCCGCGTGCAGCTTCGATCTCCCGCTCCCGGGGGACGTGCAGCTCGCCCCGATCCACGCGCGCGTCGGGCGCGTGCCGGTCGTGATCGCCCCGCGGGTGACGTTCGTGCTGCACGGCGAGAACAGCGTGAGCGGCCTCGTCTTCTACCGCGCCTCCGGGACCTTCTCCGCCAGCGTCGGCGTGACCTACGCGCGCCGCCGCTTCCATCCGGCCGGCCGCGTGAGCGGCCGCTTCGCCTCCGACTACCTCTCTCCCGGTGCGAGGCTCAGCTCGACGACGACGATCCGCGCGCAGCTGCGGGTGCTCGTCGACGGCGCCGACGGCGCCGACCTGGCGCTCGCCGGCGGAACGGCGCTGAACGCCGACCCGGCAATCGCCGCGCCCACGCCGTGGTGGACACTTCAGGGCACCGTCGAGGGCTCGGGCAGCCTGGCACTCGAGCGCTGGCTCCTACCGCAGAGCTGGGCGGAGCCGCGTCTCGCGCGCCTCACGCAGCTCGTGGCCTCCGCATCCGGCAGCGCAGCGGCGCCGGTCAACACGGGGCTGCCGAGCATCGCCGATCTGGAGGGCCGGGCACAGCCGTTCGTGGGCGACGTCCTCCGCGCCGGCGCGGGCGGCTGGACGGGCTCACCCGCGATCGCATACCAGTGGCAGCGCTGCCGATCCGCGACGACGGGCTGCGACGACATCGCTGGTGCAACCGGCGATCGCTACACGGTCGCCGTCGCCGATGCCGGATCGCCGCTCCGCGTCGCGGTCACGGGACGCAACGACGTGGGCGCGCGCACGGCCTTTGCGGCGTGGACCGGGACCACGCGACTCGGGGCGACCTATGCCGGCCTCGGCGCGGGACTGGCCACGGCCTGCGGCATCGTCGCGGGGGGCAGCGTCGCGTGCTGGGGCTCGGGCGACACGGTCGGCGACGGGACGCCGAGCGAGCCGTCCGTCCCGACACCGAGCCAGCCGTACACCCCGCAGCACGTCGGCATCGTCAGCGGCCTCGCCGACGCGACGGCCGTCGACGGCGGCTCGTTCGCGCTCTGCGCGGTGCGAGCGACCGGCAGCGTCGTCTGCTGGGGCCACACCCTCCAGGGCGGAGGGATCGGCAACGGCTCCACAAGCTCCTCCGTGCCCGTCCCCGTCACCGGCATCGCGACCGCAACGGCCGTGAGCGTGGGCGAGGACACGGCCTGCGCGCTCCTGGCCGGCGGCGACGCCGCCTGCTGGGGCTGGAACGGCGAGAGCGCCCTGGGCGACGGCACCGCCGTGGACCGTCCGCTGCCGGTGGCGGTCGCCGGGCTGCACGGTGCGCTCGCGATCAGCACGGGCGGAGCCCACAGCTGCGCGCTGCGCTCCGACCACACGGTCGTCTGCTGGGGGATCGACTGGCACGGCATGCTCGCCTACGACCCGATCACGGGCGCTCCCAGCGGGCCGATGGTCGTCGTGCCCGGGCTCAGCAACGTCGTCGCGATCGACGCCGGAGGCTATTTCACGTGCGCCCTGCGCGCGAACGGCACCGTCTCGTGCTGGGGCGACGGCGCGCATGGCGAGGCGGGGGACGGCACGACGCTCGAGACCTCCTACGTGCCGAGCACGGTCGCCGGCATCACCGACGCGGTCGCGATCGCAGTCGACCGCTACCACGCGTGCGCGCTGCGCGCCGGCGGCACCGTCGCCTGCTGGGGCGGCAGCGATCCGGGCCAGGACGACGGCGGGCTGCCTGACTCCGCGCTGCCGGTAGCGATCGCAGGCGTTTCGGGCGCGGTCGCGATCCGGGCCGGCGGCGACAGCACGTACGCCCTCCGGCCCGACGGATCCATCCTCGCGTGGGGGGTCGGCGATGCGCACGTCGCGCATGCCGCGCCCGGGCTGTAGCCCGGGCGCCGCGCCGTTCCTACAGGGCCTTGTGGACCTTGCCGGCCTTGATGCAGCGGGTGCAGACGTAGGCGCGCTTGGCGATGCCGTCGACGAGCACGCGCATGCGCTGCAGGTTGGGGTCGAAACGGCGACGGGTGGCGGCCATGGAGTGGCTGCGGTTGTTGCCGAAGCCCGGCTTGCGGCCACAGATGGAGCAGACTTTCGACATAGGGCGACTCGACAGTTTCGCGGGACCGTGCAGCGGCGAAACCGCTACCTGGATGCCTGCAGTATGCGCCACGCGGCACACCCGCGCAAGGACGAGGTGACGCGCGGCAGCTACCATCGTGAGTCATGACAACAGCGCCCACCGCCGGCGACGCACTCTCGCTCGTGCGCCTCGCCGCCTCAGGCGCAGCCGGCGCCCTCGCCAAGCACGCCTCGCGCATCGACGACATCAACGTCTTCCCGGTGCCCGACGGCGATACCGGTGCGAACCTCTCGCAAACGGCGCGGTCGGTCGTCGATGCGCTCCACGCCAGCTCGCTGCCCGAGCCGTCGGCGATCGCGCGCGTCGGGGCGCGCGCGGCGCTCCTGGGCGCGCGCGGCAACTCCGGGATCATCCTCTCCCAGCTCGTGCGCGGTGCGTGCGAGCGGCTCGGGGAGGGCGGTCCGCTCGACGGCCCGGCGATCGCCGACGCCTTGCGCCGCGCCAGCACGGAGGCTGACGCGGCGTTGCGCGAACCGGTCGAGGGCACGATCCTGACCGTCGCCCGCGCGCTCGCCGACGGCGCGGAGGCCGCCCGCTCGGCCGATCCGATCGCAACGCTCGCTGCGGGCCTCGCCGCAGCGGAGGCGGCGCTCGCGCGCACTCCGGACATGCTGCCGTCGCTGCGCGAGGCCGGTGTGGTCGACGCCGGGGGCGCGGGACTGGTGGAGCTCGTGCGCGGCGCGCTCGCCGCGCTGATGGGCGAGCCGGTCGCCGACGCGGCGCCGCTCTGGGAGCACAAGCACGACTCGATCGCGGCCGACTACGCGGGCCCGCGCTACTGCACGGGCTTTCTCGTCGCGGGGACGTTCCCGCGCAGCGACCTCGAGACCCAGCTCGCGCCGCTCGGCGACTGCCTCGTCGTCGTCAGCGACGGCGAGCTCGTGCGGGCGCATGTGCATACGGACGATCCCGGCCGCGCCCTCTCGGCCGCGACCGCCCTCGGCGCGGTCTCGGGCGTCGAGATCAGCGACATGTACCTGCAGCGGGACGAGCTCGCCGAGCGCGCCTCCTCCGAGACGGCGGCGCTCGAGAACGACGGCCGTCTCGCCGACGTCCTCGCTGTCGTCGACGGCGAGGGCAACCAGGTGCTCTACGCGAGTCTCGGCGCCCGGCTGCTGCTGAGCGGCCGCCCGACCGTCGACGAGCTGCTCGAGGCCATGCAGTCGAGCCCGGCCGACGGCATCGTCGTGCTGCCCAACGATCCGGAGCTGATCGCGGTCGCCGAGTACGCGGCGCAGGCCTCCGCGCTGCGCGTGCACGTCGTGCCGTCGCGCGGCATCGCGCAGGGGCTCGCGGCCCTCGTCGCCTACCGCACCGACCAGACCGCGCCGGTGCTCGCGGCGACCTTCGCAGCCGCTGCGGCGTGGGCCGGGTGCGCCGAGGTCGCAGGTGGCTCGAGCGACGACGCCGCCGCGCTCTGCGAGGCCGTCCGCCGCGCACTCGCGCCGGGCTCGACGCTCGTCACCGTGCTTGCGGGCGCGCAGGCCGAGGACAGCGCGCTCGAAGCGCTCGGGGCATGGCTCGCAGCCGCGCACCCGGGCGTCGAGCTGGAGTTGCACGCCGGAGGACAGGCGCATCCGCGCTACTCCGTGAGCGCCGAGTGAGCGCCGAGCTGCTGACGGCCGAGCGCTGCGCGATCGTCCTCGACTCGACCTCGGACCTGCCGGACTGTCGCGAGCGCCACGAGAACATGCGCATGGTGCCGCTGACCGTGCGCTTCGGCGACGAGGAGCTGCTCGACTACGAGGAGATCACGCCGCAGCGCTTCTACGAGCGGCTTGCGCGCGATCCGCAGCCTCCGCGCACGGCCGCTCCGCCACCCGAGCGCTTCAGTGTCGCCTACCGCGCGCTCCTGGAGACCGACGGCTACGCCCACGTGCTCTCGCTGCACCTCTCCGAGGCGCTCTCGGCGACCGTCAGCTCGGCGCGCCTCGCGGCCGCCGAGTTCGGCGACCGGGTCACCGTGGTCGACACGCGCACCGTCTCGATCGGCCTGGCGCTCGCCGCCCTCGGGGTGGCACGGCAGCTCGAGGCCGGACCGTGCGCGCTGGCCGACCTCGTGACCGAAGCCGAGGAGTTTCACCGCCACTCGCGGCTCGTGTTCGCGTTCGAGACGCTCGAGTTCCTGCAGCGCAACGGCCGCATCGGCCGCGG
>CAZYYP010000218.1:0-5841 GCA_964651695.1 uncultured Gaiellales bacterium | reverse complement strand
CCACTCCCAGACTTGGATGCCTCCGATGCGGCCGAGCGCCGCCGGCAGCTCGCCGTCGCGTGCGAGTTCGTGAACCCGGCCTGCCGACAGCCCGATTCGCGCCGCGATCTCGGGCACCGTCACCAACTCGCCGGGCCGCTCAACCATCAGGGAGCCAGACCTCTCACGCGGACCCGTCGGATTCCGATTCATCGATCGGAAGCTAGCAACAGCCACGCCCTACCTCAGCCCGAGCTGGAATTCATCCGACGACATCTAGGGTGCTGGCGGGAGTTCGGTGTTCACTTCGCCGTCGGGAGTGTCGGCGGCCCAGACCTCTAGCTCGACGAGGCGACGCAAACCGAGGACCAGCGTGATTTCGAGCTTGCGACCGCCCGATGGCGCGCCGCCTAGTGCATCTGCGCCCAGGCAACCAGGCCGCTAGGCGTGCGGGCTACGAGGAACACGCTGGACGAGAGGCTTGCGCTCCAGTTCACATGGGGGTATGCGACGGCGACATCGGCTGTCCGGGCGATGACCCTGGCAGCGACGCCGCGCGGGCAGTGGAGTTGCACATAGCGCGTATAGAATGTGCCGATCTTGGCCGTCGCCCGAGCGTCTCGGAAGTCGATCGGGTGCGACAGCCCCTTCAAGTGCTCAACGCCGCGGGGTGCAACGATTAATCCGAAGCGCCGCAGGGCCGCTAGGTCAGCTGGCCGCAAGGGAAGCGCGCCGAGCGGGCACCTAGCGGTCACTCGCGCTCGCTCGGGACGACTCGCCTGAGCAACTCCAGCGCCTACCGCGCCGACCAAGAGCACGGCCACGACAGCTGCGGTGGCGAGGTGACGAAGCACGATAGTGGTTCGTCGATCTTACCTCCTGACTGTCCGCCTGGCGGGCGAGGGCCAGTCACAGACACGCACCGCGGGCGCTACCTGAAAGGGACGCTCGTGATGGCCCATGGGCCTCGCGTAGTGCGTCGCGCGACGGCAAAGACGCCGAGGCACGGTGCGACCTCAACGCGCACGGCGCTGGCAGCAGTCGGGCCCGGCTCGACGGTCGACGCCGCATCCATCCGCGCGAGCAAGGCCTGCGGTGTCAGGCTCCCGGGCTTGCCGGGCGGCCCCATCAGTGCGCGCCGCAACGCGCGCAGGACGTGGACGCAGCCACCGCTTGGCGCCAACTGCCGGCGTGCCGAAGGCGCGAGCCCGGCGCAGGCCGCCTCCGTTTGCCCGGTCGCGAGCTCAGCGAAGAACGCGTGCGTTGGGGTCGCCGCGCCGTCAGAGGCGGCGGGGCGGCTCGTCGCGAGGAGCACCACTGCGAGCGCGAGGCCGCAGACGACGAACGGGACGGCTCGTGGAATCGCCATTTCGCCGACATCTACGTGACGAGTCCGCGACGCGGTCCCTCTCAGTGAGCGGAGCGCGCTGGCACAGCCATCCGCCTCAGACCACCCGGATTGCAGTGGACGCTCTCAGGGACGCGATTTCGTGCAGGCGAGTTAGGTGATTTGGATCTGGAAGACGCGTGTGTTGTCGGCGATTTGGGTTTCGCAGGCGATCGCTGCGGTCGTCGCTTGGACGTAACGGAGTCCGTGCCCGACGGCCGGGGGTGTGAATCGCAGTGAAATGCTAGCTCCCGGCGCGAGCCGCTTGACGGTCTCGGGGTGAGAGCGCCACCAGGCTTGGCCGTAGTGCGCCTTTGCTACGTGCCGATTTGCAGGACTTTCGTGATCGGGGCGAGAGGATTCGAACCTCCGACCGCCCGGCCCCCAGCCGGGTGCGCTACCAGACTGCGCCACACCCCGTTCGAGCAGCAGTATAGCCCGGGTTCCCGCAGTGTCCGCATGCGCCGCCGGTATGCGTAGCCTTCAGTCGTGAGCGAGCCATCGCCCGAGGCGTTCGAGACGCTCGTCCAGGACGCGCTGGATGCGCTGCCCGGCTGGCTCGCGCCCTACCTCGCGCGCATCAGCGTGCAGATCGACGAGCGTCCTCCGCGGGGCGAGGAGGACACCTATGCGCTCTTCGACGGGCCGGCGCTCGGCGATGATCCCGTCGGGCAGCTTCCGCCCGTGATCACGCTCTTCCGGCGGCCGCTCGTCGAGGACTTCGGCGACGATCCCGCGTCGCTGCGGCGCGAGGTGCAGATCACCGTTGCGCACGAGCTCGCGCATCTCTTCGGGTTCGGCGAGGAGCGGCTCGACGAGCTCGGCTACGCCTGACCGGCCGCGAGGGGCCTAGTTGGCTCCGGTGCGCATGCGGTTGATGGTCGCGACGAGCTCGGCGGTGTCGACCGGGTCGTCCTCGTGGTCGCCCGTCCCGTGGCGCAGGCGCAGAGCGGCCCAGGCCATGAGGTCGCGCATCGAGATCATGCCGATCACGCGGCCGTTGTCGAGCACGGGCAGGTGGCGGAAGTGGCCGTCGACCATGATCGCCATCGCCTCGGGAAGGCTCGTTGTGGGTGCGCCAGTAAGCACGTTGGCGACCATGCGGTCGCTCACCCTGAGATCGGGGTCGAACCCCTGCGCCAGCACGCGCAGAAGGTCGCGCTCGCTGATCACGCCCACGAGCTGATCGCCGTCGACGACGCACGCGGCGCCCGTGTCGTGATCGACCATGCGGTGGGCGGCCTCGGCGAGCGTCGTGTCCGGCGTCACGGACAGGACGCTCGTGTTCATGAGATCGGCGAGCTCCATGACTCGACCCTAGACGAGCAGGAGCAGCGGATGCTCCAGGTACCGGGTCACCGTCTGCAGCAGGCGGGCGCCGTCGGCGCCCGAGGCGGCGCGGTGATCGACCGAGAGGTTGACCGCCATCAGGGGCCGCACGACGACCTGGCCGGCGATCCCGATCGCCCGCTCCACCACGCTCCCGACCGCGAGAATCCCCGGTTCGGGAGGGTTGATGATGGCCTGGAAGCTCGTGATGCCGAGCATGCCGAGGTTGGAGACGCTGAACGTCCCGCCCTCGATCTCGTTCTGGCGCAGCGAGCCGGCGCGCGCACGGCCGACGAGGTCGCGCGCCGCGACCGCCAGGTCGCGCAGCGGGAGCGAATCCGCGTTGCGGATCACGGGAACGATCAGGCCCTCGTCGAGCGCGACGGCGATGCCCACGTGCGCGGCGCCGTGCTGGTACAGCTTGCCGTCGACCCACGAGCGGTGGAACTGCGGGTGGTCGCGCAATGCCAGGGCGCAGGCGCGCACGATCAGGTCGTTGACGGTCAGCTTGACGCCCTCGCCCGCCAGCTCCGCGTTGAGCTCCTCGCGCAGCGCGAGCGCCTTGCCCATGTCGATCTCGCACTGCAGGTAGAAGTGCGGCACCTGCGATTTGGACTCGCTCATCCGCCGCGCGACGGCGCGCAGCATCGCGCTCGGCTCGATGATCGTGTCGGCTTCGGGCGGCGGGGCCGGGGCAGCTGCCGGACGCGGGGTCTCGGCCGGGGCCGGCGCGGCAGCGGCCGGCGGCGCGGCCTCGGCAGGCTGCGACGGAGCACCCGCGATGGCGCGCTCGACGTCGACGCGCACGATGCGCCCGTCGGGGCCGCTGCCGCGGCCGGCGAGGGTGCGCAGGTCGAGGCCGGCGTCGGATGCGATGCGGCGCGCGACGGGGCTCGCCTTGATCTCGCCGCCGGCGGCGGGACCCGCGGGCGCAGCCGTCGCGGTGGCGGGGCCGGCGGCCGTGGGAGCGCGGGAATCGCTCGCGCTCTCGGGTGCGGCCTCGGCCTCGGAGGTGCCGTTACCGGAGGCCGCGGAGAAGCTCGAGACGTCCTCGCCCGCCGCGCCGATGACAGCGATCGGCGCGCCCAGCTCGGCGGCCTCGCCGTCCTGCACGAGGATGCGCAGCAGCACGCCCTCGGCGTAGGCGCTCAACTCCATCGTCGCCTTGTCGGTCTCGATCTCGGCGAGCACGTCGCCCTCGTGCACGGCATCGCCCTCGTGCACGAGCCAGCGGGCGACGGTGCCCCGCTCCATCGTGTCGGACAGGCGCGGCATGACCACTTCCTCGGCCATCTACGCCTCCTGCAGCAATCCGCACTCGGCGAGCAGGCCGCGTGCGGCCTTCTCGATCTTGTCCTCGAGCGTCAGGGCCGCGAGCTCGAGCGGCTTCGCGTAGGGCATCGGCGCCTCGGCCCCCCCCACCCGCTCGACGGGCGCATCGAGGTCGTCGAAGCATTCGCGCGAGATCCGCGCGGCGATCTCGGCGCCGACACCGTAGGTCGCCCAGCCCTCCTCGGCGACGAGCGCGCGCGAGGTCTTGGCGACGCTCGTGCAGATCGTCTCCGCGTCGAGGGGCCGCAGCGAGCGCAGATCGACGACCTCGACCTCGATGCCGTGCTGTGAGAGGCGTTCGGCGACCGTGAGCGCACGGCGCACCGTGTAGCTGTGCGCGATGATCGTGAGGTCGCGGCCCTCGCGCACGATCTGAGCGCGTCCGATCGGGACGGTGTAATCATCGCCGGGCTCGGGCAGCGCGCCGCTGACGTTGTAGAGCACGAGGTTCTCGACGAACAGCACCGGATCGTCGTCGCGGATCGCGGTCTTGAGCATGCCGTAGGCGTCGAGCGGCGTGGACGGCGCCACGACCTTGAGACCGGGCGTGTGCGCGAACATGACCTCGAGGCTCTGCGAGTGCTGCGCGGTGAGCTGCGCGCCGGCGCCCGCGGGCGTCCTGATCACGAGCGGCACGCCGACCTTGCCGCCGAACATCTGGCGCACCTTGGCGGCGTGGTTCACGACCATGTCCATGGCGACGAGGATGAAGTTGATCGTCATGATCTCGACGACCGGCCGCAGGCCGAGCATCGCCGCGCCGACGCCCGCGCCGACGAAGCCCTCCTCGGCGATCGGCGTCTCGCGCACGCGCCGCGGTCCGTACTTGGCGTAGAGGCCGGCGGTCACCTTGTAGGAGCCCTCGAAGCGGCCGATCTCCTCGCCCATCAGGAACACGCTCTCGTCGCGCCCGAGCTCCTCGTCGAGCGCGCGCCGCAGCGCTTCGCGGTAGGTCACGTCCGCCATGAGCGCGTGCCCTCCCGCTCGCCGAACGGCCCGCCGCGCGCCATCGGCGCGAACTGCTCGCGCCAGGCCGGGTCGCCGTAGACGTGGTCGAAGAGGTTGTCCGGGTCGGGCGCCGGATCGGCGGCCGCCTGGCGGATCGCTGCGTCGATCTCCGCGTTGACCTCCGCGCGGATGCGCGCCACGGCCTCGGCATCGATCCCCTGCTGAGCGATGAAGCGGCCGATCGGGTCGTACTTCTTCGCTTCGGCGACCTCGTCGGCATCGCGGTAGACCTTGCCCGCGTCGGCCACCGAGTGCCCGCGGAAGCGGTAGGTCGTCGTCTCGAGCAACGCCGGGGCGCGCTCCTCGCGCGCGCGCCGCAGCAGGCGGTCGGAGGCCTCGAGCACCGCCAGGAGGTCGTTGCCGTCGACCCGCTCGCCGTGCATGCGGTACGCGGCCGCGCGCTTCCACTGCTCCGGCTCGGCCGAGGCCGCCTCGACGGACGTGCCCATGCCGTAGCGGTTGTTGATCACCTGGAAGACCACCGGCAGATGCCAGATCGCCGCCAGGTTGAGTGATTCGTGGAAGGCGCCGGTGTTGGTCGCGCCCTCGCCGAGCTGCACCAGCACCGCGCTCGACTTGCCCTCGTAGTCGAGCGCGAGCGCGACGCCCACGGCGATCGGCAGCTGGCCGCCGACGATGCCCCAGCCGCCGAGGAAGTGGCGCTCGACGTCGAGCAGGTGCATCGAGCCTCCGTAGCCCCCGGCGACGCCGGTGGCCTTGCCGAAGAGCTCGGCCATCACGCGGTGCGGCTCGGAGCCGACGGCCAGCGCGGTGCCGTGGTCGCGGTAGCTCGCGAGCACGTAGTC
>CAZYYP010000217.1:0-5899 GCA_964651695.1 uncultured Gaiellales bacterium | reverse complement strand
TGCTCGGGAGCCGTGAAGCGGAGCCACTGCCCGATGCCCTCCTCGCGACGCTCGGCGAGCTCCCCCACACCGTCCACATGGCCCTGGACGATGTGGCCGCCATACGGCTCGCCGGCGCGCAGGGCGTCCTCGAGGTTGACGCGCGCGCCTGCTGCGAGGCCCGCCAGCGCGGTGCGCCGGAGCGTCTCGGGCACCGCCTCGAAGGCGAGCACGCCGCCCGTGATCGCGACGACCGTGAGACAGCAGCCGGAGACGTTGATCGAATCGCCGATCGCGCTGAGCGGCGCGAGCGAGGGGGCGTCGATCTGCAGCTGCAGGCCGTCCGCATCGCCCTCGACGGCCGTGACCGTCCCGAGCTCTTGGACGATGCCGGTGAACACGGGGCCACTCTAAGAGGTTCTCACTGAATGAGCGTGGGTGGCTGGGGTGGGTTCCGGGCGCGGACTCCGAGGTGTACGACGTACGCTCTGCGACTCCGAGTGCCGACGAAGGGAGCGACGCGTGTGCGGGAACCTCGACGAGTTCGTGTTCGAGCCGCTGCTCGAGCGGGACGGCGTGAGGGTCTCGCGCAGCCCCTGGGGGCCGGACGACCAGATCGGGCGGCTGAACTGGATCACCCCGGAGGCGACCGCCGCGATCCTCGGCAACCTCGACGGCCGGCACGTCTTCGACCTCTCCGTCGACTTCTTCAAGGGGATGCCGTCCTGGGTGGCGGCCGGTGACCCCGTCTACGACATCTGGATGACGCACACGCCCGACGGCTCCGTCATCGACGGTCTGGCGGGCGCCCCGCCGCACCTGCTGGAGAAGTACTCGTACGCCGGCGACGCGATCCAGATGTACGTCCACTGCGGGACGCACCTCGACACCCTCAACCACTTCGGGCACTTCGGGACGTTCTGGAACGGCTGGAACCAGAAGGAGCACCTCGGCAGCCGCCACTGGCTCGCGGGCGGCGCGGAGCACTTCCCGCCGATCATCGCGCGCGCGGTCGTGCTCGACGTCGCCGGGCTGCACGGGGTCGACTGCCTGGAGCCGTGCCACGAGATAACGCCCGGCGAGTTGCAGCGTGCCGCGAAGGAGCAGGGCGTGCAGGTGCGGGCGCACGACCTCGTGCTGGTCAACACCGGGCGCATGAGCGTGTGGCCGGACGTGCACGGCTACATCACCGACCAACCCGGCATCGGGCTCGGCGCGGCGCGCTGGCTGCTCGAGGAGGCCGGGGCGATGGCCATCGGCTCGGACTCCCTGAGCCTCGAGGTCGTGCCGAACCCCGACCCGGAGACGTTCCTGCCGGTGCACTCGTACATGTTCGCGACGGCCGGCGCCTCGATCATCGAGGTCCTCGACCTGCGCGAGGTGTGCGCCGAGAAGCAGTACGAGTTCGCGTTCCTGGGCTTCCCGCTCAAGCTCCGCGGCGCCACCGGGAGCCCGCTGCGCCCGATCGCCGTGCCGCTCCGCTCGTAGAACTCGTTTCGACTGTCGCGCTCGTGGCCTGGGGGCTCGGAGGACGTTTCGAGACCTCCGAACGCCCACGCCACTCTCGCAACCAGCTCTCAGGGGAGAGCCGATCGAGCGGGCCTCCTATGGGAGCGCGTGCAGCAGGCCCTCGACGAGCACGTCCGGGCCGATCGCACGCACGCTCGTGTCGATCAGCGCGGGTGCGTCTGCGAGCGCGACCACTCCGAGCTCGCCGAGCAGTGGGCGTCCGTCGCCGCCGATCAGCTTCGGGGCGAGGAAGAGCGCGAGCCCGTCGACGAGGCCCGCGCGCAGGAGGGCCGCGGCGAGCTCGGCGCCACCCTCGACCAGCAGAGACGTGACCTCGCGCGCCGCGAGCAACGCGAGCGCCTCCTCCGCCGAGTCGGCGGTGAGCGCCTCGATCCCGGCAGGTGGCGGAGGGGCTCCCGCCGGGGCGACGCGCAGGACCGCTCCGGCCGGGACGCTCTGCGCCAGCCGGCTCCCGGCCGCGAGGCGCCCGCGGCGGTCGAAGACGACACGCAGCGGCATGCGCTCGGCCGGCGGCTGCGCGTCGCGCGGGAGCAGTTCCGGATCGTCGGCGAGCGCCGTCCCGCTGCCCACGCCGACGGCGTCGACCTCGGCGCGCCAGTCGTGCACGAGCGCACGGCTCTCCGGCGAGGAGATCCAGCGGCTCTCCCCGCTCGCCGTCGCGATGCGGCCGTCGAGCGTCGCGGCCAGCTTGAGCAGCACGAACGGGCGGCGGTGCACGACGTAGGTGCGGAACGCCGCGTTCTGGCGCCGTGCGCGCGCCTCGTGGTGCCCGCCCGCGAGCTCGACCTCGACGCCCGCGCCGCGCAGACGCGCGAGCCCGCGGCCGTCGACCTCCGGATTCGGATCGCCGATCGCGCACACGACGCGCGCGATGCCCGCCTCGATCAGCGCGTCGGCGCACGGCGGCTGGCGGCCATGGTGGCTGCACGGCTCGAGCGAGACGTACGCGGTCGCACCCGCGGGCGGCTCGCTGCAGGCGGCGAGTGCGACGCGCTCGGCATGCGGCTCGCCGCGCCGCTCGTGCCAGCCCTCGCCGATGACGCGACCCGCACGGGCGATCACGCAGCCGACGACCGGATTCGGGCTCGCGCTGCGGCGCCCGCGCACCGCGAGCTCGAGCGCGCGGTCGAGCAGCTCCGCGTCGCGCTCGTTCACACGCCGGCGAGTGCGGTGAGCGCCTTCCAGGCCTCACCCGGGGACGGCTGGTCGTAGATCGCCGAGCCGGCCACCATGAGATTCGCGCCGGCCGCATGACAGCGCTCGATCGTCGCCGGCGCGACGCCGCCGTCGATCTCCAGGCCCATGCCCGGGCGGAGCATCGCCTTCAGCTCGCCGAGGCGCTCGATCGACGACTCGATGAAACGCTGGCCGCCCCAGCCCGGGTCGACCGACATGCAGAGCAGCAGGTCGGCGTCCCGCGCGGCCTCGCGCAGCGCCGCGGTAGGCGTGGCGGGGTTGAGTGTCGCGCCCGCCGTCATGCCGAGCTCGTGGATCTGCGCGAGCGTGTGATGCAGATGCGGGCAGGTCTCGGCGTGCACCGTGCACGAGTCGGCGCCGGCCTTCGCGAACTCGGGCAGCTGCCGCTCCGGCGCCTCGATCATGAGATGGACGTCGATCGTCCCGCCGCGCTCGTGCACGAGGTCGGCGAACGACGAGACGACGCGCGGGCCGAAGGTGATCACGGGGACGAAGTGCCCGTCCATCACGTCGACGTGGAACGCGCGCGCCCCGGCGTCGAGCAGCTCGACGACCTGGCTGCGGAACGCCCCGAAGTCGGCCGAGAGGATCGACGGCAGCACGAGATTCCCGGCGGGCCAGCTCACGGGAGTCGAGTGTACCCGCGCCCGTGGCGGCGTCCGTACGATATGCGGATGATCGTCTGTCGCGTGATCGGCCAAGCCGTCGCAACCGTCAAGACCGAGTCCCTGCGCGCCGTCTCGCTGATGCTCGTGCGCCCGGCCGACAACTCGGGCGCCGAGACGGGCGATGCGTTCGTCGCGGTCGACACCGTCGGCGCCGGAGACGGCGAGCTCGTGCTCGTGGCCCAGGGCTCGGCGGCACGCGAGGCCGTCCGCGCCGTCGGCCCGATCGACGCCGCCATCGTGGCGATCCTCGACTCGCTCACGGTCGGCGGCAAGCGCACCTACACGCGCTAGGAGAGGGCGAGGCGTGCGGCGTAGAAGCCGTCGTCGCCCTCGTCCGGCCACGTGCGCAGCTCGTCCTGCGCGACCATGCCCGCCGCGGCGGCGACGGCCTCGTTCTCGTCCGGGTTGAGCGTGCAGACGGCGTAGTGCAGCTCCCCGCCCGGCGCCAGCAGGGTCGCTGCGTGCTGCACGAGCTCCACCTGGAGCCCGGCGAGCTCCTCGGCGTCCTCGGGCGTGCGCCGCCAGCGTGAGTCCGGGCGGCCGGCGAGGACGCCGAGGCCGCTGCAGGGGGCGTCCACGAGGATGCGGTCGAACGGGCCGCCCCGGTAGGTGCGCCCGTCGGCCGCGACGACCTCGGACGTGACGCCGAGGCGCCGCAACGTGGCCTCGAGCGTCTTCGCGCGCGCGCTGTGCTTGTCGACGGCCGTCACCCGCGCGCCGGTCGCCGCCAGCACGGCAGTCTTGCCGCCCGGCGCCGCGCACAGGTCGAGCACGCGCATGCCCTCTCCCGCACCCGTGCGCTGGGCGATCAGCACCGCAGCCCGCGCAATCGGCACGACGGCGCCACTCGCGAAGGCCTGCGACCCGGCGACGTCGACGGGCCCGTCCACACGCAGGACGCCGGTCTCCTCGTCGCGCACGGCCGTGACGCCGCTCTCGCGCAGCCAGGCGTCGACGACGGCGACCCCGTCGTGCAGGGGGTTCGGCCACAGGGATACGGCCGGCGGGCGATTGGACGCGGCACACAGCGCTCGCGCGCGCTGCGCGCCGTAGGCATCGAACCAGATCCCCGCAATCCAGTCGGGCAGCGAGTGGCGCAGCGCGGCCTCCTCCGGCCCGTCCTCCGGGAGCGCCGCGTACCACTCCGGCCCCTCGGCGGCGACACGCCGCAGCACGGCGTTCGTGAGCCCCGTGGCGCGCGGGCCGATCTCACGCCGCGCGAGCTCGACGCTCTCGGAGACCGCGGCGTGCGCTGGGATCCCGTCGGCGAAGAGGATCTGGAAGACGCCCAGCTCGAGGACGTGCGCGAGTCGCCGCTCGAGGCGCTGCACCGGGCGCCCTGCGATGTCCTCCAGGGCGGCATCGAGTGTGCGGCGCCGCTGCACCGCGCCGAATGCGAGGTGCATCGCGAGCCCGCGGTCGCGCGGGTCGAGCTGCGCGCGCTCGGCCTCGCCCGTGAACGCGCGGTCGGCGTAGGCGCCCTCGTCGAAGACGCGCGTGAGAACGCGCAGCGCGACGCTGCGGGCGCTCATGCCGGCGCCACGGCGGGCAGCGGCCCGCGCAGGCCGCGGAGCCAGTCGGCCACCGGCATGCGACGGCCGCCGGGTGGCTGAAGCTCCCGCAACTCGAGGCCACCCGCGCTGCAGCCGAGCACGAGCGCGTCCCCGTCACGGGCGAGCACGCCGGGTGCCGGACCCTCTGCGCGCACCGCCGTGCGCCAGATCGTGTGCGGAGCGTCTGCGAGCGGAAGCCGCGCGCCGATGTGCGGCGAGAGCGCCCGCACACGGTCGTGCAGCGCCCGCGCCGGCCGGGCGGGATCGAGCAGGCGATCCGCGGCGACGATCTTCGCGGCGTACGTCGCCTCACCGACCTGCGGCACGGTGGGCAAGCCCCCGCTCCCCGCCTGCTCGAGTGCGTGCGCAAACGGATGCAGGCCCCGCTCGAGCGCTTGTGCGTAGACGGCCCCGGCATCGTCGTCGGCCGGCACGGCGAACCGCTCCAGGGCGGCGATCGGGCCCGCGTCGAGGGCCTCGACGAGCAGCATCGCCGCCACGGCGCCCTCGGCGTCCCCGGCCATCAGGGCGCGCTCGATGGGTGCCGCGCCGCGCCAGCGCGGCAGCGCCGAGGGATGCAGGTTGACGAACGGCAGGGCAGCGAGGAGCGCGCGCGGCACGAGCAGGCCGTAGGCGACGACCCCCACCGAACGAGCCCCGCTCGCCTGCAGCAGCGGCAGCGCATCGGCCGCGCGCTCGGGCTGGGCGACCGCGAGTCCGAGCTCGCGTGCGGCGAGGACGACCGGCGGCGGCGCGGGCTTCCGTCCGCGCCCGGCAGGCCGATCAGGCTGGCTGAGCACGAGGCCGATCTCGAGCGCGGGAACCGCGGTGAGTCGCCTCAGCGCCTCTGCGGCCCACCAGTTCGTCCCTGCGAAGCCGACGCGGACGGCCACCGGTCAGTCGCTCAGCGTCGCGGGCCCGGCGGCGGCCGCAGGGCGGCCAGCGCCTCGCGGCGCGCCTCGGGCGATGTGC
>CAZYYP010000216.1:0-5916 GCA_964651695.1 uncultured Gaiellales bacterium | reverse complement strand
AGATCGCGGGGCCCTGCGCGTTGTTGGCCATCTCGCCGATCGCCTTGGCGCCGAACGGGCCGTCGGCCGAGGGGTTCTCGACGATCACCGAGGTGATCTCCGGGAAGTCCGGCAGGCCGGGCATGAGGTACGCGCCGAACTCGCCGCCGCGGCCCTCGGTGCTCGGATAGTGCGGGTACGACGCCTCGAGCAGGCCGAGTCCGAGGCCCATCATCGCCCCGCCCTCGATCTGGCCCTCGACGAGCGTGGGGTTGATCGCGTGGCCGACGTCGTAGGCCTGCACCATGCTCAGCACGGTCACGGTGCCGGTCTCGTCGTCGACCTCGACGTCCACGACGCACGCGGCGTACGAGATCGCGTGGTCGGGGTCGCACACGCCGGTGTCGGGATCCGGCATCGAATACGCCTTGAGGTGCGCGCCCGTGCCGGTGATCAGCTCGCCGAAGCCCCAGGTGGCCGCCGCGGAGACCTCGCCGACGGTCATCTTCTTGTCGGGCGAGCCCTTCACGAACACGACGCCGTCCTCCACGTCGAGGTCGGCCGGGGCGATCTCCATCGCCTGGCCGGCGATCTCGAGCATCTTCTCCTTGGCCTTCTTGGCGGCCTTGAGCACCGCGAGGCCGCCGATGAAGGTGCCGCGCGAGGCGAACGTGCCGGTGCAGAGCGGCGAGGAGTCGGTGTTCGAGACGTCCATGTTGACCGTCTCGTAGGGCACGCCGAGCGTGTCGGCCACGATCTGGGTGTGCACCGTCTTGGAGCCCTGGCCGAGGTCGACCGTGCCGGCGAAGACGTCGACGCGCCCGTCGGGCTTGATCTTGACCCAGGCCTGCGACGGATCGCCGCCCTGGTTCATGCCGGTGGGGTACTCGATGGCGGCCAAGCCGCGCCCACGATGCTTCATCGGGCTGCCCCCTGGGGATCGCCGAGCTTTGCGTTGGCTTCCTGGTTCACGAGGTGCTCGGGCAGCCACTCGCCCGACCGCTCCTCGTTCTTCATGCCGGCGTAGGTCGCCGAGAGCGGGTGGCCGACGGCCTTCGCGCAGGCCTGGATCGTGTCGATCGTCGAGGGATCCTCGAGCAGCTTGCGCGTCGGCATGAGGTCGCCCGGGCGATTGGCGTTCTTGAGCCGGTACTCCCACGGATCCATGCCCAGCACGTGCGCGCCGCGCGTCATCTGCATCTCGATCGCGAACGATGCCGACGTGACGCCGAAACCGCGCATGGCGGTCGTCGGGACGTGGTTCGACCAGATGACGTAGGCCCGCGTGCGCAGCGCCGGGATGGTGTAGGCGCCCGCCAGGTGAAACGAGTGCTTCGTCGCGCCGTAGCTCGAGAAGCGCGTGTAGGCGCCGGCGTCGTGCAGCGTCAGCACCTTGCGGCCGAGCAGCCAGCCGTCCTTGGAGATCGCGTCGGCCATCTCGACGTGCCACGAGGCGCGCACGCTCCCGCAGAGCAACTCCTCCACGCGCGTGAAGATCCAGCGCACGGGCTTGTTGGTCTTGAGCGCCAGCAGCGCCGCGCACGGCTCGCTGGCGGAGTCGACCTTGCCGCCGAAGCCGCCGCCGACGGTGCCGCCGACGAGCTTGAGGCTGCCGGGCGTCCGCTGGAGGTGCTCGGCGAGCACGCCCATCGTGAAGTACATCGCCTGCGTGCAGGTGTAGACGGTCAGGCGGCCATCGCTCTCGGGCACGACCAGGCAGCCCTGCGGCTCGATCGGCGCCTGCTCGATCGCGCTCGGGCGGTAGGAGCCCTTGACGATCACGTCGGCCTTCTCGAACGCGGCGTCCACGTCGCCCTTCGTCACCTTGCGGTGGTCGTAGGGGTCGTAGAAGAAGACGTTGCCCTTCTCGGTGATCTTGGGCGCGTCGGGATCGAACGCCTTGCGGATGTCGAGGAACGGGGTGCGCTCCTCGTAGACGACGTCGATCAGGTCGAGGGCCGCGGTGGCCGTCGCCTCGTCGATCGCCGCGACGCCCGCGATCAGCTGGCCCTTGTAGCGCACCTCGCCGTCGGCGAAGTACGGCTCGTCGGCCGGGACGCCGAGCGCCTCGAGGTGGCCGACGACGTTCTTCGGGATGTCCTTGCACGTGACGACGCCGCGGACGCCCGGGTGCGCCTCGGCGCGCGAGGTGTCGATGCTGACGATGCGCGCGCTGTGGTGCGGGGAGCGCAGGCCCTTGCAGGCGAGCATGCCCGGGGCCGACCAGTCGGCCACGTACTGCGTGCGCCCGGTGACGTGCGCTACGCCGTCGTAGCGGGGAAGTCGAGCGCCGACCGCCTTCATCGGGAACCTCCCTGTGCGACCGCGCCGTCGGCCGAGGCTCCGGCGGAGCCATTGGCCACCGACTCGACCGCGTCGATGATCTTCACATAGCCCGTGCAGCGGCAGATGTGGCCCTCGAGCGCCTCCATGATCTGCTCGCGCGAGGCGCCCGGCGTGCTCGTCAGGAGCGCGGTCGACGCCATCATCATGCCCGGCGAGCAGAACCCGCACTGCGCGGCGTACTTGTCGTAGAAGGCCTGCTGGATGGGCGCCAGGTTGACGCCGTCCGAGAGCCCCTCGACCGTGGTGATCTCGGCGCCCTCGACGGCCGCGAGCGGCGTCAGGCAGGAGCGGCGCGGCTCACCGTCGACGAGCACGGTGCAGGCGCCGCAGCCGCCCTGCTCGCAGCCGGCCTTCGGCGAGGTGATGTGCAGCTCCTCGCGCAGGACGCGCAGGAGCGAGGTGAGGGCGTCGGATCGGATCTCCTCTTCGACGCCGTTGACTACGAGGTGCATCGGCATCTCCTTCAGCCCAGCTGTCCAAGCGCGCGCTGCACGAGCAGCGGCAGCATCTGCTCCCGGTACCACGCCGACGCGAGCGCGTCGGTCGGCAGATCCAGGCCCTCGGTGGCGTGCGCGGCCGCGTCGGAGGCCGACGCGCCGCCGGCCAGCGCCGACTCCACGCCGGTCAGGCGCTGCGAGCGCGGCCCGACGCCGGACGCCGCGACGCGAACGCCGTCGTCGCCCCTGACCGCCGTGACCGCGAGCATCGTGAAGTGGTGGGTGTGCGGGCGGTCGAGGCGGGCGTAGCCGAAGGCCTGACCCGTGGGCACCTCGAACGAGAGCACGAGGCGTCCGGTGCCGCGCTCCAGGAACGCCGAGATGTCCTCGGTCGTCTCGCCGCCGGCGCCCACCGACGTCACACGCGCGCCGAGCGCGAGCAGCGGCGCCTGCAGATCGCCTCGCGGCGCCGAGTGGCCGGGGGTCGCGCAGACGTTGCCGCCGATCGTCCCGACCGCGCGGATCTCGCGATCGGCGACATGCTCGGCTGCGGTCACCAGCGGCTCGGGAGCGCCGGCGAGGCCGGCCACGGGCGTGGCCGCACCGATGCGGACGGCGCCGTTCGAGCTGTCGATGCCGCTCATGCCGGCGCGACCGACCATCAGCACCCGCGTGGGGCGGAGCGTGCCGTAGGTCAGCTCGGGCAGCAGGATCGTGCCGCCGGCCATGACGGTCACGCCCGCGCCGTCGCCGAATGCGGCGGCGGCCTCGGCGGGCGAGGTGGGCGTCAGCAGTTCCGGTGGTGCGGTCATCGCGCCTCCAAGAGGGATTTCACAGGTACAGGCGGGCGCCGGCGTTCTCGGGCCCCTGGGGGAAGAGCTCGGTCAGCGGCTTGAGATCGGGGATGTCGTCGGTCGTGTAGTCGCCCACGGGCCCGTTGATCTCGATCAGGTTGCCGCCGGGGTCGCGCAGGTAGAACTGGACCGTCCCGTCCTCGAGCACGCGCACGCAGTCGGTGAAGACCGGGTCGATCACGCCGAGCTCGTGCGCGCGCCGGTAGATCGGCAGGATGTCGTCGACGGAGATGCCGAGGTGGTGTCGCTTCGGCGCCTTGTCGTCCTCGGGGAAGATGTGCAGCTGCGTGTCGCCGAAGCGGAACCAGTCGACACGGAAACCGAAGTTCGGCGCGGGGATGCGCTCGGCTCCGAACATCTCGGTGTAGAAGCGGGCGGAGGCGTCCTGATCGGGCGAGGACACACTTACGTGATTGATCCGGAGAGCCGGCATCGCACGGATGCTAGAGCGTTCGGCGCTCGAATGCACCATCGCGTGGATCGCGTTCCGGACAGCGGAACGCCGCCAGGCACCGCGCCCTCCCGAGACGGGCCCTAAGATCTCGCGGACGTGACCGCCGACTTCTCCGATCCCGGACGCGCCGAGCGAGTGCGCGCCCTCGCCCCTGCCATCGACGCGCTCTTCGCCGACGCGCTCGGCGAGCTCGGCGCGCCCGGTCTCGCCTACGGCGTCGCGCTCGACGGCGAGCTCGTGCACGGCGGCGGTTGCGGCGTCCGCAGCCTCGAGTCCGGCGACGTGCCGGGCACCGACACCGCGTTCCGCATCTGCTCGATGACGAAGAGCTTCACGGCGACGGCGGTGCTCTCCCTGCGCGAGGAGGGCCGGCTCGACATCGACGTGCCGCTCGGCGAGATCTCGCCCGACCTGCGCGCCCTCGCGGATGCCGGACCGGATGCCCCGCCGGTCACCGTGCGGCAGCTGCTGACGATGGACGCCGGGCTGCCCCAGGACGACCCCTGGGCCGACCGGCTGATGGCCCACGACAGCGCCTGGGTCACGGGGCTGCTCGCGCACGGCGCGACGCGCTCGCGTACGCCCGGAACGGCCTTCGAGTACTCCAACACCGGCTGGGCGGCGCTCGGCCGGGTGATCGCCACGGTCACCGGTCAGCGCTTCCAGGACGTCATCCGCGAGCGCGTGATCGACCAGGCCGGGCTCGGCGACACCGTCTGGAGCGCCGGCGACCTGCCGCCCGGGCGGGTCGCGACGGGCTACCGCCCGGCGGGCGACGGCTTCTCGGCGGAGGTGCCGCTGGCCGACGGCGGCGACTTCGCGGCGCTCGGCGGCCTCTACAGCAGCGTGCGCGACCTCGCCCGCTGGAGCGGCGTCTTCCTGGCCGCCGAGCCCGCGCGCGATGCACCCGAGACCGCTCCGGTCAGCCGCGCGACGCTGCGCGAGATGCAGCGCGCCCGCAGCGCGTTCGCGCCCGCCGTCGAGTGGCCCTCGCTGGCCGAGCCGCCCGGGGTCGTGGCCGGTGGCTACGGCTACGGACTGATGGTGTGGCACGAGCGCGATGGCCAGCGCCACGTCGGCCACCCCGGCGGGCTGCCCGGCTTCGGCACCCTGATGCGCTGGGTGCCCGAGCTCGGCCTCAGCGTGATCCTGCTCGCGAACGTGACGTACGCCCTCTGCGAGGGGCCGGTCCGGCGGGCGCTCGAGCTCGTGTCCCGCGAGGCCGCCCTGCCGCGCCGGGCGATCCGCGCCGATCCGGGGCTGCTGGCCGCGCGCGAGGCCGTCGACGGCCTCGTCCGGAGCTGGGACGACGACGCGGCGGCCGCGCTCTTCGCGCTCAACGTCGACCTCGATCGGCCCCTGGCCGAGCGGAGGGCCGAGCTGGCCGCACTGGGAGAGCGACACGGGAAGCTCGAGCGCGACAACGAGATCGTCCCCGAGGATGCGCTCCGCGGGGGCTGGCGCCTGCGCGGCGAGCGCGGCCACGTCGACCTCGAGATCACGCTGGCGCCGACCGTGCCGCCGCTCGTGCAGACGCTCTCGGTCGCGTCGGTGCTGCCGCCCTCGGGCCTGCTCGCGGTCCTCGCCGCGGCCGCCGCCGATCTCGCGAGCGAGCCGCGGCCCGATGCGGTCCAGGCGCTGCTCGCCCCCGGCGCCGATGCCGGGGCGGCACTGCGCGGCCTGCGCGTCGCCGCCGCGCTCTACGGGCCGTTCGGCAACGGCGAGCCGGTCGCGGGCGACGGCGAGACGGAGAGCACGCTGCGCCTCCCGGGAGCGCGTGGCGCTGTCGACCTCGACGTCGCGCTCGATGCCGGCAGCGGGCGCCTCTCGCGCCTCGTGCTGCGAC
>CAZYYP010000215.1:0-5923 GCA_964651695.1 uncultured Gaiellales bacterium | reverse complement strand
GCGCTGATCTTCTCGTGCGTGGCCGTCGGCGTCCTGTACACGGTCATGTCGTGGGCGCTCGTCTCCGTCTACGGGACCGGCACGGACTGGTCGAAGGTCGCGAACGCCGGCAACACCGCCGTGATCAACGGCAAGACCGTCCCGGTCGACTACAACAACTTCGTGCTCGGCCCGGTCTCGGCCGCGGCAGGTGAGTTCTGGCGGGATGCGCTCAGCTACCTGATCATCACCGGATCGCTCGCGTGCGCTGCCGCGCTCACGAACGCCGGGCTCCGCTACATGTACGCGATGGGCCGCGAGGGGCTCCTGCCGCGCTATCTCGGCAAGACCCACCCGGTGCACAAGTCGCCGTACACGGCGGTGCTCACCTGGGGCGTCGTCGCGGCCGTGATCTTCCTGGTCTTCCGGGCCACGAATCACACCGGCCTGGACGCCTACTTCTGGCTCTCGCCGCAGGGCGTGATCTGGATCGTGCTCGTGCAGGCGCTGACGGCGCTATCGGTCTTCACCTACTTCCGGCGCGAGCATCCCACCGAGCAGTCGTGGAAGACGACCGTGTGCGCGTGGCTCGGCTTCGCCGGGCAGATCTTCGTGCTCGCGCTCTTCTACCACTACGAGACGTTCGTGGCGTTCGGCACCTCGATCTACGTCAAGGAGCTGTTCACGATCGGCTCCGGCACCTGGTCGGTGCCGGTCTCCTGGCTCGGCATCATCGGCGTCGCAGTGCCGGTGGTCGCGATGGGCTACGCGTACACCGTGCGCATGCAGAACCCGGAGAAGTACGCGCTCATGGGCCGCTTCGTCAACGAGTCGGCCTAGCGATCGGTGGCCGGGGCGCCGCGCTGGCGGCGCCCCGGCCCTCGCTCGCGTGCGACGAGCAGCCGGCTCCGGCCGGTTGCCGGCGTGTCCGGTCGCCCCGCGGACCTGACGCCGTCTGACCCCCTGTATAGCCTGAATAGCGCCGTTCGGAGATATCCAGGGGCGCCGACCGGCGTCCGGTCTAGGGGGAGGGACACATGATCATGCGTCGTCGGCTGGTTCCACGAGCGCTCGTCGCCGCGGTAGCGGCGTTCGGGCTCCTGGCGCTGAGCGCGCCCGCGATGGCCAAGGCCTCGTCGGACACGATCGCCTGGGGCACCTGTGCAGATCCGCATGCGGCCGCTGCCGGCTGGCAGTGCGCGACCTTCAAGGCGCCGCGCGACTACAGCCATCCGGGGGCGGGCTGGGTCAAGATCGCCGTCACCCGGCTGCCCGCGACGGGTCATCGCATCGGCGCGATGTTCATCAACTACGGCGGTCCGGGTGGCACCGCCGTCGATACCACGCAGGCGATCGGCAGCGATCTGTTCGGTGCGGTCAACGACCACTTCGACCTCGTGGCCTTCGACCCGCGCGGTGTCGGGCAGAGCTCGCCATCGATCGACTGCGCCGTGAACCAGGAGACGCAGGGCATCTACTCCAAGCCGTTCACGACGCCCCTGACCCTTGATGCCGGCGCGCTGCTCGCGAAGGACAAGGCCTACGTGAACCGCTGCGTGAGCCTCAACAAGAGCATCCTGCCGTACCTCTCGACCGCCAACGTGGCCCGTGACATGGACGGGATCCGCGCCGCCATGGGCGACAAGAAGCTCAACTACTTCGGCTTCTCGTACGGCACGTTCCTGGGTGCGACGTACGCCAGCCTCTTCCCGGGCAACTACCGCTCGATGGTGCTCGACGGCCCGGTCGACGCCAACAGCTACATCAACACGCCGCAGTCCGACCTGCGCGAGCAGTCGGCGGCCTTCGACCGGGCACTGCAGCGCTTCTTCGCGGCTTGTGGCGCCAACCAGTCGTTCTGCAACTTCGGCGGCGCCGACCCGCAGGCGGCGTTCGACGCGCTCGTCGACCAGGCGAACCTGCTGCCCATCCCGGTACCCGACGGCCGCGCTGCCGTCAACGGCGACGACATCCTCGGCGCGAGCGCGCTGGCGATGTACGCCAAGCAGTACTGGCCGCTGCTGGCCCAGGCGCTCGCCTCGGCGCAGGCGGGCGACGGCACCGGATTGCGCGACCTGGCCGACGCCTTCTGGGGCAACAACGAGGACGGCACGTTCGATCCCGCCAGCGACCGCTACTTCATGATCGGCGCGATCGAGCAGAAGTACCCGGGCAACGTCCAGAACTACCTGGACGCCGGCGACAACGCCTGGGGCATGTTCCAGTACTCCTACTGGAACACGGGCTACGTCGAGCTCAACTACGGGATCTGGCCGATCCATGCCAGGGACGCCTATCGCGGGCCGTTCACGGTGCCCGCCTCGTCGCCGAAGATCCTCGAGGTCGCCACGACGTACGATCCGGCGACGCCCTACCGGGGCGCCAAGCGCCTGGCGGCCGAGCTCGGCAACGTCCGCTTCCTGACCATGGTCGGCGACGGTCACACCGCGTTCGGCGGCAACTCGCAGTGCATCGACGACGCCGTCGTCGCGCAGATCGAGACGCTTGCCCTCCCCGCGGTCGGCACGACGTGCCAGCAGACGGTGCCGTTCGTGCCGGCGCCGGCAGCGGCCGTCGCCGCCACCTCGGCGCTGCACGCCTCGCACGTGAGCGTCGCACAGCGCCTCCTGTACGTGCGCGCGCTGCGCTAGTCGCATCGGTACGCGCTGGGCGCCCATCACCAGGCGCCCAGCGCGTACGCGCGCGCCCACACGCGCGCCGCCTCGGCCATCCGGCTCGGGCCCGCGCCACCGGCGGAGGTGTGGCGGGTGCCGGGGTTGCGCCAGGCCGCCTTCTGCCAGGGCGGGTCGACCTCCGGGTCGAAGGTGAGGCCGCGGAGCGCGACGCGGTCGGCCGCGACGAGCCGGAACGCGCCCGGCTCGACCGTCCCCAGATCGCCGTTCCAGGCGTCGCCTGCGAGGTCGATGTCGGTGCGCTTGAAGCCGAGTGCGTGCGAGCCGCTCGCGCGGTAGACGACCCCGGAGTACGGCGCCCAGTCGTCGGAGGCCTGATCCCACCAGGGCACCGTTCCGTTGAACCCGCTGTGCGCCGACGCCCGGGCACCGCGCACCGAGCCGTCGGACGCGAACGACACCATCAGGCCCTCCCAGTCGTCGTGGTGATACCCCCGCAGCGCGGCGATCGGGAGATGGCTGGTGAGCGAGTCGGGGTAGTACGTCCACAGCTCGACGACGACGCCGGCTCGGGTGTGCACCACGTGCACATGGAGCACGGGCTGGGCGACGCCCGAGCGCGCGCAGCGCACGTGGCGGCAGCTCGTCCAGACCGGCACCTCGTTGTCATCGCCCGTCGAATCGCGCTCCAGCACCATGCGCGGCAGCGCGCGGTCGATCAGGCCGCGCAGCTTCGGATTCGCGAGTGCGCGCTCGTCGGGCGTGAGATGCGAGCTGCGGCCGGCGTGGGGGAGCGCCGCGCGGAGCTGCCCCACGACGCCCGGCGCGAGCCCCGGTGCGAGCAACGCGGCGACGGCGATCAGGAGCAGGGCCACGAGCCCCCACAGGGCTGCCGTCTCGACGCTTGCCTGGCCTCGCTCCACAGCCATGGACGCTAGGACCGGCGCGCGTGACGCCTTCGTGGCGGGGCGTCAGGGGAGCGTGTCGCGCAGCTGTGCCACGGCGAGCTCCACGAGCGCCCGGTTCCCGGCGTGGTTCGTCCACGAGCTCGCGCCCGACGGGTGGGGGAGCGGCACGACGATGCGCCCGTCGCGCTCGAAACGACGGCCCACGACCTCGCTCAGCGGCGCGGGGCCGAGCCAGTCGTCGATCGCGAGGCGCCCCACCGGGACGATGACCGCCGGATCGCAGAGCCGCACGAGCGCGTCGGTCCACGGCAGGCAGCGTGCGCGCTCCCCGCGGTCGGGCGCGCGGTCGCCGCGCCCGCCGGGCAGCCGGCCCGGGTAGCACTTCGCGACGGCGGCGAAGGCAAAGCGCTCGAGCATGCTCTCGTGATCGGTCACGCCGAGCGGCGCCAGCCAGGTGATCAGCTTGCGCCCCGCGGCGCCGGCGAACGGCAGGCCGCGCTTGGGCTCCGTGATCCCGGGCGCCTGGCCGATGATCAGCGCCCGGTGGCCCTCGCGCGCCCACAGGATCGGCGGCGGTGTCACGGCCGGGCACAGACGGCAGCCTGCGATCGCCCGGTGCAGCTCCGCGAGCGTGCGGACGCGAGCGGCGGGATGGGGTGCCATCCGCGCCTATGCTACGCGCCCAGTGAGCACCTCCGAACGCATCTCCGCCGATCTCGTCATCTGCCGTCTCGCCCAGCTGGCGACACCCGGCGGCGAGACCGGCCAGCCGCTGCGCGGCTCTGCCCTCGGCAATGTCGAGGTTCACACCGGCGACATGTGGATCGCCGCGTACGCCGGCGAGATCGTCGCCGTCGGCCATGGTCACGAGATCCGCGACCTGCTCGACCTCGACGACGGCGCCGTGATCATCGACGCGCCCGGTCTGGTCGCTGTTCCCGGGCTGATCGACTGCCATACGCACGCCTGCTTCGCGGGCGACCGCGTGGACGAGTTCGACCAGCGCTCGCGCGGCGCCTCGTACGAGGAGATCCACGCGAGCGGCGGTGGCATCCTCTCGACGGTGCGCGCCACGCGCGCGGCCTCGCAGGCCGATCTCGTGACGATCACGCGCCGCCACCTCGCCGCCATGCTCGAGCACGGCTCGACCACGATCGAGGTCAAGTCGGGCTACGGCCTCGACGTCGACACCGAGACGGCGATGCTGCGCGCGATCCAGGAGGCGAGCTACGACTCGGCCGCGCACATCATGGCGACCTATCTCGGCGCGCACGCCGTGCCCGAGGATGCCGAGAGCGCCGACGCCTACCTCAAGGTCTGCATCGACGAGATGTTCGCCGAGGTCGCCGAGTGGGGGCTCTCCGACTGCGCCGACATCTTCGTCGAGCGTGGCGCGTACGACACGGAGCAGGCGCGCACCTACCTCGAGGCTGCACGCGAGCATGGCCTCGCGCTGCGGCTGCACGGCGACCAGTTCGCCGAGATCGGCGCGCTCGACCTCGCGATCGAGCTCGGCGCGCGCTCGATCGACCACCTCGAGGCGACCGGCCCCGAGGGCGTGGCCAAGCTCGCCGCGTCCGACGTCGTCGGCGTCGCCCTGCCGGTTGCCGCGCTCACGCTCGGACGGCCCATGCCGCCCGCCCGCGCGCTCGCGGACGCCGGCGGCATCGTGGCGCTGGCGACCGACTTCAATCCGGGCTCCAGCCCGTGCGACTCGCTGCCCGCGGTCATGCACCTCGCGTGCACCCAGTGCCACCTGTCGCCCGCCGAGGCGCTCTCGGCCGTGACGGTGAACGCCGCGCACGTCCTCGGTATCGGCGAGCGGGCCGGGCGCCTGCGCGTCGGCCAGCGGGCGGACATCGTCCTGCTCGACGTGCCAGACTGGCGCTACCTCGCCTACCGCCTCGGCAGCGAGGGTGTCAAACACGTGATCGTCGAGGGCGTGTGGGCCCTGGAGGGCTAGCCAGCTATGCCGAATCGCAAGGTCGAGAAGCGCCGCCGCAAGCTGCGGGTCCACGGCCCGAGTCCTGACGCCGTCGGCGCGCCGCCGACCGGGCGCAAGGCGCCACGCACGCCGACGACGTCCGCGCCCTCGCGCGGGCAGCGCTCGCGCGCGCAGCGCTCGCCCCGTGAACTGGCGGTCCCGTCGATCAGGCGCTCGGCGCGCAAGGGCGGGTTCATGGCGATCTTCATGGTCGGCATCGTCGTCGTGACGACGCGCAGCCACGGCACGGGCGCCGTCCTCATCGCCCTCGCCGAGACGGTGCCGCTGATCTTCCTGTTCGTGATCTTCGACCTCTGGATGGCCCGCAAGGTCTACAAGCGCGTGACGGGCGAGGAAGCGCCGCGCTGATCCGAGCGCGGGGCCGGAACGGGTCGGAACGACGAAGAGCGCGGCGGCCG
>CAZYYP010000214.1:4671-5961 GCA_964651695.1 uncultured Gaiellales bacterium | reverse complement strand
GATCTCGTTCATCTCCCCGTGCGTCTGGCCGCTCGTGCCGGCCTACCTCTCGTACGTCTCCGGCGTCTCGTTCAACGACCTCGCCGACCAGACGCGGCGCGTGACGGTGACCACTGGCGCGTTCGTGCTCGGCTTCGGCGCCGTGTTCACCGGACTCGGGGCGGGCGCGGGCTGGATCGGCGACGCGCTCACGGCACACCGCCGGGCGCTCGAGATCGGCTCCGGCAGCCTGATCATCGTCATGGGCGCCGTCCTCGCCGGCTTCGGCGGCATGCTGCTGCAGCAGGAACGCCGTCTGCAGCCCGCTCGCGCGCCGGCAGGGCCGCTCGGTGCGGTCGTCGCCGGAGCCGGCTTCGGCATCGGCTGGACGCCGTGCGTGGGCCCGACGCTGGCTGCGATCCTGGCGCTGGCGGGCCGCTCGGGCCACGCCCTCGACGGCGCCATCCTGCTGGCCGTGTACTCGCTCGGCCTGGGCGTCCCGTTCCTGCTCTCGGGCCTGCTCTTCACGCGCGGCCTCTCGAGCCTCGCGCCCCTGCGGCGGCACACCCCCCTGCTCGTGCGCGGCTCGGGCGTCGTGCTCATGGCACTCGGCGCGCTGCTGGCGTTCGGTCAGCTGACCGCCATCACGAGCCAGCTCTCGAGCGCGTTCCCGGCGCTCGTCTAGACAGCTTCCGGCGCACCGGTCTCGGCGCGGCGCATGACGCGCACCGCGCGCCCGCCGGCGTACAGCGCCAGTCCGCCGGGCCAGCCCACCCAGAGTGCGAAGAGTTCGATCGACACATGCGGCTCCCGGGTGCGGGCCGCGACGGTCGCGACCTTCACCCGGGAGTCGCACGAGCGGTCCCGCGGGTCCCACATCCGCCGCGCCGTACCGTCAAGCCGGCAGCAGCAGGCTGACCGACCCGCTCGACGGCGTCCGCCACGGCCACGCGCTGGACGGGGCGGCCAGGACGAGGCGATACGTCCAGGCGTGCCCGCGCGCATTCGCCGGGATGGCGCACGTGCCGTGCACGCGGCCGTCGCGCTCGAGCCGCACGCCGGGGCGCCCGCCCTGGAGACAGGCCTCGACCCAGCGCCCGCCGAGCACGTCGTGCACGAGCAGGTGCAGGCGCGTGGCCTCGCCCCGGCCCGCGAAACGAGCGGTCACGACGAGGGAGCCCGGGCGCACGCGGATGCGCAGCGAGCGGATGCGCGCATCGACCCGCAGCGTCCCGGCGCTGCGCTCGCCGAGCCCCTGCACCCGCTGGCTTGCGACCACGGCAACGGCGTAGCGGCTCGTGCGACGCGGGT
>CAZYYP010000214.1:0-4571 GCA_964651695.1 uncultured Gaiellales bacterium | reverse complement strand
CGGCCGTCCGCCGAGATCCGCGTCTCGAGCTTGCTGCCGGCGAGGCGGAGATCGACGAGCGCGACGCCCGCGAGGGTGTCGGCAACGCCGACGCGGATCTCGCGCGCTGCGAAGTCGGCCGTGATCGGGCCGATGGCGGGCGGAGTGGTGTCGACGCCGAGCGTCCGCTCCGCGACGGTCTCGTTGCCCGCGCCGTCGTGCGCGACGACGCGCAGGACGTGGTCGCCCTCGCCGGCGACCGCAACCGAGCCGGCGGTCGCCGCAACCGGCGCGCCGTCGAGCAGCACCTCCGAGATCGCGGCGCCGCTCGGGTCGGACACGCCGAGTGCGAGCGTCTGTGCGCCGCCGCTCCAGCGCACGGCGCCGGCGAGGGTCAGCAGCGGCGGCTGCTCGTCGACGGCGGCGCAGCGCACCGCGGCAGCGACAGCGGCGATGCCCGCGCCCGAGAGCGGCCGGACGGCCAGGCAGACCTGCTCCGCACCGTGGATCGCCGTCGCGGGTATCGCGGTCTCGGCGAGGCCCGGCAGCCCATCCGACCGCGTCGTCGCGGCAAGCGCAGCGGCGCGGGCGGCGCCGGGCGTCGAGCCGACGCCCACGAAGCCGCCGGCGAGCCCGCTGCCGCGCAGCGCGCCGCTCGCCGCGGGCCAGGTCAGGTGGGCGCCGTCGCGGGCCGCGAGCATCCCGAGTGGCGGTGCGAAGGCATCGTCTCCGGCCGGCGGCGCGGAGCCGTCCCAGTGCAGCCCCGCGCGCGGCGAGGTCGCGCAGTGACCGCCCGGATCGCACTGGACGACCTCGATCTCGTAGGCGCCGTCGACGGCGAGCACGGCGGCCGGCAGCGCGGCCGCCGGCAGCGCGCCGGCGACGGTCTGGTCGAGGACGACCGCGCCCGACGGCGCGTAGACGCGGATCTGCGAGGTCGCGACGTCGGCGGCGGTCGGAGTCGTCAGCGTGAGCGCGACCGGGGCGTGCCCCCACCAGCCGACCGCGGGCGCCGCCGCGTCGGGCTCGACCTGGATCTGCGGCTGGGCGGGCGCGTTGCGGTCGACGGTGAATGCGAGCGGGCCGACGTGCGCCTCGTCGTCGGCGTAGGAGGCCGCGTAGACGGTCACGGAGTGCGGCCCGTCGGCGAGCGCCGAGAGGTCGATCGCGGCGCTGCCGCTGGCCCCCGGACCGCAGAGCCATGAGCAGGCCTGTGCGTGCAGCCCGATGCGCGCGCCGCCGTCGATCGCGTAGGCGACCGAGGGCGCGCCGCTCTCGGGATCCCAGACCTCCCACTGGACGGTGGCCGAGAGGCCGGTCTGCACGCCGGTCGGGCCGTTGGCCGCGAGGCCGGGCGCCGTCGGGTCGGAGAGCGTGACCCAGCCACTGGCGAAGACGACGTTGTTGGCGCGCGGCGTGGCCAGCGCGATCGCCGAGTCGCCCTCGTCGTAGATGCCCATCTCGAACCAGTTGGCGCCGCTCGTCGCGACCGCATTCGCCGTCGTGCCGGCGGCGCAGCGGCGCAGCGTGTCGCCCGCGACCGCGGCGAAGGAGTACGCGCAGAGAGCGGTCGCAGCGCTTGCCTTGGTGTAGCCGAGCGTCGTGTTGACGGACATGATCTGCGCGCTTGCGGGCGCGTTGAAGAGGTAGAAGCAGCCGCTGTGGGCCGGCAGCGTGCCTGCATTGAGGAAGACCGTGCCGCTGCCCTCGTAGCCGCAGAGCGCCCCGGCATCGGCCTTGGCGCTCCAGCCGGCGGCGCCCATGGCGATGCCGTTCCCGAACGGGACGGTGAAGGTGCCGGCGGCCGCAGGCCCGGCGAGCGCGAGCACGACGAGCGCGGACAGGAAGGTGGTGATGGAGCGCATCTGGTGCCTCGGATCCATTAGCAGTCGTAGGTGGACGGGTCGTAGGAGCTCGATGTGGGGCACGGCTTCGCCGGCGGCACGCGCCGGCCCGCCGTCGCGCCCGGCTTCACGGCGACGACGGCCACGCGCTGTCCGAGCGCGCGCGGCGCCGGCCCGGCGACCGGCGGCGGCTGGACGCGGCCGCCCGCGATCTGCACCACCGGGGTGCTGCGCGCGAAGTGGTGCGCGGCCTCGTCGTGCACCGTGAGCACGACCGCCGCGCTGATCGCGACGGCCGCGGTCGCCGCGGCCGCGGCCGCGTGGACGGCCTCGACGTGCGCGAAGACCTCCCGTGCGCGCTGCGTGATGCCGCCGAGCGCGCCGAGGCCCGCGAGCCGCCCGCGGAGATCGCTCTGGAGCAGCGTCTGCGCATGGCCGAGAGCGCGGTAGTAGGTCGAGCGCGGCAGCCCGGCGGCGCGCGCGGCGCCGCCCCCGGCGTGCGCCGAGATGGCGGCGCGCTGGGGCTCGTCGAGACGCCCGAGCGCCCGCACGAGATCGACGCGCACGCGCCGCAGGTGCGCGGCCGCCGCGACGTCGTCGAGGCCGTCCGCGAGCGAGCCGGGCTCCGTCGCCGGCTGCGGGGGCTCGGGCAGCGCGTCGCCGAACGCGATCGGCGCACGCGCGCGCCGGCGCCCGTGATCGATCGCCTTGTTGCGTGCGATCGCGGACGCGCGGGCGCACACGAGGTCGAGCGGGAGCGGGAGCCCGGGTGCCGCGGCCGAGAGCAGCGCGAGCACCACCTCGGTGCGCACGTCGCCGGCATCCTGGGGCTCGACGCCGGCACGCCGCAACTGGAGGTCCACGGCGCGGCGCACCCGCTGACCCGCGATCGGATCGTGCGTGTCCCCCGCGACCATCGATGCCGCTGCGCGCAGGCTGACGCCGCGCGCGGAGCCCTCCAACTCCTCCATCGCGCCAGGCTGCACTGATTGCTAGCAAATTGGAACCCCTGCAAGTCCAGGGCTTTTCCGGCGACGGATACGCGTACCCTCCCGACGATGCGCCTGCTCTCCGTTACCGGGACACGCCCGCAGTTCGTCAAGGCGGCGCCCCTGCACGCCGAGCTCTCGAAGCACCTCGAGCTCGTCGTGGCGGACACCGGCCAGCACTACGACCACGAGCTCTCGCGCGTCTTCAACGAGGAGCTCGGACTGGGCGATCCCGACATCCAGCTCGGAGTGGGCTCCGGGTCGCATGCCGCGCAGACGGCCGCCATGCTCGTCGGCATCGAGCGCGCGGCCCTCGCTGTCGAGCCGGACGCGATGCTCGTCTACGGCGACACGAACTCGACGCTCGCGGGCGCGCTCGTCGCGGCCAAGCTCGGCCTCCCGCTGGCCCACGTGGAAGCCGGCCTGCGCTCGTTCGACATGCGCATGCCCGAGGAGGTCAATCGCGTGGTCTGCGACCGGCTCTCGCGCCTGCTCCTCTGCCCGTCCGAGACCGCGGTCGCGAACCTCGCTGCCGAGGGGATCGCTCGCGGCGTCGAGCTCGTCGGCGACGTGATGGTCGACCTCGCGCGTCTGCTCGGGCCGATCGCGAGCGAGCGCTCGTCCTACCCCGCCGCGCTCGGGCTCGAGCCGGGCGGGTATGCGCTTGCGACCGCGCACCGCCAGGCGAACACCGAGCAGCCGGCGCTCGGGCGCCTCGTCGCGGGCCTCGAGGCGGTCGCCGGACCCGTCGTGCTGCCGCTCCACCCGCGCACGCGCGAGGCGCTCGCAACGGCCGGGCTCCTGACGGGACTCGAGCGCCGCGTCCACGTGCTGCCACCACTCGGCTACCTCGACTTCACCGCTCTGCTGCGCGCCGCGCGCGTGTGCCTGACCGACTCGGGCGGGGTGCAGAAGGAGGCGTACCTGCACTCGATCCCGTGCGTCACGCTGCGCGAGAGCACCGAGTGGGTCGAGACGGTCGCGCTCGGGTGGAACGTGCTCGTCGGCGACGATCCGGCGGCGATCGCCGCCGCCGCCGCGAGTCCGCCGCGCGGGGAGGGTCATCCCGAGGTCTACGGCGACGGCCATGCGGCGGCGCGGATCGCCGGTCTGGTGACCGAAACGCGCTGGCTCAGCGAGTAGGCTAGTCCGTCGTGGAGGCGCAAATCGCTGTCATCGGAGCCGGTTACGTCGGACTCCCCCTCGCCGTCGCGTTCGCCGAGGCGGGCCACAGCGTGGTCTGCATCGAGCCGCACGCCGGCCGCGTCGCGCGCATCAACGCGGGCGACTCCTACATCAAGGACGTCACCGACGCGACGCTCGGCGACCTCGTCACGCGCGGCCTGCTCCGCGCCAGCGTCGACTACGCCGAGGTGGCCGCCTGCGACGACGTGATCGTGTGCGTGCCCACGCCCCTGACCGAGAACCGCGAGCCCGATCTCTCGTACATCACGGCCGCGACCGAGTCGATCGCGCCGCACCTGCGCCGCGGGCACCTGATCGTGCTCGAGTCCACGACCTATCCGGGGACGACGCGCGATCACATGGGACCGATACTGGAGCGCGCCTCGGGACTCGAGGCCGGGACCGACTTCCACCTCGCGATGTCGCCCGAGCGCATCGACCCCGGGCGCACCGACTACACCGTGCGCACCATGCCGAAGATCGTCGGCGGCCTCACCCCGGCGTGCACCGAGCGCGCCGTCGCGCTCTACAGCAAGGCGGTCGACACGCTCGTGCCGGTCTCGGCACCCGAGAC
>CAZYYP010000213.1:0-5988 GCA_964651695.1 uncultured Gaiellales bacterium | reverse complement strand
GCACGGCGCGCCGCCGCGGCGACGGCTGGGTCATGGACTGCGAGAAGTGGTTCTCGACCGGCGGCGACATCGCCGATTTCTTCATCGTGCACGTGCTCGCCATCGACGAGGACGGGACGAACCTCGGCCCGACGCTCTTCCTCGTCGACACGGGGCCCGGAGTCGAGATCGTCGACGATCCGCCGTTCACCCACACCTTCCCGGTCGGGCACCCGACCGTGCGCTTCGCGGGCGTCGAGCTGGCCGACAGCCAGCGCCTCGGCGCGATCGGCGCCGGCGATGCGCTCACGAACGAGTGGTTCATCGAGGAACGCGTGCACATCGCCGCGCGCTGCGTCGGCGCGATGGAGCGCCTGCTCGAGATCGGCACGGCCTGGGCGCTCGAGCGCGAGCAGTTCGGGCAGCGCATCATGGACTTCCAGGGCGTCTCGTTCCCGCTCGCCGACGCCGCCTGCTCGGCGCTCTCGATGAAGCTCCTGACGCGCCACGTCGCGCAGCTCGCCGACGACGGCGCCGACCGGAAGCTCGTGCACGGCAAGGCCTCGATGGCCAAGCTCGCGGCCTCGGAGGCCGCCGGCCGCGTGGCCGACGCCGTCGTACAGGTGCTCGGCGGCCGCGGCTACATGCGCACGAACGCCGCCGAGCGGCTGTGGCGCGAGGTTCGCGTCGACCGCATCTGGGAGGGCACCTCCGAGATCCAGCGCCTCGTCGTCGCCCGCGGCCTCGAGAAGCGCGGCGTCGACGCCATGCTCTCGCTCTAGCGCCGGCGCAGCTCGCGCCGATCACGGCGGGCGCAGATGCGAAGACGGGAACGCCTCGCGGCGTTCGCGCGGCCACATGACACTCGCAGCGAGCGCCACGTGGTCGCGTTCCCCCGCGCGGGTGTAGCCGTCAGCGCGCCCTACGCCCAAGATCAGCCAGGCGCCTCTCCCGTGCCTCCTCCCGCATGCGCAACGCCGCCGCCACCGCCCTCTTCACGAGCCTGCTGCTCGCGGTCGTCGGCATCTCGCTCGCGGTGTCGGATCAGGCGCAGACGGGTGCGCGGCTCGACCAGCGCCTTGCGCTGCAGGCCGACGGGGAGGCGAGTGCCGTCGGGGGCCTCTTCAACCGCACGAGCCTGGCCCTCCGGCTGCTGACGGCGGACTCGGCGTTCCGCGCCGGCATCCCGGGCAGCGGCAAGCCGGCGGCGGCGGGCATCCAGCGCGCGCTCGGATCGCTCGAGCAGGCCGAGCCCGGCCTCGTCGACTCGGCGTCGGCGATCGGGCTCGACGGCCGGGAGCGGGCGCGCGTGGTGCGCGGCCAGCCCGCACCCACGGCCTCGCTCGCGAGCGACGTGCGCGACCAGCCCTTCTTCCGCGCCACGCTCGGGATGCGACCCGGCGGCGTGCACGTCTCGCAGCCCTACCGCTCGGCCGACACGGGCGAGTGGGTGGTCTCCAACTCCGCGGTCGTGCGCAACGACGCCGGCGTCCCGCTCGGCATCGTGCGTTTCGAGCTCGCGCTCGCGAGCGTGCGCGCGACCGCCGCGGCATCGCTGCGGGGCAAGCGCGGCGTCGAGGTCGCGCTCATCGAGCGCGCGAGCGGCCGCGAGATCCTCGACACCGCCGGGGGCGTCTTCGCCGACGGCGCACGGGCGAACCCCGGGTACGCGCGCATCGCCACCGCCGGGCGCGCGCATGGCACGCTCTCGGCGGGCGGGAGCCGCCTGGCCTACCGCGCGCTGACCGGCGTGCCGGCCGGACTCGGATGGATCGTGGTCGCCGGGAGCTCGCAGCCCTCGCTGCTGGCCGCCGCCGGCCTCCCGGTCGGCGTGCTCGTGCTGCTGGCGTTCGCCGCCGCACTCGCGATCGCCGGTGTCGTGCTCGTGCGGCAGGGCCGCGGCGGCGTGGAGGAGGCGCTGCGGGAGGCCGAGGGCGGGCGCGCCGAGGCCGAGCAGCGTGCGCGCATGGATGCCCTGACCGGCCTCTACAACCGCCGCCACGTGCTCGATGCGATCGCCGCCGAACTCGCGCGCTCCGACCGCACGGGCGTTCCGCCGAGCGTGCTCATGCTCGATCTCGACCACTTCGGGCGGATCAACGACGTCTTCGGCCACGCCGCGGGCGACCGCGTGCTGAGCGAGGTCGCGCGGCGCCTGCAGGGCAGGCTGCGCGGCTACGACGTGGTCGGCCGCTGGGGCGGTGAGGAATTCGTCGTGCTCGCCCCCGGCGTCCCCGACGACGAGACGCTCCGGCGGCTCGCCGATCAGATCCGCCGGCTCGTCGGCGCGCTGCCCGTCGCAGTCGACGGCGAGGCGCTGCTGCCCGTGACCGTCTCCATCGGCGCGGTGCGCGCCGGCGACGCGCTGCGCTCGGTCGAGGGCCTGATCGACTGCGCCGGTCGCGCACTCGCTGCGGCCAAGCGCCGGGGCCGTGACCGCGTGTACCTGTTCGGCGATCTCACGGTCGAGGACCTCGTCGCCGAGGAGCCGGAGCCCCTCCGCCTGGCGCGCGCGCTCGCGCTCTCGGCGAGCGCACGCGCCGATCTCCCGCACGTCGACGCCGACCGCGTCTCCAACCTCGCCGCGGCGATCGCCGAGCACCTCGGGTACGACGACGAGGCCGTCGGCCGCTGTCGCCTCGGCGGGTTGCTGCACGACATCGGCACGGTCACGGTGAGCGAGCGCATCCGCGCCCTCATCGGCCCGCTCACCGCGCGCGACCGGCTGACCTACGAGGGCCACGCCGTGGCCGGCGAGCACCTCGTGCGGAGCGTCGCGGGCGTGAGCGACGTCGCCGACATCGTCGCCGCCCACGAGGAGCGCTTCGACGGCACGGGCTATCCGGCAGGACTCAGCGAGCACGAGATCCCGATCGAGAGCCGCATCGTCGCGTGCGCGGTCGCGTACGTCAGCCTCGCCGGAGCACTCGGGGGCGCCGATGCCGCGCGCGCGCTCGAGCGCCAGGCGGGCAGCGCGCTCGACCCCGATGTCGTCGCCGCCGCGATCGCGCTGCTGACCGCGGAGCCCGGCCATCCGGCCCGGCGCACGCGGGACGTCCCGACGATCTGAGCCGCCGGACGGTGCGCCTGCGCGGTCGGCCAGGTGGCACTCACCGCCGGTGCCACGTGGGCGCGTCGCTGCCGTATCCTCGACCCGGATGCCCTACCCCCTGCTCTTCCGCCCGTTGCGGATCGGACCGATCGAGATCCGCAACCGCATCGTCTCGACCGCGCACCAGACGACGCTCGTCGAGGACGGCCTTCCGACCGACGACTTCGTCGCCTACCACGCTGCGCGCGCGGCCGGCGGCGTGGGCCTGATCTGCATCGAGGCCACGGCCGTCCACGCCAGCGGGCTTCTGACCGGGCACACGATCGCGGGCTACGACCCGCGCGTCGTCGAGCGCCTGGCGCGCGTGGCCGACGCCGTGCACGCGGGCGGTGCCAGTCTCTTCGCCCAGCTCTTCCACGGCGGCCGCGAGCAGATCGACTCGCCGCCCCGCGCGCCCGCCGTCGCCCCCTCGCCCATCCCGAGTCAGCGCTTCAAGGTGGAGCCTCGCGCCCTCGGCGCCGGCGAGATCGAGGAGATCATCGACCATCACGAACTCGTCGCCGGCAACGCGCGCGCGGCCGGGCTCGACGGCATCGAGCTGTGCGCCTCGCACGGCTACCTGCCCACGCAGTTCCTGAGCGAGCGCTCCAACCGCCGCGACGACGCGTGGGGCGGCGACCCCGAGCGGCGCATGCGCTACATCCGCGAGGCCCTGCGGGCGATGCGCAGAGGTGCGGGCGACGGGCTCGCCGTGGGAATCCGGCTCTCAGCCGACGAGTCGACGCCCGAGGGACGCCATGCGCCGCAGACCGCCGCCATCCTCCGCACGCTCGCCGGCGAGGGGCTGATCGACTATGCGAGCACGGTCATCGGCGACTCGGCGAGCTACCTCGGGGCGGCCTGGATCGTCCCCCCGCCCCCGATCGAGCGCGACGCCATCTGGGGCCCCGCGGGCGTGCTCAACGAACGGCTGGCGGTGCCACTGATCGCGACGTCGCGCATCCACGAGCCGGAGGAGGCCGAGGCCCTGCTGGCCTCGGGCGCGGCCGACGCCGTCGGCATGACGCGCGCGCTGATCGCCGACCCCGACCTACCCCGGCGCATCACCGAGGGCCGCGAGGACGAGCGGATCCTCTGCACCGGCTGCAATCAGGGCTGCATCGGCCACTACCACCTGGGCATGTCCATCTCGTGCCTGCAGAACCCGCGCACCGGGCGCGAGCGCGCGCTGCCGGAGCCCACCCCGCAGGCCGGCTCGCACGTGGTCGTGATCGGCGGCGGCCCGGCGGGCATGGCCGCCGCGGTGGGAGCGGCGCGCGCCGGCGCGCGCGTCACGCTGCTCGAGGCAGCTCCGGTGCTCGGCGGCCAGTTCGCGCTCGCCGGCAACGCGCCCGCCCACCGCGAGACCGTCGCGCGCTACCGAGCCGACTGGGATCGCCGGCTCGCGACGGCGGGCGTGGAGATCCGGCTGAACGAGCCTGCCGATGCCGGCGCCGCCGTCGTCGCGGGGGCCGACCGCGTGATCGTCGCAACCGGAGCCATCGCCCATCGGCCCGGGCTCTCGGCGCCGCCCGGGGTCGCGCTGATCGACGCCTGGGACGCCATCCGCGCACCCGCCGAGGTCGCGGGCCCGGCGCTCGTCGCCGACTGGGGCGGGGGCTGGACGGGACTCGACGCGGCCGAGACCCTCGCCGAGGCCGGTCTCCGCGTCTGGCTCGCCGTCGCCGCACCGATCGTGGGCGAGACGGTGCACCAGTACCAGCGCGTGTTCTACCTCGCGCGGCTCGAACGCCTCGGCGTCACGATCCTGCACCACCGCGAGCTCGTCGCGGCGCCCGGGGGAGCCATGCTGCGCTCGCTCTGGACGCACGACACCGAGCCGCTGCCCGAGGGCGCGCGCACGCTCGTCCTGGCGCTCGGCCGCGAGCCCGTCGATGCCCTCGTGGGCGAGTGCGCACGGCGGGGCATCCCGTGCACGGCCGCCGGCGACTGCCGCGGTGCGCGCTCGCTCGAGGAGGCGATCCTCGAAGGCACTGCGGCCGGCGAGCATCTGTCGCTCGTCGCCGTTCAGACCATCTGAGCGCCCAGGCGCGCGCCCTACGAGGTGCTGAGCGGCTGGCCCGCGCGCAGCTCGGTCGCGTGCGCCAGCTCGCGCATGAGCTCGGTCATGTCGCGGTTGGCGTTGAAGGCGCGCATCATGCGCGTCGCACCGTTGCCCCACGAGATCGTTCGCTCGAGCTCGGCCAGGGCGTCGGCACAGCCGAGGTCGCGGGCGTACGGCGTGAGGCGCTCCACGCTGCGGCGCGCGAGCTCGGAGGCCGGAAGACGCGTGCGCGGATCGCCGGCCAGATCCATCAGCAGCGCGTCGAGCCCGTAGCGCGCGGCGCACCACTTGTTCTCCGACACGAGCTGGCGGTGATGCGAGGTCTGGTGGTTGCCGAGACGGGCCTCGTCGATGGCGCGCGCCACGCTCGACTGCACGTAGGCGGCCAGCATGAGCGTCTGGTCGAGGTCGAACTGGACGTCCATCACGCGGATCTCGACGGTGCCGAGACGCGGGTGCGGCCGTACGTCCCACCACAGGTAGGTGTAGTCGTCGATGACCCCCGCGTCCTCCATCGTGGCGACGAGCTCGAGGTAGTCGTCGTAGGAGGAGAGGCGCGGCGGCTGCCCCGATCGCGGCATGCTCGCGAAGATCGCGGTGCGCGTCGACGCGAGGCCGGTCGCGTCGCCGCGCCAGAACGGCGAGCTGGCCGAGAGCGCGAGCAGGACGGGCAACTCGGCCAGCAGGCTCTCCATCACGTGCATCGCAAGGTCGGGCTCGGGCACGGCAACGTGCACGTGCATCCCGAACACGAGCTCACGGCGCGCCACGTACTGCAGTTGCTCGACGAGCCAGCGATAGCGATCGCGCGTCGTGATGCGCTGATCCTCGGAGCGCGAGAACGGATGCGCGC
>CAZYYP010000212.1:0-6083 GCA_964651695.1 uncultured Gaiellales bacterium | reverse complement strand
GCGCCCGCCATGTTCTCGTTGACGATCGAGAGGATGCCTTCGGCGGCCTGCTCGAGCGAAAGGCTCATGGCATCGGCGATCGTCTGCACCGCCGCGCGCGCGGCGGCGACGTCGAGCGTCATCTCGCCGCCCAAGAGGCGCGGCGGCAGGTGCCCGACCACGACGTTCGCGTCCGTCACGGTGGGCTCCTCGCCGCCCCTGCCGTAGGCCGCAGGGCCGGGCTCTGCGCCGGCCGACTGCGGCCCGACGCGCAGCGCGCCGGTGAGCGGCGGCACGTGGGCGATCGAGCCGCCGCCGGCGCCGACGGTATGGACGTTGACGCTCGGGATCTTGATGCGGAAGTGGCTGATCGACGTCTCGCGGCCGATCGTCGGCTCGCCGTTCTGACACAGCGCGACGTCGGTCGACGTCCCGCCCATGTCGAACGTGAGGATGTTCGGATAGCCCGCCTTGGTGGCCACGTGGAGGGCGCCGGCCACGCCGCCGGACGGCCCGGAGAGAACCCCGTAGATGGGGTTGCGCTGGGCCTCGGTGGTCGTCATCAGGCCGGCGTCCGAGCGCAGGATGTTGACGTCGCAGGTCGTGCCGAGCTCCTTGAGCGAGCCCTGGAGGCCCTTCACGTAGTCGGCGACCTTCGGCCGCACATACGAGTTCATGCAGGCCGTGAGCGTGCGCTCGTACTCGCGGAACTCGGGCAGCACGTGCGAGCTGAGCGTGACCGGGAAGCCCGGGTAGAGCTCCTCGACGATCGCCCCGATCTCCTCCTCGTGAGCGCTGTTGACATACGAGTTGATCAGGCCCACGGTCAGCGACTCGACTCCCGAGTCGACGAGGTCGCGAACGATGCCCTTGACCTGCTCGCGGTCGACGGGCGTGACGACGTTGCCGCGCGCGTCGAGACGCTCGCTCGCCTCGCGCGTGTCCGAGAGGAGCGCCGGCGGATCGGGCTTGATCATGATGATCCAGCCCGCCAGCGGGCCCGGTGTCTGCGAGCGAGCCAGGTGCAGGATCTGCTTGAACCCCGTCGTCGTGATCAGGCCGACGCGTGCCCCCTTGCTCTCGAGCACCGCGTTCGTCGCAACGGTCGTACCGTGCACGATGTTGCGCAGCTCGGACGGCGAGATGCCGGCCTCCGAGCAGATCCGCTTGACGCCGGCGAGCACGCCGAGCGAGGGGTCGGCCGGCGTCGAGGGCGTCTTGACCCTGAACTGCCGGTCATCCTCGTCGTTGACGAGGAACAGGTCGGTGAACGTCCCACCGACGTCCACGCCGAGGCGGTAGGCCATCAGCCGTCTTCTTTCGTGTGGAGTGTCATGCGATCCCGGTCTCTCTCAGCTCGGCGATCTCGGCGCCCGAGAGGCCGAGCTCGCCGAGCACGTCGTCGTTGTCGGCACCCACCGTCCAGCGCGCGCCGTGGCGCACGCTCCCCGGAGTGCCCATCAGCTTCGGCACGACCCCGTTGCCGGCGATCGTGCCGTGCACCTCGTCCTCGTACGAGACCACGAGCCCGCGCTCGCGGAACCACGGGTCGGCGTAGATGTCCGCCGCCGTGTAGACGGGCGCGCACACCACGCCCGCCGCGTTCACGATCTCGTCGAGCTCGGCGGCCGTGTGCTGCACCGCCCATTCCGCTATCAGGTCGTCGAGCAGCTCCTGGTGCTCGCCGCGCGACGAGTGGTCGGCGAAGCGCGGATCCTCGCCCCACTCCGGGTGCCCCATGAGCGCCGCCAGGCGTTTCCAGAGCGTGTCGTGGTTCGCAGCGATCACGACCCACTTGCCGTCGCTCGAGCGGTACACGTTCGAGGGCGCGATCTTCGGCAGCAGCGGCCCGGTCGGCTCACGCACGAAGCCGACCTTGTCGTACTCGACCGTCATCGCCTCGGTCATCGCGAAGCAGGCGTCGGCGATCGCCGCATCGACGACCTGGCCGGTCGCGCCGCGAGCGTCGCGCGCGTAGAGGGCGAGCAGGATGCCCTGGAAGGCCGACTGCGCGGCGAGCGTGTCGCCCAGCGAGATGCCGGTGCGCGGCGGCGCCTGATCGGGATAGCCGTTGATGTAGCGGAGGCCGGCGATCGCCTCGCCACCGGCCGCGAAGCCCGCACGGTCGCGGTAGCTGCCGCTCTGGCCGTAGCCCGAGACGCGCGCGTAGATGCAGCGCGGATTGACCGCGTGCACCTGCTCGGGTCCGATGCCCCAGCGCTCCATCGTGCCCGGGCGGAAGTTCTCGACGATCACATCGGCGGTCGCGCACAACTCGGCCGCGATCTCCTGGCCACGCGGCTCGCGCAGATTGAGCGCGACGCAGCGCTTGTTGCGCGAGAGCACCGACCACCAGAGCGAGTGGCCGTTGTGGCGCAGTCTGCCCCACTCGCGCATCGGATCACCCTTCGGCGGCGCCTCGACCTTGATCAGGTCGGCGCCGAAATCGGCGAGCAGCGTGCCGACGAACGGGCCGGCCAGGAGCTGCCCGAACTCGATCGCGCGGAGGCCGGTGAGCGGCCCGCGGGAGAGGTCGTCAGGCGCCATTGGTCTCCGCGACGAGGGCGTCCTTGGCCCGCAGGATGTGCATGCGCATGACCGCCTCGGCGCGCTCGGCCGAGCGCGCGGCGAGCGCCGAGACGAGCTCGCGATGGCAGGTCTGCGAGAACGCACGGTGCGCCTCGTCGCGCCAGAACGCGGTGCGGAAGCTACGGGGGATGCCCGCCGTCGCGCGCAGCGCGGCCGAGAGCCGCGGGCTGCCGGCGGCCTCGATCACGAGCGCGTGGAACTCCTCGTTCCAGGCGATCTGGTCGTCGATCGCGGCTGCGCTCTCGCCGCCGCGCTCGTCCGAGAGCGCCACGATCGAGCGCAGCCGCTCGAGCTGCTCGTCGCTCACCTGCAGCGCGGCGCGCGCCGCCGCCGCCGGCTCGAGCAGCACGCGGATCTCGTAGAGGTCGATCAGGTCGGCGCTCGCGAACGAGCGCACGATCGCGCCGCGCCGCGGCTCGATGTCGACGAGCCCCTCGCCCTCGAGTTGCACGAGCGCCTCGCGCACGGGCGTCCGCGAGCTCCCGAAGCGCGTGGCGAGCGTCGCCGTCCGCAGCCGCTCGCCGGGTCCGAACTCACCCGAGAGGATGGCCTCGCGCAGCTCCTCGGAGACGCGCAGGGAGCTTGTCGGGCTGGTCGTGATCGGCGAGGTGGCGCTCAAGGAGTGCATACAAAATCACGCCGGGTGCGCGAAAGCAAACGGAATGGGCAGCATTTTGCATTCAAACGACCGACTTCTAACCTGACCTTCAAGTCGAGATTGAGACTTGTACGGCCGCGCGGACCGCGCCGGTGTAGTCGGGAATCCCCGGCTAGCGGGCGAGGGCGTGGTACTCGGGGTTCGGGAGCATCCCCGTCGCGTGCGCCATGCGGTTCGTGAAGTTGAACATCGAGACGATCTCGATCACGTCCCAGAGGTCCTCGTCGCTCAGCCCGTGCTCGCGGAGCGCGTCGAGATCGTCCTCCTCGACCTCGGCCGGCGCCATCGTCAGCACGCGCGCGTAGTCCAGCATCGCGCGCTGGCGCGGCGTGATCTCGGCGCGCTTGTAGTCGAGCGTGATGAGGTCGCCGTTGACCGGGTCGCGCGTCAGCTTGCGCACCGAGTAGCCGTGCGCGACGAGGCAGTAGGAGCACGCGTTGGCCATCGATACCGCCACGGCGATCATCTCCCGCTCGGCCGCCGGCAGCGACTCGGTCGGCTCCATCACGGCGTCGAAGTGCTGCATCCAGGCCGCCAGCCGCGACGGCCGCCACTGATAGGCGAGGAACACGTTGGGGACGAAGCCGAGCTTCTCGCGGCACTTCGCGTAGAGGGCCTGGATCTCGGGCGACAGCTTGCTCTCGTCGCCGGCGGGGAAGTGGCTGATGGGGCGCATGCCTGCGAGGGTAACTGCTGCACGTTTGGGGTCAGACCCCAAACGTGCGGCCGCCGTGCCGCCTACAAGGCGTGGCGGCGCAGGAGGCCCCTCGCGATGATCAGCTTCTGGATCTCGTTCGTGCCCTCGCCGATCAGGAGCAGCGGGTTGTCGCGGTAGAGGCGCTCGATCTCGAACTCCTTCGAGTAGCCGTAGCCGCCGTGGATGCGCATCGACTCCTCGACGCAGCGCTGGGCGACCTCGGTCGCGAAGAGCTTCGCCATGCCGGCCTCGACGTCCGCGCGCCCGCCCGCGTCCTTCTTGCGCGCCGCCGCGGCGATCAGATGCTTCGAGGCCTCGATCCCCGTCGCCATGTCGGCGAGCTTGGCCTGGATCAGCTGATGCTGCGCGATCGGCTTGCCGAACGCCGAGCGCTCCTGGGCGTAGCGGATGGCCAGCTCGTAGGCGCGCAGCGCGATGCCCAGGCCGCGTGCGCCGACGTTGATGCGGCCCGTCTCGATCCCGCTCATCATCTGGTAGAAGCCCTGGCCCTCGCCTGCGGGCCCGCCGAGGATCGCCGAGGCCGGTACGCGGTGATCCTGGAAGGTCACCTCGGTCGACTCGACGCCCTTGTAGCCGAGCTTCGGCAGCCCCGCCTCCGGGATGGTGATGCCGCCCTGCGAGCCGGCGCCCGGCTGTTTCTCGACGATCAGCGCCGTCATGCCCGCCTGCGGCGGATCGGCCTTCGGGTCGGTCTTCACGAGCACGGCCATGAGGCTCGCGCGCATGCCGTTCGTGACCCACATCTTCTGGCCGTTGAGGACGAGCTCGTCGCCTTCGCGCCTCGCCGTCGTGCGGATCGCGCGCACGTCCGAGCCCGCCTCGGGCTCGGTCATCATGAAGCAGCAGCGGTGCTCGCCCGCGGCGATCCCGGGCAGGTAGCGCTCCTTCTGCTCGTCCGTGCCGTGGCCGGCCAGCATGCCGCTCACGATGTAGACGCCGTTGACGATGCCTGCAACCGACATCCAGCCGCGCGAGAGCTCGGCGATCGCGAGCGCATACGTGGTCAGGTCGAGCCCCATGCCCCCGTACTCCTCCGGGATGCGCATGCCGAAGAGCCCCATCTCGCGCAGCCCCTCCACGATCTCCTCCGGATAGGAGTCGTTCGCCTCGAGGTCGTGCGCGACGGGGATGATCTCCTTGTCGACGAATTCGCGAATGGCATTCAGGATGTCGCGCTGCTCGTCGCGGAGATCGAGGCCATCGAAGCTGCAGATCCGCTCACCCATGCGCTCTTCCCTTCCCTGCGTAATAGGTCAGACCTTTGCTCGGAGAGTGTAGTCTCACCCGTCGATGAGAGGTCTTGGCGCCCGCGTCCCCGTACCGCTGCTGCTGCTCGTCACGATGCTCTTCTGGGGGGCGGCATTCAACGTGACAGAGGTCGCCCTGCACCACACCACGCCGGCGTTCACGGCATTCTCGCGCGGCGCGTTCGGCTTCCTCATCCTGCTCCCCGTTCTGCGCACCTTCGACGCGCGCCTGCCGCGGACGCTGCGCCTGTGGGGGTTCGCCGCGGCGATGGGGCTCGGCGGCACGACCCTCTCGCTGGCCGGCCTCGCCGAGGGGACGAACCGTGCCGGCCCGGCGATCGCTGCCGTGCTGCTCAACACCGCACCGTTCTTCGTCGCCGTGATCGGCCGGCTCGCACTCAGCGAGCGGGTTACCGCGCTACGGGTGTTCGGCCTCATGCTCGGCTTCGCCGGCGTCCTCACGATCATCCTCGCAGGCAACTCCTCGAGCGGCCAGGACGTCGTCATCGGCGCGCTGCTGACGCTGCTCGGAGCAGTCGGATACGGGTCGGCGGGCCTGCTGATGCGCTACCTCTCGCTGACCGGCGAGCCGTTCGACATCATCGGCATGACGGCCGCGCAGTTCCTCTGCGGCGCCATCCTGCTGATCCCCTACCTGTTCCTCTCCGGCGATCTCGGCGCCAGCGACTGGGGTTCACCCGACCTCTGGTGGTCGATCGCGTTCATCGTGATCGGCGCGCAGGTGGTCGCCTACCTGACCTTCTACACCGCCCTCACCCGCTGGCCGGGCTCGCGCGTCTACCCCTGGGCGTTCCTCTCGCCCGTGGTTGCGATCCTGATCGAGGCGTTCCGCGGCAACCTGCCGGGTGGCCTGCCCACGCTCGGCATGGCG
>CAZYYP010000211.1:0-6126 GCA_964651695.1 uncultured Gaiellales bacterium | reverse complement strand
ACCCCAATCGTGCAGCTCAGGTGGACTCGCGCAGCATGAGCTCGACCGGGAACTCGAGCCGGCTCTCGACCGGCCCGTTGCCCTCGAGCGCGTCGATCAGGTTCTGGGCCGCCGCCCGGCCCATCTCGTAGCCCGGTGTGCGCACGGTCGTGAGCGGCGGGTCGACGAACTCGGCGAAGTCGAAGTTGTTGAACCCCGTCACCGCGACGTCCGCGGGCACGCGCAGCTTGCGGCGGCGCAGCTCCTGCAGCACGCCGAGCGCCAGCAGGTCGTTGCCGCACATGATCGCCGTGGGAGGCCGGTCGAGCCGGAGCAGCTGATCGACGAGTGCCGGGCCGAGTTGCGTGCCCCACGTGCCCTCGAAGCGCTCGAGCGAGGGGTCGGCCTCGACGTCCGCAGCCGCCAGCGCGTCGCGATAGCCCAGCCGGCGCTGCTCGATCATCGGCCATGGCACGCGAGCGGCGACGAACGCGATCCGGCGGTGCCCGCGCTCGACCAGGTGCTCCGTGAGGCGACGCGCGCCGTCGCGATCGGCAGCCGTGAGCGACGTGATGTTGGGGGCCTCGTCGACGCGCTCGAAGACGACCGCGCGCGCGCCGAGCTCGACCACGCGCTGCACGTACCAGCGGCGCAGCGCGGGCTCGCCCGAGAGGAACAGGAATGCGCCGTCCGCGCGGTGCTCCAGCAGCGGCGTGAGCAGCGCGTCGGAGGCCTCGTCGGGGCGCCCGGCCTGGATCAGCACGCCGTAGCCGCGATCGCGCGCGATGTCGCCGATGCCGGCGATCACGAGATCGGTCATCGGGTCGGCGAGAAAGCGCGCGTCCTGGTCGAGCACGAGGAACGCCAACGTGTGCGTGCGCGCCGAGCGCAGCCCGCGCGCGGCCGAGTTGGGGTGGTAGCCGAGGGCCGACATCGCCGCGGAGACGCGTTCGCGCGTCTGCGCGGTCATGAGGTGCGTGCGGCCGTTGACGAGGTTCGAGACGGTCTGGGCCGAGACCCCCGCGCGGGCGGCCACATCGCGCATCGTCGGACGTCGTCGCCCGTGGTCAATCACGCCGGTCGTACCCCCGCAGCGCTTTACTTGATCGCAAAAGCAGGTCAGTATAGGCACCCCGGCAAGGGCTGTGCACAAAAGGAGACGAGCCAGGTGCAGATGGACGGGAAGGTCGCGATCGTCACGGGTGCGGGAACCGGCATCGGCCGCGCGATCGCGCTGCGGCTGGGCGCCGCGGGCGCGCTCACGCTGTGCGCCGACATCGATGAGCCCGGCGCGGTCCGCACCGCCGGGGAGATCACGGCGGCAGGCGGCCGGGGCGAGGGCGTGCGCTGCGACGTGACGAGTGCCGAGGACGTGGATCGCCTGGTCGCGCGGGCGGCGGAGCTCGGCGGCCCGCACGCGCTCGTCTCCAACGCCGCCATCCAGTACGAGCACCTGCTGGTCGACACGCCGCCGGAAGACTGGGATCGCGTGCTGGGGACGAACCTCAAGAGCGTCTACCTCGGCGCTCGCGCCGTGATCCCCCACATGCGCCGCCTCGGCGGCGGCTCGATCGTCAACATCGCGTCGGTCAACGGCTTCTGGGTCGAGCCGGCACTCGCGGCCTACTGCGCGGCCAAGGGCGGCGTGATCAACCTCACGCGCGCGATCGCGCTGGAGAACGGCCGCTACCAGATCCGCTGCAACTGCATCTGCCCGGGCTACATCGACACGGGCATGGCGGAGCGCTACTTCGAGATCCAGGACGACCCCGACGCCGCGCGGGTCGCGGCCGGGGCGATGCACGCGCTCGGCAGGGTCGGCCGGCCGGAGGAGGTCGCCGCGATGGCGCTCTTCCTGTGCTCGGACGAGGCGAGCTTCTGCACCGCGCAGCCGTTCGTCGTCGACGGCGGCCTCTCGGCGGGGATCGCGGCGGGCGCCGACCTGTAGCCGCTCCGGGCGTTGCGCGCCGCGGGCGTTGCATGCAACGGCAAGGGCCAGACCGCGAGCGTCGCAGCCCTCGACACACCGATTCGCGGGCGCGCCGCGAACGTCTCGGCGTGCTGGGGTCCACGCGAATCGGTGAGTCCAGGGCTACGTGTTGAGCTCCACGTCGACGTCCTGCGACTGGTCGCCACCGAGCATCTGGGTGAGGTCGTAGGGATACGCCTGGCGATCGAAGCGCTCCGGTCCCGGTCGCTTCGGCCAGCCCGACATCGTGCGCCGCCGCGGCCGGTCGAGCAGGTAGTGCTCCTTCACGGCGACCTCCTGCTCGCGATAGGCGCGAGCGCGCTCCTCGCTCCAGCGGTAGCGCGCGAGGCGGTCGGGGTCGAGTGCCCGCCCGTGGCCCGGCAGCGGCGACAGCTCGACGTGGCCGTCCGGGAGCGGGAGTTTGCCGCCCGCGAGGACGTCGTCGCGCACCTGGTTGTACTCCGTGTCCATGGGCACGCACAGACGCGGCATCGTGCCGAGATAGAGGCCGGCGGACTCGGGGTAGTAGCCGAGCGCCGCGAACATCGCACCCCGGAACGACTGCTGGAGCCCGAGCTCCGAGTTGCTGTGGATCTGCAGGTGCAGGCCCATGAACCTCGTCATCTGGAACAGCCGCCAGAGGCCGAACACGCCGAGCCCGATGTCGGGCACGGAGATGTCCACCGGGTCGTAGCGCTCCATCAGGTACCAGTCGAACTCCCAGGCGTCCGCGGCCCGGGAGACGCCCTCGGGCTGAACGATCGGCGGCGTCCACCAGTGGCACGAGATCGGCAGGCCCGTGTCGCGACGTAACTCCTCGAGCTTGCGGAAGTAGTACTCGCGCTGAAAGCCACCGCCCTCGCGCGCGGGGGCGCGCGCGCCCGCGTAGAACCGGTGGGGCAGGAGCGAGGCGAGCGGCTGCTCGATGTACGAGACGCGGTAGGGCTCGAGCGCCCGCATGATGCGGCGGGCTTCGATCGCATTCCAGGTCCCGTGCGCGTCGATGCGGATGTCGATCTCGGGCGGGATCGCCTCGCGGATGCGCGCCACGAGCTCCACGTGGTCGTCTGGCTCGTAGCTCGTCATCGAGAGCTTGAGCGTCGAGAACCCCTCGGCGACCTGCCGGCGCGCGAACTCCGGCCAGCTCTCGAACGTGACCGCGTCGCGACCCTCCGCATCGGGGAAGCGCTGCCACGAGTAGGCCGCCAGCGGCACGCGTTGCGGCGGCGTGAAGCCCACGTCGAAGAGCTCCGCCCAGAGCTCGTGCAGCGATCTTCCGAGCACCTGGCCGACGAGGTCCCACCAGGCCATGAAGAGCGGCACCTCCCACTCGTCGTCGAGCAGGTTGGCCTCGGGCGTGGCGCGCAGTCGCTCGAGCGCGGCGTGCGCCGGGGCGTCCACCGCGACCGACCACTCGCCCGTGCCGACCGGCCCCTCGTTGGTGACGAGCTCGACGAAGCCCCACGACCAGGCCGGCAGGGCCTGCCACCCCGGCGTGTAGAGCCCGACCATCGGCATCAGCACGGGGTGCACGCGGGCCTCGCGCAGCGTCAGGCGATGTCCCGAGAGCAGCTCGCGCAGGCGCGCGCGGACCTCGGCGCTGCGCTTGTGCAGATGGGCATCGAAGTCGCGCAGGTCGTCGATGGCGAGCAGCATCGCTGCCTCAGAGCACGCCGTAGGTGCGGAACGCCTCGGCGACGGGCATGCCCTGCGCGAGCTTGTCGCGCACGACGTTCTCGCCGGAGACCTTGACCTCGGCGAGCCGCACGACCTCCTCGGCCACGCCGCGCGGCACGATCGCGACGCCATCGTCATCGCCGATCACGAGATCGCCGGGATGCACCGTCACGCCCGCGCATTCGATCGGCACCCCCACGGCATCGACGTCGATGCGCCCGAGCGAGTCGTAGCCGAGCGCGCCGGCGACGAACGTCGGGTACCGCATCTCGATCAGCGTCGCCGTGTCACGCGCATAGCAATCGCCGACGATCCCGCGCGCCCCGCGGAAGCGCGACGCCGTCGCCAGCAGCTCTCCCCAGTAGGAACCGCTGCTCGTCGAGACGACCATGACGTCGCCCGGCTGCTGCGCGTCGACCGCGCCGATCTCGCCGCGGTACCAGTCGCCGGGATCGGCCGGGGCTGCGGCCACATCGACGAGGCGGACGGTCAGGGCGTAGCCGGCGACCGTCGCGCCCGGATACAGCGAGCGCACGTGCGGTGCGAGCAGGTTGCTGCGCACGCCGACGCTGTCGAGACAGTCGGCGACAACGGCCACGTACAGCCTCTCGAGCCGCTCGAGCAGCGCCATGTCCTCGGCGCTGCGCTTCTCCGTACCGGTCATCGGCGTTCTCCCTTGATCGTTCAAGTGCGGACTGTATAGCGCGGGAGTCCGGTCGACAAGGTCACCTGCGAGGGAGCCTGGTTCAGTGGATCTCGGGCTCGGGCACGTCGTGGCCCGGGCGAACGAAATCGAAGTCGCAGCCGAGGTTGGCCTGCGTGACGTGGCGGACGTAGAGCTCGCCGTATGCGCTGCGCCGCGGCTCGGGAGGCGGCTCGAGTGCCGAGCGGCGGCGTGCGAGCTCACCCGGCGCGACGTCGAGGTCGATCCGGCGGTGCTCGACGTCGAGCACGATGGGATCGCCGTCACGGACCAGCGCGAGCGGCCCGCCCACGGCCGACTCGGGCGCGACGTGGAGCACGCAGGTGCCGTAGCTCGTGCCGCTCATGCGCGCGTCGGAGACGCGCACGAGATCGCGCACGCCGGCAGCAAGCAGGCGCTTGGGGATCGGCAGCATGCCCCACTCGGGCATGCCGGGCGCGCCGACCGGCCCGGCTCGCCGGAGCACGAGAACGGAGTTCTCGTCGATCGCGAGGGCGGGGTCGTCGATGCGTGCTGCCATATCGGTGTAGTCGTCGAACACGACTGCCGGGCCGCGGTGGCGCAGGAGCGACGGGGTGGCGGCGACCGTCTTGATCACCGCGCCGTCGGGAGCCAGGCTGCCGTGCAGGATCGCGAGTCCGCCCTCGCGTGCGACCGGCCGGTCGAGTGTGCGGATGACGTCGTCGTCGTAGACCTCCGCCCCGGCGATCTCCTCGCCGAGCGAGCGGCCCGTCACGGTTGCCGCGTCGGCGTGAATCAGGTCGCCGAGCCGCGCGAGCAGGCCGCGCAGGCCGCCCGCGTAGTAGAAGTCCTCCATCAGGAAGCGGCCACCGGGGCGGATGTCCGCGAGCACCGGCGTGCGGCGCGCGAGCCGGTCGAAGCTCTCCAGATCGAGCGCGATCCCGGCACGGCGCGCGAGCGCGATGAGGTGGATCACGGCGTTCGTTGACCCCCCGAGGGCGAGCACCGTCGTCACCGCGTTGTCGAACGAGCGGCTGTCGAGCAACGAGCTCGGGCCCACGCCGCGCCATGCCAGCTCGACGATGCGCCGCCCACAGGCAGCCGCCATGCGGCTGTGGTTCGAGTCGACGGCGGGAATCGAGGATGCCCCCGTGAGGGTCATGCCGAGCGCATCGACCGCCGCGGTCATCGTCGAAGCCGTGCCCATCGTCATGCAATGGCCGTGCGAGCGCGCGATTCCATCCTCGAGCTCGCGCCAGGCGCACTCTCCGAGCTCACCCGCCTGGCGATCGTCCCAGTAGCGCCACACGTCGGTGCCGCTGCCGAGCACCTTGCCGCGCCAGTTACCGCGCAGCATCGGCCCCGCGGGCAGGAAGACCGAGGGCAGGTCCAGCGAGATCGCGCCCATCAGGAGCGCGGGCGTGGTCTTGTCGCAGCCGCCCATCAGAACCGCACCGTCGATCGGATAGCTCCGCAGCGCCTCCTCCGTCTCGATCGCGAGGAGGTTGCGGTACATCATGGCCGAGGGCTTCTGGAGCGGCTCGGCGAGCGAGAGCGCCGGGATCTCGACCGGGAAGCCACCGGCGTCCCAGACGCCGCGCCGAACGGCCTCCGCGCGCTCGCGGAAGTGGCCATGACAGCACGAGAGGTCGTTCCAGGTGTTGACGATCGCGATCACCGGCCGGCCCGAGAACTCCTCGAGCGCGTAGCCGAGCTGCTTCATCCGCGAGCGGTGGCCGAAGCCGCGCAGCGAGTCCGGGCCGAACCAGCGGTGGCTGCGCAGATCCTCTGCGGCGCGCCGGGGGCCGTCGGTCATCTCGCGCTCCCGTCCTCGCGG
>CAZYYP010000210.1:0-6141 GCA_964651695.1 uncultured Gaiellales bacterium | reverse complement strand
TCTCCTGGCTCTACGGCTATTACACGCAGGACGAGCTGCGCATGGCGCACAGCACGGCCGACGACGTTCCGGGCCTCGTGCTCCTGGCTGCGGCGACGACGTGGGCCGGCCAGCTCGCCGACGCCGCCCTCGGCGTCAAGGCGCCGCCGATCGGCAAGCTCGCGGTCTTCTTCATCGCGCTCGTGGTCTTCGCGACGACGATGCGCGCCTTCGCGCGCATGGTGGTGCGGCGCTGGGTGATGCCGACCGAGCCGACGCTCGTCGTCGGCACCGGCCGGATCGCGCGCCGGGTCGTCGAGAAGCTCGCGGCGCGGCCCGAGTACGGCATCCGCGTGATCGGCTTCGTCGACGACGACCCGCTCACCGATCACATCGGTGACGCTCCCTACCTGGGCGCGACCGACGAGATCGAGCGCGTCGTCGAGGCCCACGGCGTCCATCGCGTGATCCTCGCGTTCTCGCGCGCCGGCGACAGCCGCGGGGTCGACCTCGTGCGCCGCTGCAACCAGGTGGGCGTGCAGGTCGACGTCGTGCCGCGCCTCTACGAGGTACTCGGATCGAAGACCCAGGTGCACGAGCTCGACGGCCTGCCCCTCGTCTCGCTGCACTCGCCCCGGCTGCCGCGCAGCGCGCGCGTCGTCAAGCGCGCGCTCGACATCACCGTCGCCGCGATCATGCTCACGCTCCTGAGTCCGCTCTTCGCCTTCATCGCCCTGCGCATCAAGCTCGAGGCTCCGGGCCCCGTGTTCTTCCGGCAGGAGCGCATCGGCTGGCGCGGGCGGCGGTTCCGCATCTTCAAGTTCCGCTCGATGTACGCGGACGCCGATCAGCGGAAGAACGACGTCGGACACCTCAACAAGCACGCCGAGGCCGGCCCGACGATGTTCAAGATCCCCGAGGATCCGCGCATCACGCCGTTCGGCCGCACGCTCCGCAAGTGGTCGCTCGACGAGCTCCCGCAGCTGATCAACGTCGTGCGCGGCGAGATGAGCCTCGTGGGCCCGCGCCCGCTGATCATCGAGGAGGATCGCCACATCGTCGGCCACGGCCGGCGGCGCCTCGACCTCACCCCCGGTCTCACCGGCCTCTGGCAGGTCATGGGCCGGAGCGACATCCCGTTCGCGGAGATGGTGACGCTCGACTACCTCTACGTCACCAACTGGTCGCTCTGGGGCGACCTCAAGCTCCTCGCCCGCACGCTGCCCGCGGTCACGCGCGGCCGCGGCGCGTACTGATCCGGAGGGCTGCGCCGGCACCGCGCGGCGCCCCCGTCTGCGAGAGACGCGCGTGCGCGTGGTTCGCGGGCATCTCGCAGCATGCCGTCCTCCCCGCTCGGCCGAGCCCGGCCGGTCACGGGCAACGGGTCTAGGCAGCGGCCGGGCGGCTGGGCGAAGCGACGGCGCTGCGCAGCGCCCGGCCGTGGCCGAGCACCGTGTCGTAGGCCTCGAGCAGCTGACGCCGCGAGTGCTCCCAGGACAGGTCCTGCTCGACGCGCCGGCGGCCGATCGCTCCCATGCGCGCGCAGCGCTCAGGGTCGTCGAGCAGCTCCACGACGAGCCGGGCGAACTCGCGCTCGTCGTTCGGCGTCGCGTAGACCGCGGCGTCCCCGGCGGAGACGCGCGCCTCGATCAGGTCGAACGACACGAGCGGCCGCGACATCGCCATGTATTCGACGATCTTGTTCATCGTCGACACGTCGTTGAGGGGATTCTTCGGATCGGGCGCCAGGCAGACGTCGGACGTCGAGAGGTAGCGGGCGAGATCCTCGTCGGACACCCGGCCGGTGAACTCGACGCGATCCTCGAGCCCGAGCTCCTTCGAGAGTCCCACGAGGTCGTCCCAGGCGTCGCCGTGCCCGACGAAGACGGCGTGCACATCGTCGCGCCGGAGGTCGTCGCGGACGCTCGCGAGCGCTCGCAGCGCGTAGTCCACGCCGTCCTGGGGGCCCATCACGCCGAGGTAGCAGACGAGGTGCTTGCGGCCGCGCCGCAGGCTGTCGTCCGGGGCGACCGGGACGAACCGCGTCAGGTCGGGGGCGCTCCTCACGACGGTGGTGTGCTCGCGGGCGACACGGCCGCGCGTGAGTGCGACGTTCCGGTAGCTCTCGTTGGTCGAGATCACGTGGTCGGCGAGGCGGAACGTCAGCCGCTCGAGCACCTCGTTGGCCCAGAGCAGCGGACCGCCCTTGCCGAAGCGGGAGCGGAACAGCTCGGGCACGAGGTCGTGGTGGTCGAAGACGAAGCGGGCGCCGCGCAGCTTGAGCGGGAGTGCGACCAGGAACAGCAGGTCGGGCGGGTTGCAGGCCTGCACGACGTCGAACGGCCGCTCGCGATCCAGTTGCCGGGCCAGCTGCAGCGAGCGCCAGAGCGCGGTGCCGTACTCGCGCGCGTAGCCCTTGAGGCCGCCGGTCGCCGCGTCGAGCGCGTAGCGGTGGATCTCGACGCCCTCGATGCGCGCGTAGGGCTCGGTGTCGCGCTTGACGCCCTTGGGACAGATCACGCAGACCTCGTGGCCCGCGTCGACGAGCGCGCGGCTCTCCTGCCAGACGCGGCGGTCGAACGGCACGGAGAGGTTCTCGACGAGGATGAGGATGCGCGCCACGGTGTCTCGTTCTACCAGGCCGCGCCGAGATAGCCGCCCGGATGGCGGACGAGCTCCGGACGACGCACGAGATCGACGAGCAAGGCGTCCTGCGCGCCGGCGGCGGCCGCGACCGACTCCGGCGCGGTGTTCGCGAGGATGACGATCTCGGCGCCGAAGACCGCCGAGAGCGGCGTATCGACCATGAGTCGCGAGAGATGCGGGATGCGTGCGTCCACGTAGGCGCGATTCGAACCTGTGAGGTGCGATACGCGCACGTGCGCGTCATGGATTCGCAGGTCGAAGCCGCGGCCGAGCAGCCGCTCGGCGAGCTCGACGAGCGGGCTCTCGCGGAGATCGTCGGTGCCCTGCTTGAAGGCCAGTCCGAGCAGCGCGACGCGGCGCGCCGTACCGGCGATCAAGCGGTCGTACACGCGCCGGAGATGTGCCTCGTTGGACCCGATCACGCTCTCGAGGATCGGCACCGTGAGATCGGCGCGGCGCGCGTGGTAGACGATCGCGCGCAGGTCCTTGGGCAGGCACGAGCCGCCGAACGCGAAGCCCGGCCGCAGGTAGGCCCTGGAGATGTTGAGCTTGGTGTCGGAGGCGAAGACCTCCATCACCGCGTGCGAGTCGACGCCGTAGGCCTGGCAGATCGCCCCCATCTCGTTCGCGAACCCGATCTTGAGCGCGTGGAACGAGTTGTCCGCGTACTTCGTCATCTCGGCGACCGCGATGGGCACGCGATGCACGACGCCGGGGAGCCCCGCGTAGAGCGCGGCCACCGCGTCCGCCGTGCGGGCATCGCTCGCACCGACGACCGTCTTCGGCGGATCGTGGAAGTCGCGCACCGAGGTGCCCTCGCGCAGGAACTCCGGGTTCACGGCGACGCCGAAGTCGTCTCCGGCGCGCAGGCCCGAGGCGTCCTCGAGTCGCGGGATCAGCGTGCCCTCACAGGTGCCGGGCAGCATCGTCGAGCGGAAGACGACCGTGTAGCGCCGGCCGAGCGTCGCGATCGCCGCGCCGAGCTCGTCGGCGACGCGCTCGAGGTACAGCGTCGAGAGCGAGCCGTTGCCGCTCGACGGGGTGCCGACGCAGATCAGCGCGAGGTCGCTCGCGCCGATCGCCTCGGTCGCGTCGGCGGTGGCGCGCAGCCGGCCGCTCGCGACGCCCTCGGCGACAAGCTCGCCGATGCGCTCCTCGACGATCGTGGAGCGCCCCTGGGCGACCATCGCGACCTTGTCGTGGCTGGGGTCGACGCCGATCACCTCGTGCCCGCGCTCGGCGAGGCAGGCGGCCGAGACGATCCCGACATAGCCGAGTCCGAAGACTGCGATCCTCATCTCAATCCCTACTCGATGTATCCGAGGCCGCGCAGGCGATCCTGCACCTGTCCCGCCTCGTCGTCGGCGAACGCGCGTATCCCGCTCGCGAGGGGGACATCTTCGGCCACGTACTCGGGCGGGCGGCGCTCGAGCAGCGCGGGATCGATGGCGGCGTCGATGAGCCGCCCCTCCATGCTCTCGGGGATCGGCTCGCCGAGCAGGTACTGGATGGTCGGCGCCACGTCCTCGATCGAGGCGAAGAGCCCGCCGGGCGCCGCGGAGGGGCCGGTCAGCGCCACGATGCCCTCGTGGCGATGGCTGCCGACGTAGGCGGCATCCGTGCCCGCGATCTCCACGCGATCCCAGATCGACTCGGTGCGGCTCTTCAGGTTGCCCTTGCCAAGCCATGCGTAGTCGGCGAACTCGACCACGAGGTCGGGGACCCGCTCGATCTGCGGCCCGCTGAAGAGCTCCTCGCGCCGGTGCACGGCGGCCACGATCTGACGGCCCGTCGCGGGATCGCGCAGCTCGCGCAACCTCTGTGCGATGGCGTCGCGGACGGCCTCGTACTCGGCTCCCGGCGCGACGATCCCGGTGCGCTCGCGCCCCTGCACGTTGATCACGATGTTGCCGAACGTGCCATAGGCGAACGCCTTCGTCCGCTCGAAGTCGACGATGCTGTAGTTCTGCAGCTCGTAGCTGCGCTCACGCAGACCGCCCAGGCGCTGCTTGGCGCGCGTGCGGAAATCGAGCGGCAGCCGGCGCCAGAGCGCCAGGGCGCGCGCGGTCGCCATGCGCTGCAGCTGGCCGCCGCGCATCAGCTCGGTGGCGCTCGCGTACTCCAGGAGGCCCTCCTCGGCGAGCCAGGCGTTGAGGTTGACGACGCCGTCGAGAGGGCCGGCCCCGTGGTCGGAGACGATCATGATGTCGCCCCCGAGCGCGCCTGCGAGCGCGCCGACCGCCTCGTCGAGGATGCCGTAGACCTGCGCGAGCGGACTCGCGGGACCACTGCGCTCCCACTCGTCCCAGCCGAGGTGCTGGGCGTGGTCGGCCGCCATGAAGACGGCGACGAGCAACTCGGGATCGAACCGCTCGGCGAGCCACAGCGTCAGCTCGACGCGCTGCTCGGCGACGCGGCGCACCTGGCCGAGGTCGATGCCGCCCTGCGGCGTCACGGGAAACGCGTGGTCCTGCACGAGCGGGCCGAAGCGCTGCTCGAGCTCGTCGAGCAGACCCGCCGGCGTGGCGTAGCCGTCGCGCCGGCCGTAGGCGTCGAACCCCGCGAGCGCGAAGCCGTTGACGTCGTCGGCCGGCCACGTGAACGGCACGTTGATCACGCCGACCCGCCGGCCGGCCGCGCTCAGCCGCTGCCAGACCGCCGGCTCGCGACGATACGAGCCATTGACGGGGCGCAAGCCGTAGCCGCTCTCGTCGCGCTCGTGGAAATCCCAGATCCCGTGGCGGCCCGCACCCACGCCCGTGAACATGGTCGTCCAGGCCTGCGGGGTGAGCGGGTGCGTCGTCGAGCGCAGCACGCCCGCGGCCCCCTGCGCGAGCAGGCGATCGAGATGCGGAACCGCGCCCGCCGCGCGCAGCGGCTCGAGTACGAGCGGCGTCACGGCGTCGAGGCCGATGACGGTGAGGGTGGGCGAAGCCACACTCCCAAGCTATCCCAGGCGGTTCTCGCGCCTCCCTCCCCAACCGGGTGGGGTCTGGCTGGACGAACGCCGGTACAGGCCTTCTGCAACCCCCCCTTAGCATGACGGAGAACGCCTGACGAGCACCTCCCCGTGCCGTCGCAGTCGTGCGACGGCCGCCTCCCGACTCCCCAGAGTTCCGAAAGGAATGACGCTGCCGTGACGAGCGAAACGCCACTCCAACAGATGCTGCGCGCCCTCGTCCGCTTCTGGTGGGTGACGATCGTCGGACTCGTGCTCACTGCGGTCGTGTTCATCTTCGCGACCTACACCGTCCAGATGGGCGCGCCGCCCAAGCTGACCGCCCGCGCGAAGCCCACCTACTCCGCGTCGACCCAGCTGCTGATCACGAGCAAGGGCGAGCCGTACCTGTCGGCGACGAACGTCAATGCCAAGATCATCAAGCTCACCGACGGCTCCACGGCGAGCACGGGTGCGACCGGCGCCACGGGGACGACGGCGGCGACCTCCACCTACGACAGCGGCAGCGGCGCCGACGGCGACCTGCAGCGCCTCGTCGAGATCGCGAACGACCTGCC
>CAZYYP010000209.1:0-6156 GCA_964651695.1 uncultured Gaiellales bacterium | reverse complement strand
ACGACGGCGGCTACAAGGCGTGGGTGCGCTGGCCGGACGGACGCGACGACCTCGTCCCGGGCAGCCGGGTGGAGCGGCTGACGTGAGCGACCCCGGCATTCCGGCCGCCGCCGTCGAGGCGGCGCTCGATCGCATCGCCGCGATCAACCCGGTCGTCAACGCGCTCTGCCTCGTCGACGCCGCGGCCGCGCGCGAGCGCGCGCGTGCCCTCGAGGCGCGCATCGAGCGCGGTGAGGACACCGGGCCCCTGACGGGCTGGACGTTCACCGTCAAGGACGCGATGCGGCAGGCCGGCTATCCCACCACCGCCGGCTCGCGATCGCTGATGGACACGGTCGCCGAGGCGAGCACGGCATGCGTCGCGCGGCTCGAGGCGGCGGGCGCGGTCGCGCTCGGACGAAGCAACGTGCCCGAGTTCTGCTACCGCGGCACGACCCGCAACGAGCTCTACGGGCAGACCGGCAACCCGTTCGCCCCCGATCGCTCGGCCGGCGGCAGCTCGGGCGGTGCGGCGAGCGCGCTCGCGCTCGGTGTGGGGGACGTCGCGCTCGGCTCGGACGGCGGCGGCTCGATCCGCATCCCGGCCTCGTTCTGCGGCATCGTCGGCCTGAAGGCGACCTACGGGCTCGTACCGCGCGCCCCGGACAGCGCGGGCTGGCTGCTGCTGACGCACTTCGGGCCGCTGACGCGCAGCGTCGCCGATTGCGGACGGGCGCTCGCGGTGATGGCCGGCCCCGATCCGCTCGACCCGCTCTGCCTGCCGGATCTGGGTCTCGACTATGCGGCCGCGGCACAGCGGCCCGGCGATCTCTCGGGACTCCGCATCGCCTACTCGGACGACCTCGGCTACATCCGTCTCGACCGCGAGGTGCGGGAACGCTTCGCCGAGGCCGTCGCGGCGTTCGCCGAGGCCACCGGCGCGACACTCGAGGAGGCCCATCCCGGGCTCTCCTCGCCGCTCGACGCCTGGAACGCGATCGCGTGCGGCGACAACAGCGCGAGCGAGGGCCCGCTGCTCGCGACGGGTCTCGTCGGCGATGACGCCCGCGCGCTGATCGAGGCGGGCGCGGGTCTGAGCGTCCAGGAGTACGTGAAGGCGCGCAACGACGCGCACGAGATCGCAGCGACATGGGCGGCCTTCCACACGCGCTACGACCTGCTGCTGACGCCCACCATGGAGTGCGCCGCGTTCCCGCTCGCCGACTGGGCGCCGCGCGAGCTCGACGGGCAGCCGATCGGCGAGTTCTACGACGACTACTGCCACTTCACCTACCCGTTCAACCTCACGGGCCAGCCGGCGATCAGCGTGCCGATGGCACCGGCTACGAGCGGTCTGCCGCTCGGACTGCAGATCGTGGGGCGGCGCTTCGAGGATGACCTCGTACTGCGCGCTGCGGCTGCCTGGGAGCGCGCACAGCCGTGGGAGACACCGCCGTCGCTTCCGGTGCTGCGCCGGCCCGCCCCGGCCGAGCTCGAGTCCGCGGCGGCCGCCGGGGCGTCCGTGGCGACGATCCCGGGCGTCGAGGCCTGGTCGCTCGCTGCGCCGGTGCGCGCGGGCGAGGTGTTCGCACTCTCCGATGGCAGCCACGCCCGCGTCGTGCGCGCCTGGAGTCCCCGGCCGGGCGAGCTGGAGGTCTCCTTCCGGCTCGAGTCGTGAGCCTCGATCCCGACGCCGCGCGCCGTGCTCGCCGTGCCGAGTCGCGCCGCCGCCAGAAGCGCCGTCGCCGCGCGACCGCCGGCGTGCTGCTCGCCGCAGTCACCGCCGTCGGCATCGGGACGGCGGCCACGCTGGCAGCGGGCAGAGCGGGGAGCCGCGCCGCGGATTCGGTGACCGGCAGCACGACGGCGGCGAGCGATCCGGCGAGCACGGCGATCACCCCGGCGACCACGGTCGCGGCCACGACGACCGCTCCGGCGACGACGCCGGGCCTGGGCGAGCGCAGCGTCACGATCGCATGGGTGGGCGACATGGTGCTCGCCTCGAGCTACGGCACGCCACCCGACGCGGGCAAGCTCTCGATGGCGCCGGTCGTCGGCCCGCTGCGCAGCGCCAGCCTGAGCTTCGGGAACCTCGAGGAGACGCTCTCGCAGTTGCCCGAGTCGAAGTGCGGGGGGTCGGCGAACTGCTTCGCCTTCCAGGCGCCGCCGTCGTACGCGAGACTCATGACCGCTGCGGGCTTCGATGTCATGAACGTCGCCAACAACCACGCCGACGACTTCGGCGCGGCGGGCGAGCGCTCGACCGAGGCAGCGCTCAGGCAGGCCGGGCTGCGCTGGACGGGACGACCGGGGCAGATCACGGTCATGCGACGCAACGGCCTACGCGTGGCGTTCCTGGGCTTCGCGCCCTACACGTGGGCCTCGCGGCTCGATCGGATCGGCGTCGCCCGCGCGCTCGTGCGCCGCGCGGACAGGGATGCCGATCTCGTCGTGGTGGCCATGCACGCGGGCGCCGAGGGGTCGACGGCCGACCACGTCCCGCACGGTACCGAGATGTTCCTGGGCGAGAACCGCGGGGACTCGCGCCGCTTCGCGCACGCCGTCGTCGATGCGGGCGCCGATCTCGTCGTCGGCTCCGGGCCGCACGTGATCCGGGGCATGGAGAGCTACCACGGGCGGCTGATCGCGTATTCGACCGGCAACTTCGTGGGGTACAAGAACTTCGGCACCGGCGGGACGCTCTCGCTGAGCGCGATCCTGCGGGTGCAGCTGCGCGGCGACGGCAGCTTCGCGGGCGGCCAGTGGATCTCGCTGCGACTCGACAGCGATGCGCTGCCGCACCGAGACCCGGCGGAGGCGAGCGCGCGCCTCGTCGCGCGGCTCTCTCGCGAGGACTTCGGCGCCGCGGCGGTGCGGGTCGCAGAGGACGGGGCGATCGGGCTGTGACGTACGATCACGGCCATGGCACCTGAGCCCACGCCGCGGGCGCCCGACAACAAGTCGCGCCTGCCACTGCCGGGCTCATGGGGCAAGGACAAGGACGAACAACCGGGGTGGAAGGTGCATCCGAGTGCCGACGGCCGCGGCGCGCCGCGGCCGTCCCGGTCGCCGATGCGGCGCTGGCGCCTGTGGCCGATCCTGGTCGGGCTGCTGATCGTCAACTACTGGGCTGCATCGACGTTCCCGGACAAGCCCGCACGCGCCCACATCGCGTACTCGCCACTGTTCCTGAGGCAGGTGCAGGGCGACAACGTCAGCCAGGTGACCATCACCCAGCAGAACATCGAGGGCGAGTTCAAGCGCCCGGTGTCGATCGGCAAGAAGACGTTCACGCGCTTCGACACCAACCAGCCGGCGCTGCCGACCGATACCACGTTGCTCGGCCAGCTCAAGGCGCGCGGCGTCGAGATCAACGCCAAGGCGCCCGATGCCGGACGCGGCCTGCTGGCGCAGATCCTGCTCGGCTTCGGGCCGACACTGCTGATCCTCGGCATCATCATCTTCGCGATGCGCCGCGCGGCGGCGGGCGGCGGCGCGCTGAGCGCGCTCGGCCGCTCGAAGGCGCGTCGCTACGAGGGCGGCGAGCGGGTCACGTTCGAGGACGTCGCCGGCATCGAGGAGGCCGAGCAGGAGCTCGTCGAGGTGGTCGACTTCCTCAAGAACCCCGCCAAGTACGGGGCGCTCGGAGGCAAGATCCCCCGCGGCGTCCTGCTCTCGGGCCCGCCCGGCACCGGCAAGACCCTGCTCGCGCGGGCCGTTGCCGGCGAGGCCGGCGTGCCGTTCTTCTCGGCCAGCGCGAGCGAGTTCGTCGAGATGATCGTCGGCGTCGGGGCCTCGCGCGTGCGTGACCTCTTCGCGCAGGCCAAGGCCGCGCAGCCCGCGATCGTCTTCATCGACGAGCTGGACGCCATCGGCCGCGCGCGCGGTGGCGGCGGCAACTTCGGCGGCCACGACGAGCGCGAGCAGACGCTCAACCAGATCCTCACCGAGATGGACGGCTTCAGTCCCAACAGCGGCGTCATCGTGCTCGCGGCCACGAACCGGCCGGATGTGCTCGACAAGGCGCTGCTGCGCCCGGGGCGCTTCGACCGTCGCGTCGTCGTGCAGCCGCCCGATCGCCAGGGGCGCCTCGAGATCCTGCAGGTGCACACCCGCTCGGTGCCGCTCGACCCCGACGTCGACCTCGGGTCGATCGCCTCGACGACACCCGGGATGGTGGGCGCCGATCTCGCGAACCTCGTCAACGAGGCCGCGCTGCTGGCCGCGCGCCGCACGCACAAGACGGTCGCGATGGCCGACTTCACCGACGCGGTCGAGAAGATCCTGCTCGGTGTCGAGCGGCGGGTGATGATGACCAAGGAGGACCGCGAGCGCACGGCCTACCACGAGGCGGGACACGCGCTCGTCGGCATGCTCAGCCCCGAGGCCGACCCGGTGCGCAAGGTCTCCATCATCCCGCGCGGGATGGCGCTCGGCGTCACGTTCTCCTCGCCCGACACCGATCGCTTCAACTACGACGTGGCGCACCTCAAGGCGCGCCTGCGGGTGGCGCTCGGCGGCCGGGTGGCCGAGGAGATCGTCTACGACAGCATCACCTCCGGCGCGGAGTCCGACCTCCAGCAGGTGACGATGATCGCGCGTCAGATGGTCGGCCGCTGGGGCATGAGCGATGCGATCGGCCCGGTGGCCGTGCTGGCATCGGAGGATCAGGGCCCGCTGCTGCCGGGGGTGCAGGCCACCTCGGAGCTGACGCAGCAGACGGTCGACTCCGAGGTCAGGCGGCTGGCGGACGAGGCGCACGCCGGGGCGCTCGAGCTGCTGACGCGCGAGCGGGCGCGCCTCGATTCACTCACGCGGGCGCTGCTCGAGGCGGAGACGCTCGACGAGGAAGCCGCGTATGCGGCCGCCGGCGTGCCGCACACGCTCACCGATACGCGGACGCCCGACGCGAACCCTCCCGTGGCCGCGGTAGGCTCGGATGTCCACGCGACGAAGGAAGAGGCGACATGACAGAGCTGTGGCGAGGGTTCGCGAACATGGCCGCGACGGCGGGCCGGGAGGTCGTGATCGCCAAGGGGCGCGGCTCGACGGTCTGGGACGACAAGGGCAAGGCCTACCTCGACTCCACCGCGTCGCTCTGGTACATGAACGTCGGCTACGGCCGCGACGAGATCGCCGACGCGGTCGGCGCGCAGCTCAAGGAGCTCGCCGCCTTCCACACCTTCGGCCCGTTCGCCAACCCGCCGCTCCTGAAGCTCGCGGACAAGGTCGCCGCGCTCTCGGCGATGGATGGCGCCGCCGTCTTCTTCACCTCGGGCGGCGGCTCGGATGCCGTCGACACCGCCGCCAAGCTCGCGCGCCGCTACTGGAACGCCACCGGCCGCCCCGAGAAGCAGATCATGATCTCACGCCAGCACGGCTATCACGGAACGAATGCGTTCGGCACGAGCCTGCAGGGCATCCCGGCCAACCGCACGGGCTACGGCGACCTCATGCCCCATATCGAGAACATCCCGTGGGGCGACGCCGATGCGCTCGAGGCGCTGCTGGAGGATCACGCCGATCGGATCGCCGCCTTCATCGGCGAGCCCGTGATCGGCGCCGGCGGCGTGATCCCGCCCCCCGAGGGCTTCTGGCCGCGCGTGCAGGAGCTCTGCCGCAAGCACGACGTGCTGCTGATCTCGGACGAGGTCATCTGCGGCTTCGGGCGCCTCGGGACGGACTTCGGCTGCCAGCGCTTCGGCGTCGTGCCCGACATCATGACCTGCGCCAAGGGCCTCACCTCCGGCTACGTGCCGATGGGCGCGGTCGTCGTCTCCGAGCGCGTCAAGCAGCCCTTCTTCGAGGAGGGCTCGGGTGAGATGTTCCGCCACGGCTACACCTACGGCGGCCATCCCGCCGCTGCGGCCGCCGGTCTGGCGAATCTCGCGATCATCGAGCGCGAGGGCCTGATCGAGCGCGTGCGCGAGCTCGAGCCCGTGCTCGCCGAGGCCTATCAGGAGCGCTTCGTGGGCCACCCGATGGTCGCCGAGGTGCGTTCGATCGGCCTGGCCGCGGCCGTCGAGTTCACGCCCGAGGCCCTCGCGGCGACCCCGGGGCTCGCCGAGATCGTCTCGAATCTCGCCCTCGAGCACGGCCTGATCGGCCGCGGTCTGCGCGGTGTGGCGATGCAGGTCTCGCCGCCGTTCGTCGTGACCGAGGACGAGATCGCCGAGA
>CAZYYP010000208.1:0-6304 GCA_964651695.1 uncultured Gaiellales bacterium | reverse complement strand
TGCACGAACGGGGTCAGACCCCGTTCGTGCGGACCCGGCAGGGACGATCAGGGCTGCGTGATGTCGGTCAGGAGCGTCCCGCCGAGGAGCGCGTCCCAGCGCACGAGGAACTGCGCGTAGAGCACGCGACGCCGCGCGCTGACGCCGACCGAGAGCGCCAGCACGCCGTGGCGGACGCCGCGGCCAGGGGCGTCCCGCAGCACGCGGGGCGCCCCGTCGGGGTCGCCTTCGCAGAGCGCGGCGACGGCCTCGGCGTCGAGTGCGACGAGCCGCCCGAGCTCTGCCTCCAGGCGCGGGGCGAGGACATCGCAGTCGTGCACCTCGCCGAGCACGTCCTGGAGCGCGCGCGCCTCGTCCTCGAGCGCGCCCGCGGCCGGCCCCAGTGCGCTCCCGAGCACCTCGAGCGTGTAGCGCAGGCGCTTGGCGGCGATGCGCAGGTCGTGCAGCTCGCGCACGTTGGCGGGATCGCGCACCGCCTCGTCGAACTGGAGCAGGTCGGCGATGCGCTGCTCGACGATGCGCCTCGCGGCTCCGCCGAGCTTCGATCCTGGGCGCAGGCCCTTGACGCGCCCGGCCTTCATGTCGCCGAGACCTCGGCCAGCGCCGCCTGCAGCTCGGGGTCGGCGAGCGCGGCCATGGCGGGGTTGAGGTCGGCCTCCGTCGCGGCGCGCTCCTCGGTGAGCATCTGGAGGACGTGCGCGATGCCGGCCTGCTCGGCCGCGCGCGCGGACTTGAGGAACCGCCGGACGAGGGCGATCTGCACGTCGAGGTCGCGTGCGCGGCCGAGCGGCTCGGCGTCGCTCCGCAGCATGCGGCGGGCCTGCCGCCGCGGCGCCTCGTCGAGCCCGTCGGCGAAGACGTCGAGCGCGCTCGTCAGCCGGCGCACGGCGACGCGCACGTCGTGCAGCGCCTCGGGATCGCTGGAGCCGACCGCGCCGGGGGCGATCTCCGCCAGGTCGGCCGCGCGGACCGCCACGACGCGGCGGGCGGCGACGCGCAACGGCTCGCCGGGATCGAGCTCGAGCGCGCCGGCGGGCGCCATCAGGGCGTGCGGTCGAGGCGGGCGGCGACCATCTCGAGCACGGCGCCCTCGCGGATCCCGCCCTTGCAGAACCACAGCGGCACGCCCAGGCGCACCGCGCACGCGTGCAGGATCAGCGCACCGGCCGGCAGGATGCGCACGCGCTCCTGCTCCAGCTCGAAGCGCCGCGCGATGCGCCGCGACGGGTGCTCGCAGAGGATGCGGATCGCGCGCTCGAGCGCTTCGATGTCGAGCAGCGGGCCGACCAGGCGGCGCAGGTTCGAGGCCGATCCGGCGACGCCCGAGGCGTGCTGGGGCTGCGGGATCACGCCGATCGGCGGCAGCGTCTCGTCGATGATCCTGCGGATCCGCTCGAGCTCGAAGGGCCGTGGCGGGTCGTGCTCGATGCAGAGGTCGGTGAGGCGGCCCGAGCCGAGCTTGTAGGAGTGCGCGAAGTTGATGCCGCTGCCGATCGAGCCGACGACGACCTCGGTCGACCCGCCGCCGACGTCGACGACGCCGACCTCGCCCTCCCAGGGCTCGTCGAGCGCGTTGAGCGCGCCGACCCAGGCCAGCCGCGCCTCCTCGTCCTCGTCGATGATCTCGAGCTCGTGGCCCGTGTCGGCGAGCACGCGCGCGGCCAGCTCCTGGCCGTTCTCGGCCTCGCGCGCGGCCGAGGTCGCGATGATGCGCAGGTCGGCCGCGCCGAGCTTGCGCGCGACCGTGGCGAAGCGTCGGAGGGCGTCGCTCACGTGCAGCAGGCTCTCGGCGCTGATGCGGCCGTCGTGCGCGAGGTCGCGGCCGAGCCGCACGAGCTCCTTGTCGGTGTGGGCAGGCACGAGGTGACCGTCCTCCCGCTCGGCCACGAGCAGGCGCACGGTGTTCGTGCCGACGTCGATCACCGCGTAGCGCGTCCCCATCAGTACCCCGTCCCGGAGGTATGGGGCACTACGCGATCCCCTCGTTGCGCCGCTTCTGCGCGCGCACGATGCGCTCGGCCTCGCGGTCGGCCTCCTCGTCGGCCACGCGCGCGATCTCGAGCGAGCGCGCCATGAGCTCGTCCTGTGCCGCGTACTCGGGCTCGCCGTCGGCGGGCCGGCGGCGCTCCCAGCCCCCGTCGGGGAGGAGCCGGAACGAGCTGCGCGTGTCGGAGAGCGACGCCTCGAGCAGCGCGTCGACCTCGGCGCGCAGCCCGGTGTCCTCGATCGGCACGAGCACCTCGACCCGCGAGTCGAGGTTGCGCGGCATCATGTCGGCCGAGCCGAGGAAGTAGCTCGACTCCTTGCCGTGGAACGCGTACAGCCGCTCGTGCTCGAGAAAGCGCCCGAGCACGCTGGCGACGCCGATGTTCTCGGACAGCCCCGGCACCCCCGGGCGCAGGCAGCAGATGCTGCGCACCACGAGGTCGACCCGCACGCCGGCCTGCGAGGCCTCGTACAGCGACTCGATCACGGGGCGATCGACGAGGCCGTTCATCTTCAGCACGATACGACCGGGGGTCCCGGTCTCCGTGTCGGCGATCACGCGCCGCACCTCGGCGATGATCCGCTCGCGCAGGTCGGTCGGGGCCACGAGCAGCTTGCGGTAGTGCTGGGGCCGCCCGAATCCGGTCAGGTAGTTGAAGAGGTCGGAGATGTCGGCCGCGATGTCGGGGCGGCACGTGAAGAGGCCCGCATCCGTGTAGAGCCGCGCGGTGCGCGGGTGGTAGTTGCCGGTGCCGATGTGCACGTAGCGGCGGATGCCGCCGCTCTCGCGCCGCACGACGAGCGCGCACTTGGCGTGCGTCTTGAGCGACGGGAATCCGTGCACCACGTGCACGCCGGCGCGCTCGAGCGCGCGTGCCCAGCCGATGTTGCGGGCCTCGTCGAAGCGCGCCTTGAGCTCGACCAGCACGACCGCCTGCTTGCCCTGCTCGGCCGCGCGCATGAGCGCCGGCACCATCGGGGAGTCGCCCGAGGTGCGGTAGATCGTGTACTTGATCGCGAGCACGTCGGGGTCGTCGACGGCCTGCTCGATGAGGCGCTCGACCGAGGTCGAGAAGCGGTCGTAGGGGTGGTTGACGAGGATGTCGCCCCCGCGGATCGCGCCGAAGAGGTCGGCGGGCTCGTCGCCCTCGCCGCGCAGGCGCGGGCGCGTCACGCCCGGCCAGTCGGGGTAGCGCAGATCGGGGCGGTCGAGGCCGGCGAGCTCGACCAGGTCGGCGAGGTCGAGCAGCCCGTCCACCGCGTAGACGTAGGCGTCGTCCGCGTGCAGGTGGCCGAGGAGCTGGTGGCGCATCGAGGCCGACATCGAGCTCATGAGCTCGACGCGCACGACCTCGCCGAAGCGGCGGCGGCGCAGCTCGTGCTCGACGGCGGAGAGCAGGTCGTCCGAGGTCTCCTCGATCTCGAAGTCGGCGTCGCGCGTGACGCGGAAGGCGGCGTGCTCCTCGATCTCCATCCCCGGGAAGAGCGAGTCGAGGTGCTCCGCGATCAGATCCTCGAGCGCGACGAAGAGCGTGCCGTCGCTGCCGACGGGCAGGAAGCGCGGCAGCACCTCCGGCACCTTCACGCGCGCGAGCCGGCGCTCGCCCGTCGCCGGGTCGAGCAGGGTCACGCCGAGCGAGAGCGAGAGGTTGGAGATGTACGGGAACGGCCGCCCGGGGCCGACGGCGAGCGGCGTCAGCACCGGGAAGATCGTGCCGTGGAACGTGGCGGCGAGCTCGCCGCGGTCGGATGCCTCGACCGTCGCGACGGGCACCACGGCGACGCCCGCGGCGGCCAGCTGCGTCAGCAGGTCGGCGGTCACGGCGCTCTGGCGCTCGACCAGCTCGCGCATCCGCGTGCCCACCCGGTCGAGCACCTCGGACGGCAGGAGGTCGCCGGCCGTGCGTGGCCGGTTGGGCGAGTCGCGCACCGCGTCGAGCAGCTCGGCGACGCGCACCATGCAGAACTCGTCGAGGTTGGACGAGAAGATCGCCGAGAAGCGCAGTCGCTCGAGCAGCGGCGTGCGCTCGTCGCGCGTCAGCTCGAGCACGCGCGCATCCCACTCGAGCCACGAGAGCTCGCGGTCGAAGAGGCGCGACTTCTCGACGCCGGCGCCCTTGCGCGCCTTGCGGACCGCCATCAGGAGCCTCCTGCGATCAGCGCGAGTGCGCGCGGTCGCATCAGCCAGCGCAACTCGCCGCGTGTCCCCGCCACGGGATCGATGAGCGCCGCGCCGGCCTTGGGAAAGGACACGCGCGCACCGGTGAGGGCGCTTACGAGCACCGAGAAGTCGGGGTCGTGCCCGACCAGCAGCAGGTCGTCGCCGTGGCGCTCGATCAGCGCGGGGAGGTCGTCCACCTCGATCCCGAGCAGTGCCGCGTCCTCGACCACCTGCACGCCGCCGAGCTCGTGCGCGACCAGTTCGGCGGTCTCGGAGGCGCGCGGGTACGGACTCGTCACGACGCGCTGCGGCGCGATCTTGAGCGCGGCGAGCGCACGCCCCGTCGCACGGGCGGCGCGCCGCCCGGCGGGCACGAGCCTGCGCTCGGGGTCAGGCGTTCCGAGCGCGCGATCCTCGGCCTCTGCGTGTCGGACGAGGATGATTGCCACAGACCCAGCATAGACCGCGCTGCGGCAGCCGAGAGACGCCTCGGAGCGCCTGGCAACCGGTTCTTCACCATTCGTTCACGTTGTGAGCGCGCGGCGGCGCAGACGGCTGATTGCGATACTCCCGGAGGTGAGCGACGTCCCCTTGCGCGCGGTCCATGTGCGCTCCGACGCCGAGGATGCCTCTGCGCCCCGCGCGGCCGTGTTCGAGGTCCGGGGGCTGACCGTGCGCTACGAGGGCGTCGCCGCCGTGCGCGATGTCTCCTTCGACGTGCGCGAGCGCGAGGTGACGGCCTTCATCGGCCCCTCCGGCTGCGGCAAGACGACCATCCTGCGCACGCTCAACCGTATGAACGACCTCGTGCCGGGCGCCAAGGTCGAGGGCTCCGTGACCTTCCACGGCATGGATCTCTACGCCCCGCAGGTGGATGCGGTCGAGGTCCGGCGGCGGATCGGGATGGTCTTCCAGAAGCCCAACCCGTTCCCGCGCTCGATCCGCGACAACGTCGCCTTCGGGCCGCGCTCGATCGGCCTGAAGGGGGACATGGACGAGCGCATCGAGCGCGCGCTGCGCCAGGCCGCGCTCTGGGACGAGGTCAAGGATCGCCTCGGGCGCAACGCCTGGCGGCTCTCCGGCGGCCAGCAGCAGCGGCTCTGCATCGCGCGCTGCCTCGCGGTCGAGCCGGAGGTGCTGCTGATGGACGAGCCCGCCTCGGCGCTCGACCCGATCTCGAGCGGGCGCATCGAGGATCTGATCCACGAGCTCAAGCGCGACTACGCGATCGTGATCGTGACGCACAACATGCAGCAGGCCGCGCGCGTGGCCGACCGCACGGCGTTCTTCAGCGTCGAGCCGGGCGAGAAGCGGGACGACGCCCCGCACGGCGTGCTGATCGAGATCGGCGAGACGCTGCGCATCTTCACGAGCCCGAGCGACCCGCGCACCGAGGCCTACGTCACCGGCCGCTTCGGATGAGGACGTGAGCCCCCAGGATCTGCCGAGCGGCTACGAGGGCCTGCGGGTCGGCTTCACGGCGGCCGTCTCGCACGAGCTCCGCACGCCGCTCGCGCGCCTGCTCTCGCTGCTCGACACCGCCAAGCTGCCGGGCGTCGACGTGCAGGAGCTGATCGAGGAGGCCTGCGCGGAGGTCGTCGAGATGACGCAGCTCGTCGACGACATCCTCTTCCTGTCCGAGCTCGAGCAGGGCCGCGAGGTCGTCGCGCTCGGCTTCACCGAGCTCGCGCCGTATGTGAGCGAGGTCTTCGCCGAGAACCGCGAGCGCGCGCTGCGCGCCGAGCTGACGCTCGAGCAGGACGTGCCCCCCGGCATCGTCGTGCCGATGCGCCCGCGCATGCTGCTCGTCCTGCTCGGCAATCTGCTCGACAACGCCCTGCGCTATGCCGGGCGGGGCGCCACCTTCCGCATCGCCGCGCGGCTCGAGGGCGATCGCGTGGTGCTCGAGGTCTCCGACGACGGCGCGGGGGTCGACGCCGAGGACCTGCCGCGCCTGTTCGAGCGCTTCTTCCGCTCCGACCGCTCGCGCACGACGCGCGGCACGGGCCTCGGTCTCGCGATCGTCAAGCACATCGTCGGAGCCGCCGACGGCACGGCCGAGGTCGAGGGCGCGCTCGGCCAGGGCATGCGCTTCCGCTTCGATCTGCCCGCGCCGCGCGCCGGGCGGCTGATCTGATCAGCCCGCCGGCGGGCTGA
>CAZYYP010000207.1:0-6354 GCA_964651695.1 uncultured Gaiellales bacterium | reverse complement strand
CGACGATCTTCTGGTCGACGGCCGCCTGGCCGATGTAGCACTCCCACTCGCGACCGTCTTGCGCGAGCGAGCGACAGCCGCCGTTGACGTGCTTGGATGCGTCGACGCTCGGCTCGACGGTGCCCTTCCAGGCGGGGTTGCCCTGCGAGTCCGTGACCTCGTTCGCCGGCGCCTTCGCAAGCGTGCAGTGGAACTCGACGTCCTTGGTGACGACGGTGCACGTGGGCTCGGTACCTGCGAGTGCCAGCGTGCCGGCGGGCATGCTCGCCGCGACGTCGCCCGTGCTGATCAGCTGGTCGGCCGCGATCGCCACGCCCGGGATGCCGATGGCGAGGACCGCGCCGACGAGCGCGAGGCGCCGGGTGATGCGCCGGGGCCGTTGCCTCGCCGCGCGGGGCGCGGCTGCGAGGTCGTTGGCCGCGGCCCGCTCGAGGCGGTCGCCGAGGCGCTGGAGCTTGGGATCGAGCTCGGTCATCGGATCATCTCCGTGGAAGTCGAGAAGTGCTTGCGCAGGGCGCTCAGGCCGCGCGACACGCGTGCGCGGACGGCCTGGGGCGTCGTGTCGAGTCGATCGGCGGCCTCGTCGTAGCCGAGGTCGTCGAGGACGCGCAGCCGGATGGCGTCCTGCTGTGCGTCGGGCAGGTGGGCGAGCGCCTCGTCGAGGCCGTCGAGCCACGCTTCGGCGGGCTCGGCCGACGCGACCTCGGCCGCGTCGAGGACGCCGAGGCGCTCGCTCGCGCTGCGCTCGAGGCGCCGGCGGCGCACGCTCACGAGCAGAACGTTGCGGGCGATGCCGAACAGCCAGGGCCCGGCCGACCCGCCGGCCTCGTCGCGGAAGCGCGCGCGCACGACCCAGGCCTGCGCGAACGTCTCCGCCGTGAGGTCGTGCGCGGCGTCGGGATCCTGACTCCTGCGCAGGTGGTAGCCGTAGATGCGCGCCGCGTAGCGTTCGTAGAGCTCGCGGAACGCGCCCGCATCGGAGCGCGCGGCCACGAGCAGTTCGGCGTCGCTCCTCATTCGCGCAGCTTGACAGTCGGCATGCATCTCTCCGTTCGTGGGGGACAACAGGAGATGACGGCGCCGCGCGCGTTTGTGACGGAGAGCTCTCTAGGCCTGGTGCACGCTGTGGCGCCCGAGCACCGCGCGCCCCCGCTCCGAGAGGACGCTCGCCGCAGTCGCAGCCACCACGATGCAGGCGATGCCGCCGAGCAGCAGGCCGGCGCGCCCGCCCGCGTTCTCCGAGACGTAGCCGGCGATCGGGCCACCGATCGGCGTGGTGCCGAGGAATGCCACCGCCCACAGGCTCATCACGCGACCGCGCATGTCGGGCCGCGCCGCCAGCTGCAGGGTGCTGTTGCCGACGGCGAGGAACGTGACGCTCGCGCCGCCGACGATCGTCATCGCCGCGATCTCGAGCGGCAGCGTGGGTGCAGCTGCCGCGAGCAGGATCGCGACCCCGAACCCGAGGCTCGCCGAGATGACCGCACGGGTGCCGGTGCGACCGCTGCCCGCCACCACGAGGCCGCCGACCACGGCGCCGACGCCCATGGCGGCGGTCAGGAAGCCGTAGTCCTCGGCGCCGCCGTGGAAGGTCTCGCGGGCGATGATGGGGAGGACGACCTGGAACTCGTAGGCGAGCGCGCCGATCACCGCCATCATCGCGAGCGGCACGGCGAGCGCCGGGGTGCTCGCGACGTAGCGCAGGCCCTCGCGCAGCTGGCCGGGAGTGCGCGGCGCCGGGACGCTCGGGCGCAGTGCGCTGCGGTCGAGCAGCATCAGCGAGATGATCACGGCGATGTAGCTGCCGGCGTTGACGAGGAAGCAGACCGAGACGCCGACCGTGGCGATCAGGACGCCCGCGACGGCGGGGCCGACGGCGCGGGCGGCGTTGACGAGCACGGAGTTGAGCGTGACGGCGTTGCGCACGTGCTCGGGCCCCACGAGCTCCATCACGAACGCCTGGCGCGTCGGGTTGTCGAATGCCGTCGCGACGCCGAGCGCGGCCGCGAGTGCGAAGACTTCCCACAGCCGCACGACCCCCGTCACCGTGAGCATCCCGAGAATGAGGGCGAGCACGCCCATCACCGCCTGGACCGCGATGATCAGGCGCCGCTTGTCGACGCGATCGGCGATCACGCCGGCGTAGGGGGCGAGGATCAGCACCGGCACCATCTGCAGGGCGACGACGAGACCGAGCTCGGTGCCCGAGCCGCTCAGCGTGTAGACGAGCCAGCCCTGGGCGACGGTCTGCATCCACGTGCCGATCAGCGACACGCCCTGGCCTGCGTACCAGCGGCGGTAGTTCGGGTTCGCGAGCGCCGCGAAGGTGCGGCGCCCGATGGCTGCGGGACTCACGTGCGCACGCTCGGAGCGGGCCCCGGCGCGTCGCGGCGCAGGCTCTGGGCCAGCGCCTCGAGTGCAGGGAGTGCCGCGAGCAGCGCGGCAACCTCGTCGTCGGAGAGCTCGTCGAGGTGCGCGGCCAGGCTCGCCGTGCGCTCGGCGCGGATGCGCTCGTGCAGTGCCTGACCGGCGGGGGTGGCCTCCACACGCGTGGCGCGCCGATCCGACGCATCGACGTGGCGGCTGATCAGCTCCAGCTCGGCGAGGCGGGCGGTGATGCGGGAGAGCATCGTCGGGTTGACGCGCTCGAACTCCGCGAGTTCGGTCAGCCGCAACGATCCGCGGCGCGTGATGGTGGCCAGGATCGAGAGCTCGGTGGGCGTGAGACCCTCGCCGGCGTCAGTCGAGCGCAGGAAGCGCGACGCCCTGCCGAGCGCCGCACGCAGCCGCTCGACCGTCTCGCGCTGTACCTGTGTCCCCGTTCCCGGCATCTGTCCCCAATACTTGCTTGCTAGCAAGCATTCTATCAGACCTTCGGGGTCCCGGCGAGAGCGAGCACGGCGCGCTCGTAGGCGCGGGTCGCGTTCGCGCTGAGGGCGCCCGGCGGGAGCTCGACGACGAACGACGTCGCCTTCGGGAACCGGTGCGCCTGCCAGGTCGTCGCGCTGCCCGGGTAGCGCACCAGGCGGCGCAGCGGCAGGGCCACGCGGCGCGCAAAGCGGGCCTCGATCGCCCTGCTGCCGCTCGAGATGTCGACCGCGGTCTCCGACTGATGGAACCAGATCGTGACGTCGGGCCGCAGGCGCGCGATCAGGAGGCGCGCGAACCGGCTCTCGGGTTCCGACAGCGGGCCGGTTCCCGCGTAGTAGGTCGTGCCCGGTGCAGTGCGCGGGCGCCAGCGCCAGGGGAAGTTGCGATTGAGGTCGACGCCGTGCGCGTTCCCGCGGGTGTCCGCGGCCACGCCGTCGGGGTTCAGGTCGGGGAGCACCCACAGCTGCACCCTGCGTGAGGCCTGATCACGCTCCAGCCGGCGGACGATGGCGATGCCGGCGCGCTCGTTGCCATGGATCGCGCCGACCACGAGCACGGTGGGGCCGGTTCCCGCCCTCCCCAGCCTCCGCGCGGTGATGGGCCGGCCGAGCACGGAATGACCCGTGAGGCTCGGGGCCGTCAGCGGACCCGGATTGTGCGCCGGTGCAGCGAGAAACGTCACCTACCAACCATGGCAGATCTGACGTCAGCCGGGAATCAGCTGGCAGAGCGGCAGCCTCGGTGCCTCGACGGCCTCGGGGTGCATGAGGTTCGCGAGTTGCTCGACGCCTTCGGCAACGCGCGGGCCGGGCCGGGAGTAGGCGGCGTCGCCGTCGACGGCGACGACCCGGGCGCCCAGCGCGGGCACGCCGCCGGCCTCCGCGACGGTGCGCTCGACGTCGAAGCCACAGGGAGCGAGCACGACCAGCTGCGGGGCCGACGCGGCGACCGCCGCCCAGGTCGTCGGGAACGAGCGCTCGCGCGTCCGTCCGAGCACCTCGTCGCCGCCCGCCATCGCCACCATCTCCGGTACCCAGTGCCCGGCCGCGAACGGCGGGTCGAGCCATTCCGCCACGAACACGCGCGGGCGCGGGAGGCCGCGCACGGCCTCGCGCACGCCATCGATGCGGTGGTGCATGGCCTGTGCGAGCAGCTCGCCCTTCGCGGCGGCGCCGAGGTGGCGCGCGAGCGTGCGGATCGACTCCTCGATCTCGCCCAGGTCGCGCGGGTCGAGCGAGATCGTCTCGGCCTTCGAGCCCGCGACGCGCTTGACCTCGCCGCTCGAGACCGCACAGACCTCGCACAGATCCTGCGTCACGATCACGTCCGGCGCGACGTGCTCGAGCAGGTCGGCGTCCACGGCGTAGAGCGGCCGGCCGTCGGCGAGCGCAGCGCGAACCGCGCCGTCGATCTCCGCGCTCGCGATCGCGGAGGTGTCGATGCGCGACGCCGACACGACCGGGACGGACTCCACCTCGCGCGGGTAGTTGCACTCGTGCGAGCGCCCGACGAGTTGATCTGCGAGCCCCAGCGCGGCGATGATCTCGGTGGCGCTCGGCACGAGGGAGACGATGCGCACGCAAGCAGCGTAGAAGGAACCCACGTGTGCACGCGGTATTTGCCCGGACGATGAGTAAGTTGAGACCCATGAGACGGAAGCTCCTGATCGCCGCCGCTGTTGCGCTCGTGTCCCTGCCGGTCGCCGCGTATGCGGCGGCGCGCGCGCCCGGGCCGCACGCGTCGTTCACGGTCCGAGGCGCGAACATCTACGACCCCTCCGGGAAGCGCTACATCGTGCGCGGCGCCGTGATCGCGCCGAACGCGCTCACCGACCCGCAGGGCACGATGGACGCCAAGGAGCTCGCCGCCGTGCGCCATGACGCAGAGACGCTCGCGGCGATGGGCGTCAACACGGTGCGCCTCGACGTCTCGGCAGTCGCCAACTCGGACGAGCGCCTCGCGGCGATCCGCCACGCCGTCGCGGCGGCGCGCGCGGCTCACCTCGTGGTCATCGTCTCCGTGCATGGTGGGACGAGCGAGGATGCCCTGACCTTCGCGTCGTACCTCGCGAGCCGGTACCACGCCGACCGCGCGGTCTGGCTGCAGCCGGCCTTCGATCCGTCGTGCGACGGCACCACGGCCGACCGCAACCGCTGCATCTCGTGGAGCGCCTGGCGCGGCGAGCAGCTCGCGCTCGTGCACGCGATCCGCAATGCGGGCATGCACTCGCCGATCCTGCTCTCGACCCCGCGCCGTTCGGGTGACCTGCGCCTGCTGGCGCACTACCACCTGACCGACAAGGGCCTCATCTACGGCATCCACCTGCACGGCGGGCCGCGCACGAAGCTCACGCTCGCGCAGCGCAAGCAGCTCGGCAAGCTCTTCGCCGGCCCGCGCACGACGCGCTTCGCGATCATCGACGACGACCTGGGGCGCGTCGGCCCGAGCGGGCGCGCCGACACGCCGGGCTGGAGCGACGACTTCACGGCGTACATCGCGAACTGGACGATCAACCGTGGCGGCGACGGCGCCATCGCCTCCGCCTGGACGCGCTATGGCCCCGGCGCCCTGCGCGCGCGCCACGGCTCCGGCCTCTCGCGCTTCGGCGCGACGTACGCCTCCCGCTTCCTCGCGCTGGCGTATGCCGTCGATCACGCGACACACGCCCCGCGCGGCCTGCGGGGAGCGCTCGCCTACGGCGACCAGGGGCACGACGTGCGCGTGCTGCAGCAGGATCTCGTCGATCGCGGCTACCTCGCCGCTGACGAGGTCACGGGCACCTACGACTACGGCACCCAGCAGGCGGTCATGGCGGTCGAGGGCTACAACGACCTCAATCACGGCGGTCTCCGCGACGGCATCGCGAGTCCGCAAGTGCGCGCGCTGGCGGCCGGCGGCGAGCGTCCGAAGCCCAGGCACGGCGGCGCGGCGCACGTCGAGGTCTCGCTCGGCGAGCAGGTGCTGATGCTGGTACGCAAGGGCGGCACCGTCGCGCGCGCCATCCACATCTCGAGCGGCGCCAGCGGCAAGACGCCCGCGGGCGACTTCGCCGTCTACTCGAAGGCGACGATGAGCTGGTCGAAGCCGTTCAAGACCTGGCTGCCCTTCGCGTCCTACTTCGACGGCGGATACGCGCTGCATCAGTACCCGGTGGTGCCGGGCTACCCCGCCTCGCACGGGTGCGTGCGCATGCCGTCGACGGAGGCCCAGCGGGTCTACGCCTTCGCGTCGCTGCGCATGCCCGTGTTCGTGGCCTAGGAAACGGGGCCGTCTTGCGATCGCCCTCGGGCGCAGCGCATCGGCACGCTGCCGAAGATCTCCGGCAGGTCTTCTGACGGGCGCGTGCAAGACCGGCTGATCGCAGTTCGCTAAGCTGGATGGAGAGTTCCCGGGTCGGGAAGCTCGCAAGCGATCGACCGGTCCCGGCGGGCCCGGCGCCCGCCCTCTTAGCTCAGTTGGTAGAGCACCTCCATGGTAAGGAGG
>CAZYYP010000206.1:0-6362 GCA_964651695.1 uncultured Gaiellales bacterium | reverse complement strand
CTTCAGGCGCGGCGCAAGCCGGTCAGCTCACCACGACGGTCACGCGCAGCACGTTGTCCTCGCCGACGGTCTTGATGGGCAGGTAGTCCTCGAGGGACTTCGTGCGCAGCTTGTAGACACCGGGCTTGTTGAAGGTGACCCGCAGGGTCGCGCCCAGGTGGGGCATGAGGCCTGCCTTGTACGGAGCCTTCATCTTGCCCATCGTCGGGTTGCCCGGCTTGATGAGGCGCTCTGCGACAGCGGGGCCGCTCAGCACGATCACCTGGTGGGGCATCAGGTCGTTGTCGGTGATCGTCAGCGAGCCGCCACGCGAGAGCTTCACGGCCTGGGTCGCGCTGTACTTGCCGCCGTTGAGCGACCACTCATGACAGCCACGCAACTGGTGACGAATGACGAGGCTGGCGTTGCCCGGAGCCGCCAGGCCGGCGGCCGGAAGCAAGGCGGCAGCCGCTCCGAGCGCGGTCGCGGTGGCCATGAATGTCCTGACGCTCATCGGGCTCTCCTCGCTCGACTGCCTGACTGGTCTCCCCAGTCTCTCCACCGGGCCGAGCACCTGCATCGGCGTCGCACCGCTCCGAAGCTGCGGGGATTCCGCAGCGCGATCTCGCATCCGTGTCGCGAACGAGCGACGTTCCGGATTCCACGCCGCCGCCGCGTCGATGAGCCGCGACGCCGTACACGCGCGGGCCTGCACGCTCAGTGGTGCACCCGCGCGCGACTGCCTGCCGTCATGCCGAAGCGACGCTCTCTGGGCGGAGCCGTGGGCGCCCCCGGGCTCCAATCCGGCACTCCATCGGGTCGAACTCGGAGTCCGGGGCTACGTCTTCGGGGATGCGCGTCCGGCCCGAGCCGCGGAGTTGGCGGCCACCGCGGACCTGATCAATTCCTTGAAGGCGACCTCGTCGAGCTTCTCGCCTTCGCGAATGTCGATGGCTCGGCGCGTGTTCCCCTCGAGACTCGAGTTGAACAGCTTCTGGGGGTCAGGGAGGGAGGCGCCTCGGAAGAAGGTGAGCTTCACGACCTGCTTGTACGACTCCCCCGTGCAGACGCCGCCGTCACACGCCCAGACCGGAGTCCCCGGGGAAGTGGCCTTCTCCCATTTCCATTCCTCCTGGATCTCGGGGGCCGCATCGTGAATGAGCCGGCGAACCCGGGCGAGCGTCTCGCCCCGCCAGTCCCCCAGATCCTGAATCCTCTTCGTGATGTTCTCCGACGCGACCGCACTGTCCGGGACACTTTTCGCCGTCATCATCTCTCCTCCGGGACACAGGCAACCCGCGCGGGTGCCGGGACGTAGAGCGGCTCACCGTGAGTCCGAACCATCGCGTTCCAAGCGCGCGGGATGCGGCGATTCTGCTGCTCGGCGGCGCGCCGCACGGCGGGGAGTCTATCCCGGTCGCGTGCAGGTCATTCCGGGATGGGCCGAGTAGGGATCGAACCTACGACCTTGGGATTAAGAGTCCCCTGCTCTACCAGCTGAGCTATCGGCCCCGGAGCGGGAGAGTACCAGCGAGAACTGTCTAGGCGGCGCGGCCCGACGCGAGCGCGCTGCCCGCGTCGTCGGCGAGGTGCACGAGGCGCGAGACGCCGATGCGCTCGAGCGCCTCCCGCACGCGGGAGTCGGCGCCGCAGAGGGTGAGGCGGCCGCCGCGCACGCGCGCGTCGCGCGCGGAGCGCACGAGCACGCCGACGGCGGTCTCGTCCATGCTCCCCGGCGCCGACAGCTCGACGACGATGTGGTGCGACTCGCGCACGGTGTCGCTCGTGAGGACCTCGGCCAGGTCGGCGACGAGGCCGTAGTCGAGCGGCTCGCTCACGCTCACGACCGTGGCCCCGTCGGGCGTCGTCTCGATGTCGATCACGAGGACGGCGTCGTGGTGGACGTTGCCTTGAGCTGCTTCAGGATCGTCTTCACCTGCGGCGCGTTGACGTCGTCGGGTGCGAGCTTGAGGAACGCGTCGTAGGCCTTGATCGCGGTCTTCGTATCGTTTGCGCTCTGGGCGGCCGAGCCGTAGTTGAGCCAGATCGTCGCGGCGAGGTCGTTCTTCGAGAACGACGGCAGTGCAACGATCTTCCCGTAGGTGATCGCCGAGCGCTTCCACCACACCGCCGCCTTCTTGGCGTAGGTGCCCGACTGCGTGATCAGCTTGGACTGCTGCTCGGACTGGGCGGAGGCCTGGGCCTGCGTCACCGGGTCCTCCGTGAGCGTGCCGAGCGTGCCGCCCTGGAAGGTGCTGTCGTTGCCGGGCGACGAGCTCAGGCCCTCCTGCTGGAGCTGCTGCGCCTGGTTGCTCTGGTTCGTCGCCACCTGCGCCTGGGCCAGCGCGAGCCGCTGCAGCGCATCCATGTTGCCGGGCTTGAGCGCCACGACGTGGGTCCACGCGCCGGCCTCGTCGCTCGGGCGGGTGGCACTCGAGTAGGCGTTCGCGAGATCCGTCCAGGCCTGCGCGTTCTTGGGCTGGGCCTTGACCTTCTTCTGGAGCGTGCTGACGCTGTTGGCGGTCGGGGTCGTCGTGGCGCTCGAGCCGCCGCTGTTGCCGAAGATGTCGGAGAGCGACGCGTTGTTGCCCGTGCCGACGCCGCCGATCACGAACGAGAGCATGAAGATGCCGGCGAGGACGAAGAAGACGACGCCGATCCAGCCCTTGCGGTTACGGATCCAGATGATCATGAGAGAGAGATGATCATGTGGCGGGTGTCGAGGCGTCGAGGAGGCGCGAACGCGCGTCCGCCGCAGCGGGCAGCGCACGTTCGAAGGCGGTCGAGTCCACACCGTACAGCACGTCGCCGCCGACCGCGACCAGGGTCACGAGCGCCGGGGAGCCGCCCAGCACGAGCGCGGAAGCCGGGTCGCCGGTCGGCCAGAACGGCGTGTGGTCGAGCCGCACGGCGATGAGATCGGCGAGCAGGCCCGGTGCGAGGGCGCCCCGATCGCCGAGGCCGAGCGCCCGCGCTCCGTCGAGCGTCGCGAGTTGCAACGCCGCCGCGGTCGAGAGGGCCTCGGGATCGCCGGCGCTCGCGCGCGCCAGCAGCAGCGCCGCGCGCAGCTCGTCGAAGAGGTCCAGGGAGAGCGCCGAGGAAGGGCTGTCGGTGCCGAGGCCGACGCGGATGCCGGCAGCGCGCAGGCGGGCCACCGGCGCGATGCCGCAACCGAGGATCGCGTTCGAGCGCGGGCAGTGCGCGACCGCTGCGCCCGAGTCGGCCAGAGCCGCGATGTCCGCGTCATCCACGTGCACGGCGTGCGCCACGATGGTCTCCGGGCCGAGGAGCCCGCGCCCGGCGAGCTCGAGGATCGGATGGCGGCCGAACGCGGCGACCGACTGCGACAGGACGCCCGTGCCGCGCACCATCGCGTCGAGCTCGTGCCGCGACTCGCCGAGATGGGTCACGACGCGCATGTCGCGCGCGCGTGCGCGCGTGACCAGCTCGCCGAAGAGCGGCAGGCCGACGGTGAACGGCGCGTGCGGCGAGACGGCGAGCTCGACGCGCGGTCCCGCCAGCGGAGCGAGCTCCTCGAGCCGGCGGTCGAGCTCGTCGGCGACCGCCTCGGCATCGGCATCGTCACCGCCGAAGGCCTCGATGGCGACGACGGCACGCAGCCCGGCCTCGCTGCACGCCGCGACCGAAGCCCCTGCGTAGGCGGCGTCGACGAGCGTCGTCACGCCCGAACGCAGGCATTCGGCCGCACCGAGCCGCGCCATGGCGCTGAGGCCGTCGCGCCCGGCCCGCCACGTGCGCCGCTTGTGGGCCTCGATCCAGGGCCCGAACGCGAGACCGTCGCCGAGGCCCGAGTACGCCGCGTACTCGATGTGCGAGTGGAGGTTGACGAATCCCGGCGCGAGGACGCAGCCAGGCAGGTCGACACGCTCCGCTCCCGGGTTCGCCTCGGCCAGCTCTGCCGCCGCTCCGACGCCGGTGATCCGCTCGCCCTCGACGAGCACTCCGCCGCGCGCCAGCGGCCGCGAGCTCACCGGCACGACCCAGTCGGCCGCGAAGAGCGTGCTCACTTCTCGTCGTCGTCGCCGGTGATCTTCTCGACGACCTCTTCGACCTTCTCGACGGCCTCGTCGACGCCGGCACGCCCGCGCTCGACGCCGCGGGCGACCCAGATCGAGACCTCGAAGAGCACGAGCAGCGGCAGGAGCTCCAGCAGCATCGAGACGGGGTCGGTGCCCGGCAGCGCCGCGGCGACGATGGCGAGCACGACGATCGCGATGCGCCGGTTCTTCTTCATCACGCGCGAGGAGAGGATGTGCAGGCGCGTCAGCACCCAGACCGCCGCGGGCATCTCGAAGATGATGCCCATGACGAACATCATCGTCATCTCGAACGGGTAGATGCTCTTCGCGCGCGGCAGCGCGGTGACCTCGTTCGAGGCCCAGAAGTAGAGGAAGCGCACCGCCGAGGGGACGACGACGTAGTAGCCGAAGATGGCGCCCGCGGTGAACAGCAGCGGCACGAACAGCAGCATCGGCCGCACCTTCTTGGCCGCCTCCTGCGAGAACGCCGGGATCAGGTACGAGTAGAGCTGGTAGAGCGTGAACGGGAACGTGACCAGGATCGCCGTGTAGGCGCTGATCAGGATCGTGAGCGTGAACGCCTCGCCGATCTCGGTCGTGATCGGCTTGCTCTCCTTGAGCTTGTGCGGCAGCGGGCCGTTGAGGATCTGGAAGAGGTCGTGGTAGCGCCAGAACGCCACCGCGAACACCACCGCGGCCAGGACGAAGCATGCGATCAAGCGATCGCGCAGCTCCGTCAGGTGCTCGACGAGTGTCGCCTCCTCGCCGTGATCGAGCCGGCGGACGCGCGCCAGCCGCGTGAGCAGACCGATCACGGTGCGGGGTTAGGAAGCGTCCGCAGCGGGCTTGTCGGGCGCCGGTGCGGCGGCCGGAAGCCTTGAAGCGCCAACGGGCTCGGGCGAGGAGGCGGGCGGCATCTCGGCAGGCGGGAGCTCGTGCACGCGCGAGCTCACGGGCTCGTCGTCATCCTCCTCGTCCGCGGTGACGTCGACCGTGTCGTCGTCGTTGATGCCCTCTTTGAACTCCTTCACGCCCTTCCCGAGAGAACGGGCCATCTCGGGCAGCTTCTTCGGTCCCAGGACGACCAGGGCGATGACGAGCACGATGAGGATTTCTTGCGGTCCGATGGATCCGAACACGAGGGGGGCTCCTTTCGGGAGGCCGACGCGCGAAGAATAGACGAGGTGCGAGGGCGCGCCCCCATCCTGGCGGGTGCCTTCGCTCCTTCGTGCGTCGCATCCACTGTTCGCGCCGCCCGGCCGTCTGGATCGGATGTGCGTCCGACGGCACAGAACTTAGGGCGCTCTTAGGCCGCTTCAGCGCGCTACGCTGCCTGAGTTAGGTGCACCTTCGTGCGCGTTGAAACTGTTCTCACGCGGCCCTGCGCGGTCCGCTTTCTGAAAGGCACACGTGGCTGACCTCGTCATCGAAGGTCTCCGCGCCGAGATCGACGGCAAGGAGATCCTGAAGGGCATCGACCTCGAGCTCTCGAAGGGCGAGGTGCACGCCGTCATGGGCCCGAACGGCTCGGGCAAGTCGACGCTCTCCTACGTGCTCATGGGGCACCCGGCCTACGAGGTCACGGCGGGCACCGTGACGTTCAAGGGCACCGACCTGCTCGAGCTCGAGCCGGATGAGCGCTCGCGCCTCGGCATCTTCCTGGCCTTCCAGTACCCGCACGCCGTCCCGGGCGTGACGGTCTCGAGCTTCCTGCGCCAGGCCGTCAACGCGCACCGCAAGGGCGGGCCCGACGGCGCCGACAACCCGATCTCCGCCAAGGAGTTCGGCAACAAGTTCCGCGCCGCGATGGAGCTGCTCGAGGTCGACAAGTCGCTCTCCAGCCGCTACCTCAACGACGGGTTCTCCGGCGGCGAGAAGAAGCGCCTCGAGATCTTGCAGATGGCGATGCTCGAGCCCGAGCTCGCGATCCTCGACGAGACCGACTCCGGCCTCGACATCGACGCGCTGCGGATCGTCTCGCAGGGCGTCAACACGCTGGCCGGCCCCGAGCTGGGCGTGCTCGTGATCACGCACTACCAGCGCATCCTCGATTACATCCGGCCCGACCACGTGCACATCCTCATGGATGGCCGCATCGTGCGTTCGGGCGGAGCCGAGCTCGCGCTCGAGCTCGAGCAGAGCGGCTACGCGGGCGTCGCCCCGCAGCAGGAGGTCTGAACATGGCTCCGGAAACCGCACAGGTCGACATCGGCGAGTACCAGTACGGATTCAGCAGCCCCGAGACGCCCGTCTTCAAGACGCGCGCGGGCCTGGACGAAGACGTCGTGCGCGAGATCTCGGCGCACAAGAACGAGCCGCAGTGGATGCTCGACTTCCGCCTCA
>CAZYYP010000205.1:0-6368 GCA_964651695.1 uncultured Gaiellales bacterium | reverse complement strand
CGCCGCCCTGCCGGTTTTGAAGACCGGATCGGCCACCAGGCCGGTGCCACCCCAGGCGCAATCTAGGCTGTGGAGCGCCCGGGTGCACCACTCGTCGAGTCGCGAGGAGCGCCGATGACGACGCCGCCGCCCGCAGTGCGTGCCCGCAGCGCGATCGTCGCGACGCCCGGCCGCTCTGAACGCGGGATCTTCCCCGCGTTCACCCGAGGCGCCCCGTTCGTGCGGCATGCGCGCGTAGGCTGAGGTGGGATGGGAAGCGCCGAGCCAGAAGAGCCCACGCCGGCCGAGTTGAACGCGCGCGGGATCGAGCTCGCCGAGCGCGGCGAGCTCGTCGCCGCCGAGCGGTGGTTCCGCCGCGCGGCGGAGACGGGGTCGAGCGACGCCTGGCTCAATCTCGGGCGCCTGCTGGGGACGCTCGGCCGGCTCTCCGACGCGCTCGCCGCCTACCAGGAGGCAGGGCGGCTCGGCGCGGCCGAGGGATTCTTGCAGCTCGGAGATCTCCTTCACGCCGAGCTCGGCGACATCGCGGCCGCCAAGAACGCGTACCGCCGCGCGATCGAGATGGGCGACGTCGATGCCTGGGTCAACCTCGGGGTCACGCTCGAGAGCGAAGGCAAGACGCGGGAGGCGCGGCGCGCCTACGAGAGCGCCGTGCGACTCGGCGACCGGGCCGCCAACTGGCAGCTCGCCGAGCTGCTCATGGATCTCGGCATCGAGGAGAACACGGCGGAGGCCGCCTACCGCGAGGCGATCGAGGGCGGGGAGGACAGGGCGCTGCTCGGCCTCGGATTCCTGCTGCGCGAGCAGGGCTCGTTCGACGCTGCCGAGCCGCTCTTCCGGCGGGCCGTGGAGCTGCAGGTCGGCGGGGCCTACGCGGCGCTCGGCACCCTGCTCGAGGATCAGGGCCGGGCCGAGGCCGCCGAGCTCGTCTACCGCGAGGCGGTGGAGGACGGCGATGGCGGATCCGCGCTCAACCTCGGCAACCTGCTCGGCGACGACGGCCGCTTCGAGGAGGCCGAGGCGGCCTACCGCCAGGCGATCGAGCTGGGTGAGACGGATGCCTACAACAACCTCGGGCTCCTGTATCTCGAGCTGGATCGCGAGGACGAGGCGGAGGAGGCGCTCAAGGCCGGCGCAGCAGGCGGCGATGCGCTCGCCGCACGCCACTACGCCGAGGTGCTGATCGCAGCCGAGCGCATCGACGATGCCGAAGTGGCGCTCGAGGTCGCGATCCGCGGTGGCGACGACGTGGCGCGGGAGATGCTCGCGGAGCTGCGCGAGGAGTGAGGCTCAGGGGTAGCGCGCGCCGACGGCCGCCGGCAGTGCGTCGAGCTCGGCCAGCGCGTCGTCGTCCAGCCTGAGCGTCGCGCCGCCCAGGTCCTCCTCGAGGTAGTGCTCGCGCTTCGTGCCCGGGATCGGGAGCAGGTGCTCGCCCTGGGCCAGCACCCAGGCGACGGCTACCTGCGCCGGCGTGGCACCGAGGCGCTCGGCGACCCGGCGCACGCCGTCGACGATCACGCCGTTGGCCGCCATGGCCGCGGGCTGGAAGCGCGGGTTGCCCGCGCGGAAGTCGGCGGCCGGAAACGTCTGGTCCGGCGCCAGGGCGCCGGTCAGGAAGCCGCGCCCGAGCACGCCGAAGGCCACGAAGGCGACGCCATGGTCGGCGCACCAGGGGATGACGTCGCCGAGCGGCTCGCGCGTCCAGAGCGAGAACTCGCTCTGGAGCGCGCTGACCGGGTGCGTCGCGTGCGCACGAGCGATCTCCTCGACGGTGCATTCGGAGATGCCGAGCTGCCGCACCTTGCCCTCGCGCACGAGCTCGGAGAGCGCGCCGAAGCTCTCCTCGACCGGCACCTCGGGATCGATGCGGTGCAGGTAGTAGAGATCGAGGGCGTCGAGTCCGAGGCGCGCGAGCGACTCCTCGCAGTGGCGGCGGATCGTCTCCGGCCTGCCGTCGCGCACGGTGCCGCGCGGCGAGCCGTGATTCTCGAGGCCGCACTTCGACGCGATCACGACGCCGGCCGGCCGGTCGCGCAAGGCGCGGCCGACGACGGTCTCGTTGTGGCCGCGCCCGTACAGCAGCGCCGTGTCGAAATGCGTGATGCCGAGTTCGACGGCGCGCCGGAGTGTGCGCTCGGAGACGATCTCGTCCTGCGGGTCGAGGAAGTAGCCCCACGAGATGCTCATGCAGCCGAGACCCACCGCGGAGACGAGGGGGCCGTCGCTGCCGAGGCGCCGCTGAGGGAGGCCGATCACCGCCGAACCCTAATCGGACGCGCCGCGAATGAGCGGTAGCATGTAGCTGAACCCTTCGAAGGGAGTCCCTGTGGGTAATTTCGGTCCCACCGAAATTCTGATCGTTCTCGTGCTCATCATCCTGTTGTTCGGCTCGAGCCGTCTTCCGGGTATCGCCCGTGGCACGGGCAAGCACCTGCGCAAGACGAAGGACTCCGTCGGCACGTTCAAGGAGGAGTTCGAGAGCGGGCTGCGCGAGATCGACCCGGTCTCGCCCATCAAGGAGACGATGAAGAACGCCGAGGCCGGCAAGGCCACCGTCCCGAAGGACTCGAAGGCCGAGTAGGCCTCAGGCGCCGACGGGGGTCAGCGGCTCGCCGCCGCCGAGCACCGCGGCGGCGTTGCGCGCGGCCAGCACGGCCATCGCCGTGCGCGTCTCGATCGTCGCCGACCCGAGGTGCGGGATCAGCACGGCGTTCTCGAGCCCGAGCAGGCCGGGGTGCACCTCGGGCTCGTGCTCGAACACGTCGAGTCCCGCACCCGCGATCACGCCGGTGCGCAGGGCCTCGGCGAGGGCGGACTCGTCGACGACGGGGCCGCGTGTCGTGTTGACGAGGAAGGCGTCGTCGCGCATCTGAGCGAGCCGCTCGGCCGTGATCAGGTGCGTGGTCTCCGGCGTCAGGGGGCAGTGCAGCGAGACCACGTCGGAGGTCGCGAGCAGCTCGTCGAAGCCGGTGAAGCGCGCAGCGAGCTCGGCCTCGATCTCCGGCGCGGCGCGGCGGCGCCCGCTGTAGGCGATCTGCATCCCGAACGCGCGCGCCCGCCGCGCCGTTGCGGTGCCGATCTGCCCGAGGCCGACGATGCCGAGCGTCTTGCCCTGCAGGCTCGTGCCCAGCAGGTAGTGCATGTGCCAGCGCCAGCCGACCTGGCTGCGGATCACGCGCTCGCCCTCGCCGAGTCGCCGCGTGACCATCAGGATCAGCGCCATGGCGATGTCCGCCGTGGCGTCGGTGAGCACGCCCGGCGTGTTCGTGACGATGACGCCGCGCGCGGCGCAGGCCGCGACGTCGATGTTGTTGTAGCCCACGGCGACGTTCGCGACCACGCGCAGCTGCGGTCCGGCGGCGTCGAGGAACGCCTCGTCGACGCGGTCGTTGAGCAGCGTGACGACGGCGTCCGCACCCGCGATCGCGGCGTGCAGCTGCTCGGCCGAGAGCGCGGTCTCCTGGCCGTGCGCGACGAGCTCGCCGGCCTCGCGCAGGACGTCGAGGGCCGGCTCGGGCACCCGGCCCGTGACGACGATGCGGCCCGCCATCAGCCGGCCGTCTGCGCGAGCAGGTCGCCCATCTTCTGCAGCGCCTCCTCGATGTTCTCGAGCGAGTTCGCGTAGGAGACGCGCAGGTAGCCCTCGCCGTACGCGCCGAAGGCCGTGCCCGAGAGCAGCGCGACGCCCGCCTCGTCGAGCAGGCGGTTGGCCAGCTCGCGCGTGTCCATCCCCGTCTCCTTGACGTTCGGGAAGGCGTAGAAGGCGCCGTTCGGGACGATGCAACTCACGCCGGGCAGCCTGTTGAGCCCGTCGACGACGAACGTCCGGCGCTTCGTGAATTCGGCCATCATCGCGTTGACCTCGTCGCGCGGGCCTTCGAGCGCCGCCACGCCGGCGAGCTGCACGGCGGGGGCGGTGCAGGACACGGAGTTGATGATCAGCCGTGTGATCGGCTCGACGAGCGCCTTCGGCAGCGCCGCGTAGCCGAGGCGCCAGCCGGTCATCGCGAACGTCTTCGAGAAGCCGTCGAGCAGGATCGTGCGCTCGAGCAGGCCCTCGTGCGAGGCGATCGTGTCGTGCGAGCCCTCGTAGAGCATCTCGGAGTAGACCTCGTCCGAGAGGATCCAGCAATCGTGGTCGGCGAGCAGCTTCGCCATCTGCACGTTGAGCTCGCGCGGGACGATGCCGCCCGTCGGGTTGGCGGGCGAGTTGAGGATCACCATCTTCGTCTTCGGGGTCAGGCGCGCGGCCAGGTCGTCGACGCTGAACGCGAAATCGCGATCCTCGGTGATCGGCAGGGGCACCGGCGTGGCGCCGGCCCACTTGATCACCGACTCGTAGATCGGGAAGCCAGGGTTGGGGTAGATGACCTCGTCGCCCGGGTTGCAGGTCGCGAGCACGCCGAAGAACAGGAACGGCTTGGCGCCGGGCGCGACCACGACGTTGCCCGGATCGATCTCGAGACCGCGGTGGCGCGAGAGATGCGCCGCGCAGGCCTCGCGCAGCACGGGCAGGCCCGGCGCGGGGCAGTAGTGCGTCTCGCCGTCGGCCCAGGCCTTGCGGCCGGCGTCGATGATGTGGCGCGGCGTCGTGAAGTCGGGCTCGCCGATCTGCAGGTGGATGATCCTGCGACCGGAGGCCTCGAGCGCCTTTGCACGCGCGAGTACCTCGAAGGCGGTTTCCGTACCCAGGCGGTTGAGGCTCTCGGCGAGCTGCGGCATCAGATCACTCCGTGAATGGTTGAACCTTTCTGTGGGCACGGTACGCTGTCACCCCAGGAGCCGTCAAGCGTTGACCGAGACCACCCCCACAGCCCCGTCGTTCGTGCCCGCGCAGCGCGTGCGCTCGTTCGACCACATCGTCGGCCAGATCCGGGACGCCATCGCGTCGGGCGGCATCGCGCCGGGCGAGCGGCTGCCGAATGAGCGCGATCTCGGCGTGGCCTTCGGCGTCTCGCGCACGACGCTCCGCGAGGCGCTGCGCGCGCTCGAGGCCCAGGGCGTGATCGAGATCCGCACCGGCTCCCGCGGCGGCGCGTTCGTGGCCGAGCCGAGCTCCGAGCTCGTCGCAGCCGCGCTCGGGGCGCTGCTGCGCTTCCGCGCGGCGACGGCCCGCGAGCTCGCCGAGTTCCGCATCCCGTTCGAGGCCGAGAACGCGGCCTGGGCCGCGCGCCGCGCCGATCCTGCGGCGCTCGCCGAGCTCGAGCACATCGTCGGCGACGTCGACGTGCGCGCAGGTGACGCCGGCCTTCCCTGGGCCGAGGTCGCCGCGCTCGAGGTGCGGTTCCACGATGCGGTCGCACGCGCGACCGGCAACTCGGTACGCGCGGCGATCATGAGTGCGATCCTCGACGCGCTCGAGCGCGCCTTCACCGCCGTGCCGGTCCCTCCGGACTCACCGCTGCGCCGCGAGCTGGCGCGCGAGCTGCACGAGATCATGACCGCCATCCACGCCGGCGACGACGCGGCGGCGGGCGAGGCCATGCGCGCCCACGTCGCGCGCTGGAGCGAGCTCGAGGTCGAGGTCGAGGGCGCTTCCTAGCGTCAGTCGCCGAGCTCCGTGCGGCGGCGGGACACATACTCGCCGAGCTCGCTACGGATGGCATCGTCCATCGGCGGCTCCTCGTACTCCTCGAGCTTGGCGCGGTAGATCTCGCCCGCGCGCTCGGTCGCATCGCGGCCGCCGAGGCGCTCCCAGCGCTGAAAGTTCTCGGTCGAGGACAGCAGCGGGCGGTAGAAGCACTCGCGGAAGCGCTCGAGCGTGTGCACCGCGCCGAGGAAGTGGCCGCCGGCGCCGACCTCCTCGTGCGCGCCGAACGCGAGGCTCGCCTCGTCGATCTCGAGCGGCGTGAACTGCACCTGCAGCATGCGCAGGATCTCGATGTCGACGATGAACTTCTCGTAGCACGACACGAGCCCGGCCTCGAGCCAGCCGGCCGCGTGCATGACGTAGTTCGTGCCCGCCAGGAACGTCGGCGTCATCACCATCATGGCCTCGTAGGCCGCCTGCGCATCGCAGGTCTGGCTCGAGGTCAGCCCGCCGCCCGAGCGCCACGGGAGGCCGTAGCGGCGCGCCATCTGACCGGTGCAGAGCAGGCCGATGGCCGACTCCGGCGTGCCGAGCGCGGGCGAGCCCGACTGCATGTCGGTGTTCGAGAGGAACGAGCCGAGGATCACGGGGCAGCCGGGATTCACGAGCTGGGTCAGCGCGATCCCGGTCAGCGCCTCGGCCAGCTGCTGGGCGAGCGTCGCGGGGATCGAGACCGGCGACATCGCGCCCATCAGCAGGAACGGCGTGATGATCACGGGCTGCCGGGCGCGGTTGTACTCGAACATCGCGGCCAGCATGCGGTCGTCGAAGCGCAGCG
>CAZYYP010000204.1:0-6411 GCA_964651695.1 uncultured Gaiellales bacterium | reverse complement strand
GGCAAGCGGCCGGTGCAGCGCGACACGCTGTACCGCCGCGTCAAGGCCTACGACTGACGCAGCGGGCGCAGCGCTAGAAGCCGTCGTCCACGAGCCGGCTTGATCCGGACGCGATGTCGGTCGCGATGGCGGCGAAGATGGTGTCGAGCTGGCCGGAGCTCGGCTGGTTGAAGAAGTCACCGGGCGAGGCGACCTGGGTCAGCGTCTGGTTCGACGTGATCGCCGGGCTCTCGAGGTCGCCGGAGCTCGTCGGATCGCCCTGGTGATGCTCGCAGCCGCTGGTGAAGGCCGTGCAGTTCTGCCAGCCTTGCCTTCCCTGCACCATCTTGCCCCACTGACCTGCCGTGCAGGACTTGTTGCCGAGCGCGTAGCCGATGCTGTAGATCGTGATGCCCGCGGCCTTGTAGGAGTTCGCCAGGTTGATCGCCGTATGGCAGGGCTGCTGGTCGTCGGCATTGTCGGCCGGGTATGCGGTGGCGGCGCCGTAGACGCTGCCCATGTTCGCCTCGCCGTCGGTCAGGAAGACGATGAAGTCGGGCACGTTCGGCCGCCCGTCCTTGACGAGCTCCGCCTTGGCCTGACGGAGCGCCTCGCTGTAGGAGGTGCTGCCTCCCGCCTGGATGCAGGAGTTGGCCTTGCCATCGACCGTGTGCAGGTACAGGCCCGAGGACGTGTTCAGCACGTCGCCGGTCTTGTAGTCGCCGTTGAGCGCGTCCGTGAGGTATCCGCGCCCGGCAGCGTCGTAGCCGTTCCAGCCGTTGCTGAGAGAGTTGTACGGGGCTGTGCAGGCGCCCGAAGACGTCGTCTGAACCGGCGGGAAGGCCAGCATGCCGACCTGGGCGTAGGGCGGGTTGAGGATCCCCAGCATCGTGCGCACGCCATCCTTGGCGTTGTCGAGATCGGTGCAGAACCCGGTTCCCGAATCCGTCTGATCGCACATCGAGCCCGTGCGGTCGATCGCGATCACGATGTCCACCGGCGTGGACGAGCACGGACTGCACGCGTTCGCGTGCGCGGAGACGTTGAAGTGATCGACGCCGAAGATCTTCGCGAACCACGTGTTGGTGCTCCCGGTGCCGGTCACGGTGAGCCGGTTCGGGTTCGTCGATGCCGTACAGCCTGTGGCGATGATGGCGGTCGCCGTGCACGACGCCTGATAGGTGAACGTGAAACTCGGGAGATTGGCCGGCGTGTTCGCAGCCGCGTAGGACGCCGCGGTCGCGGTCGCGGTGGTGATGTTCGGCAGATCCTGAGCGCCGGCGAGCGCCGCAGCGTCGGTGGCGCTCTGGAGCTGGCGCTTGGCGTAGTACGCGTAGCCGACGTCCATCGAGAACGCGGCGATGCCGAGCATCCCGATCAGTGCAACTGCCACGAGCGGCAGGATCTGGCCGCGTTCGACGCGTACGCGTCGCATCACGCCTCCCTCCGGATAGTCCGGTTGACGGGTCGCGATTCGCGAAAACGTGGCCCTGAACGCAGCGTGGCGCACATGGGGGAGGCGCGCATCACTCGACCGAGGGGTTCCGGCGTCGTGCCTCGTCACGGCGAGAGCTCGCGCTCTGCGGCTGCGTCAGGCCTTGACTGGCCGCCAGGCCGGATCGCCGCTGTCGTACGGGCCCCTGGTGAGCTGACGCAGGCCGCTGCCGCCGGTGCCGGCGACGAAGACGGCGCGGTAGGAGTGTGTCCGTCCCGTCGTGGCCGCGAACGCGATCTGCCGGCCGTCCGGTGAGAAGGCAGGGCGGCCGGGAAGGCGCGCCGCGACGACGAGGCGCCCGGGGTTGAGGCCGTTCGCCGGCGCCGTGAAGATGCCCTTGCCGGTGCTGAACGCGAGCCGCTTGCCGTCCGGCGACCACGCCAGCGAGCGAACACCCCGCACGCTGGCCGGGAGCAGCCGGTGGCGTGCGGCCCCGTTCGGAGCGCTGCCCCAGACGGTGCCGTCGTCGAGATCGACGAAGGCGATCGTCGCGCCGCCGGGCGACCAGGCCGGCGCGGCGCCGTCGGCCGCGACATCGGTGCGCGCACCGCTCGCGACGTTCAGCACCGAGACCCCGCCCGCGGCATCGTTCGCGACGGCCACGGCCGTGCCGTCGGGTGACCAGCTCGGGCTGTCATCGTTGAAATCGCTGCCGCGGACGGTCGAGAGGAGCTTCCCGTCGGCCCGCGCCACGACGATGCCGCCGTTGCCGGTGGCGCCGGCGGAGCTGTAGGCGAGCTTCGTGCCATCGGCACTCCAGGCGGGCTCGGAGACCGGCCCGGTGGCCCCGGTCAGGCGGTGCTGGGCACCGCCGTCTCCCCGCATCGTCCAGAGATCGGGCCGGCCCGCGAAGCTCGTATCGTAGAGGAGCCTGCTGCCGTCGCCGGTCCAGGCGAGCACGCTGACGCCCTGTCCGTCGTAGGGCACCGGGTCGCCGACGGTCTGCGTCTTGCCGGAGGTGCCGGTCAGCTCGACGCGGAGCACCGCCGCGCCGACGGTCGAGGCGTAGCGCCCGTCGCGCGACCAGGTCCCCGCGGAGGCTGCTCCGAACGGCCGCGGCGTCCCGCCGCCCACCGCGGCGATCTCCGCGGCGCCGGACGTACCGCCCGCATAGGCGACGTCGCGGCCGTCCGGCGTGAAGGCGACCCAGTAGAGCGGGGTGCCGGCGGCGATCGGGATGATGCGCGGCCCGCCGGGACGGCCAGGGCGCACGAGTGCGATCGCGCTCGGGCGGGTGAGCGCGAGCGTCGTGCCGTCCGGCGACCAGGCGCGGGCAACGCCGGCGATCCTGGCGACGAGGTGTCCCGCGCCGTTCATCACCTCAGTGCTCGCCTTCCGGGTCACCGCGAGATCGCCGCCGGCCGACCAGAGCACGCTCCGGCCCGGCACCGTGAGGCTCACGTGCCCGCTGAGGTCGAACACGACGACGTCCTTCTGATTCGCGCTCTCGCACGCGAGCGAGCGGCCGTCCGGCGACCAGACCGGCGGGGCATTGCAGAATGCGCCGATCGGAACCGCCGGCCCCGCTGCGACGCCGGCAACGGCGAGCGCCGGAACCTGGGCGATCGCATCGTGCGGGAGGTACGGGATGACGACCTGCGCACCGTCGGGCGAGAACACCGGAGACCACGGCGACGCGTCCAGGGCGCCGGCGCCGCTGATGGCCACGCTCCGCAGCCGGATGCCGTCGGGCGAGATCATCGGCCGCCACGGCCCGCTGCGATTGCTCCAGAACGCGAGTGCCCGGCCCTTCGGCGCCGTGGCGAGCCCGACCTCGGCATACGGGCTGTGGAACACGGGTCGTGGTGGCCGGCCCGCCGCGAGTGCATAGATCTCGCCCGGCTGGATCGTCGTCCGCGCGCTGACGAACACGATCTGGCCGGCGGCGTCAGCCGTCCCGGCGGACCCCGTCGCCGGCGCCGTGCCCGCCGCGCCGGCCATGGCGACGAGCACGGACGCGAGCAGTCGCTGCCGGCGGCGGCCCATCGCTTACGGCAGCGTGACGAGGCGCGCCGTGACGATCCAGACCTTCTTCGAGGGCGGACAACCCGACGGATCGCCGCACGCGGTCGTCGCGAGCGCCGCGATGCGCTTGATCGTCGCGAGCGAGGCCGCGTCGGTCGCGTGGCCGAGCAGGCCGTACTGCGGCGGCAGCTGCGTGCCCTCGCTGCCCGAGATGACGAAGAACTGCGAGCCCGCGCTGCCGGAGGGGGCAACCGACGTCTTGGCCATCGCGATGTCGCCGATCTTGTAGCGGTAGGAGCTCGGGAGCGCTCCGACGACCTGGTAGCCGGGCCCGCCGGTACCGTCGCCCTTGGGATCGCCGCCCTGCAGGACGAAGCCCGCGACCACGCGGTGGAACGTCAGGCCGTCGAAGAAGTGCTTCGAGGCGAGGAACGCGATCGAGTTCGGGATCGGGCCGCCGAGCTTGCGGTCGAGGACGATCCGGATCGCGCCGCACGTCGTCGTCATCACCACGGCGTAGCGCTTGCCCTTCGCGAGCACGGTGCCGGGCTTCTTGAAACTCGGGTGCGACTTGCCGGCGGCGGCGGGCTTGGTGGACGAGCAGCCGGCGCTGCCCGCCGCCTGGGCAGGAGAGGCGGCGATCGCGGCGGCCGCGATCGCCCCGAGCAGGAGTGGGAGACGGAGACGCATCGCCTCAGGATGCCACGGCAGGCGCTCGCAGCGGACGATGGTCAGTAGGCTTCGAGCTGTGAACGACGACGACCGCAGCGGGTACCTGCTCTTCGTGCCGTCTCCGCAGGGCTACCGTCTCGAGGAGCGCGAGGGCCAGGCGCCCGCTCGCGACGAGCGCGTGGAGGTCGGAGGCGCCGCCTTCGTCGTCAGCCGCGTCGGCGCCTCGCCCCTTCCGCTCGATGCGCGCCCCTGCGCGTACCTGCTCTCGTGCTGAACCGACTCGTCGACGCCGTCACCAACCTGATCGGCGACCACGGCGTCCCGGCCGTCTTCCTGCTCATGGTGCTCGAGTCGGCCTGTCTGCCCGTCCCGAGCGAGGTGATCATGCTCTTCGCCGGCTACCTCGTGTCGCTCCACCGCATGAGCCTCGCCGAGGCGGTCGCCGCGGGCGTCGCCGGCAACATCGTCGGCTCGTGGATCGCCTGGGGCGTCGGCATGAGCGGCGGGCGCGCCCTGCTCGAGCGCCACGGCCGCTGGGTGCACATCACCCCCGCGCGCCTCGACATGGCCGACCGCTGGTTCGAGCGCCGCGGCGAGCGCATCGTGCTGATCGCGCGCTGCCTGCCGGTCATCCGCACGTTCATCTCGCTCCCGGCGGGGATCGCCCGCATGCCGTTCTGGCGCTTCACGATCTACACGGCGGTCGGATCGGTGCCGTGGGTGCTCGCGCTCACGCTGCTCGGCGTCCAGGTCGGCTCCAGGTGGGACGAGTGGCACAAGCGCCTCGAGGTGCTCGACTACGCCGTCGTCGCCGGCATCGTGGTCGCGATCGCAGTCCTCGTGGTGCGCCGGAGGCGCGGCACGGCGCACGCATGAGGCGGGGCCTCCCCGGCGAGGCGCGCCTGCTCGGCTGGGCCCACCGGCATGCCTACGAGTCGCGGCTGCGGCCGCACCTGCACACGCTCGAGTCGGGCGTGCCGTACACCGGTGCGGCGATCGTGTATTGCCTGCTCGGTGCGCTCGCGCTGCGGGATCAGACGCGCGCGCCGGCGCTGCGCGCCATGGTGGCCGGCGTCGCCGCGTGGATCGTGAGCGATCTGCTCAAGCTGCTCGTCGAGCGCCCCCGCCCCTGCCTGCACCAGCTCTCGTGCGGCAACCATTCGTTCCCCGAGGGCCCGGGCATGGTGCTCGCCGCCATCGCGGTCGCGATCTTCCCCACCTCGCGCACGATCGCCGTCGTCGCGGCGCTGTGCGCGCTCGTCGACGCGGCGGTGCAACTCGGCTACGGCAGCCACTGGCCGAGCGACCTGCTCGGCGCCTGGGTGATCGGCGGACTGTGCGGTTTCGCGGTGCCCCGCGTCGCCGCTTCGCTCACGCGCATGCCCCCCGCGAGCCCCCAAGGGGAATAGCCGTTGGAGGGGCGGCGTTCGTATGGACCGGTGTACGTTTCTCTCATGGAGCCCGAAGTGACGGCAGCATCGTCGGATGCGCGCGATCTCGCGGTGCGCGCGCGCGACCGCGTGCACTTCGAGGAGGACGCCCTCGCCTACGCCGACGACGCGTTCCGCGTCGCCCGCCGGCTGACCGGGTCGACCGAGGCCGCGGAGGAGCTCGTGCAGGACGCCTACGTGCGCGCATTCCGCTCCTGGAAGCAGTACACGCCCGGCACCAACCTGCGGGCATGGCTCCTGCGCATCGTGCACAACCTCGCCGTGGACGCCGGCCGCAAGCGCCAGCGCACGCCGCAGATGGAGCCGGTGGAGGAGAGCGACTACTACCTCTACCAGCGCATGGGCGGCACGTCGACGCCGGAGGAGGCCGACAACGTCGTCGAGCGCCTCTCCCAGGGCGGCGTCGTGAGCGCCCTCGCGGCGCTGCCGCAGCCGTACCGCGACGCGGTCGTGCTGGTCGACCTGGCCGACTTCTCCTACCAGGACGCGGCGGACATCCTCGACGTTCCCATCGGGACGATCATGTCCCGGCTGCACCGCGGACGCCGCATGCTCAAGACCGAACTCGCCCAGACGATCGAGGACACAGCGGAGGCTGCAGCATCGTGAGCACGACGACTGGAGCCTGCGCGCACGCCGAGAGCCGCATGCAGGCGTATCTCGACAAGTTGCTCTCGCCCGTCGACACCACGATCGTCGAGGAGCACCTCGCCGTGTGCGGCGACTGCGCCGCGGCGTACCGCTTCGAGCTCAAGCTCCGGCAGCACGTCAAGGCCTGTTGCGGCGGCCGCTCGGACGAGGATCACTGCCGCGAGGAACTGCTCGCGAAGCTCAAGTCCTGCTGCGGTG
>CAZYYP010000203.1:0-6441 GCA_964651695.1 uncultured Gaiellales bacterium | reverse complement strand
GGCATCACGCGCCTGCCGAACCGCCTCGACTGCTATCCGCGCGTGGCGGCGTTCCTGCAGCGCCACCTGCTCGCCTGATCGCTCACGCGGCGTCGTAGATCGACCTGCCTGCGCCCGCTGCGGCGCTCGGCGGATACGGCGCCAGGTCGTTCATGTATCCGGGCTCGTGCGCGACGCGGTCGAGCCAGCCCGCGACGGCCGGGAACTCCGAGAGCTCGAATCCGCCCTCGCCGGCGACGTGGGTGTACGCGAAGAGCGAGAGGTCCGCGATCGAGCACCGCCCGCCGGCGACATACGCGCGCCCGGCGAGGTGCCGGTCGAGCAGCGCGAGCGCCTCGCGCCCCTGCTCGAAGCGGCCGGCGGGGATCGGTCGTCCCGTCAGGCGGCGGAAGCGCATGCCGCCGACGCCGGGCATGAGCCGTTCCTGCTCGAAGAACAGCCACTGCAGCGCGTGCGCGGCATCGACGTCGCTCGCGGGTGCGAGGTGCGTGCCCTGTGAAAGCAGCCAGAGGATCGCGTTCGACTGGGTCACGATCTCGCCGCTGTCGAGCTCCAGGACGGGTGTCTCGCGCAGCGGATTGAGGCGCGCGAACTCCTCGCTCAGCGTCCCGCCCGCGAAGATGTCGACCGGGACGCGCTCGTACGCGGTGCCGGTCAGAGCGAGCAGCAGACGCACCTTGTAGCAATTGCCGGACGCGGCGTAGTCGTAGAGTCTCATGCCGCCATCGTGGCAGTTCACAGCGCGGAAATCGGACCTGACGCCGCATGGTCTTCGGCGTGCTCCGCGCAGCACCGATCCGCTCGACCTGCAACGCTGCGAGCATGCAGTTCGAGGCCGATCTGGAAGCGGCGCGAGCCCGGATCGCCGACGCCGTCGTGCGCACACCCGTGTGGCGGAGCGATGAGCTCGACGCGGCGCTCGGGTGCGAGGTGTGGCTCAAGTGCGAGTCGCTGCAACGCACCGGCTCGTTCAAGCTGCGGGGTGCCACCAATGCCGTGCGGTCGCTGCCTGCCGGCACGCGCGGCGTCGTCGCGGTGTCGAGCGGCAATCACGCGCAGGCGGTGGCCTACGCCGGGCGCGCGGCCGGACTGCCCGTCACGGTCGTGATGAATGCCGACGCCAACGCCGCCAAGGTGAAGAGCACGCTGGGCTACGGGGCGAAGGTCGTCTCCGACGGTGTCGACCCGACGAACCGCGAGGAGATCGCCCGCGATCTCGCCGAGCGCGAGGGCCTCGCGCTCGTGCATCCGTTCGACGACTGGAACGTGATCGCCGGCCAGGGCACCGCCGCGCTCGAGCTGTTCGAGGAGGTCGAGGGGCTCGACGCGATCGTCACGCCGATCGGCGGTGGCGGCTTGCTCTCGGGAACGGCCCTCGCCTGCCGGCTCGCGGCGCCGTCGACCCGTGCCTACGGGGCCGAGCCGGCGGCCTCGCCCGATGCCCGCCGGTCGCTCGCCGAGGGCCGGCGCGTGCGCCTCGACTACGCGCCTCAGACGATCTCCGACGGCGCGCGCACGGTGCAGATCGGCGTGCGGACGTTTGCCGTGCTGAGCGAGCTGTGCGCCGGCATCTCGCTCGTCGACGACGACGCGGCGCGCTCTGCGCTGGCGCTCGTGTGGGACGCGACGAAGCTCTTGATCGAGCCGACCTCGGCGATCGCGGTCGCCGCGATCGCCGCCGGTGCCGTGCCCGGGGAGCGCGTCGGCGTCGTGGTCACGGGCGGCAACGTCGATGCGCAGGCGCTGGCCGGCACGATCCGCGTCGAGGAGACCGCATGACCGAGGAACGTCGCGGCGACGAGCGCCGCAGCGAGGAGCGCCGCGTGGGCCGCGTCACCACGAAGGGCCCGGCCGAGGGACGGATGCGATCGGCCGACGAGGGTCTGCTCGAGCGCCAGAGCGACCCGAACTTCGTGCACACCGATCCGTGGCGCGTGCTGCGGATCATGGGCGAGTTCGTCGACGGCTTCGATGTGCTCGCGCGCGTCGGACTCGCCGTCACGGTGTTCGGCTCGGCGCGCACGAAGCCCGACTCGCCGTACTACGCGGCGGCGCTCGAGGTCGGCAGGGGACTCGCCGAGCGCGGCTTCGCCGTGATCACCGGCGGTGGGCCCGGGATCATGGAGGCAGCGAATCGCGGTGCGCACGATGCCGGCGGGCTCTCGATCGGCTGCAATATCGAGCTGCCGCACGAGCAGCGTCCCAATCCCTACGCGAACCTCTCGATCGACTTCCGCTACTTCTTCGTGCGCAAGACGATGTTCGTCAAGTACTCGGAGGCGTTCGTGGTCTTCCCCGGCGGCTTCGGCACGCTCGACGAGCTGTTCGAGGCGCTCACGCTGATCCAGACCGCCAAGGTCAAGCGATTCCCCGTCGTGCTCTACGGCTCCGAGTACTGGGGCGGCCTGCTCGAGTGGATCGAGCAGCGCGTCGCAGCCGAGGGCATGGTGTCGGCCGGCGACCTCGCCCTCGTCCAGGTGGTCGACACGACGGAAGAGGTCTGCGCCCTCGCCACCGGCGGCGAGCGCCGGTGAGCGGTGAGCTGACCCTGCGCTTCCTGCGGCAGGGCGGCCAGTCGGTCGAGGACATCGCCGGTGCGCTCTCGGCGTTCCTCGCGACGGCTCAGCGCGACGTCGCCATCGCGATCTACGACTTCCACGTCGAGCACGAGCAGGCGCAGGTGATCGCGACGACGCTGCAGGGCCTGCGCGACCGCGGCGTGCGCGTGCGCATCGTCGACCACGACGAGCGCGAATCGACGCGCGAGGTGCCGGACAACGTGCCGCGGCCCGCGGCGCCGCCCGAGTACATCGACTCCCTCGGGCTCGATGTGCGGCCCGTGATCGGCTTCGGCACGCTCATGCACCACAAGTACATCGTGATCGACGGGCGGCACGTCTGGACGGGCTCGATGAACTGGACCGAGGACTCGTTCACCCTGCAGGAGAACTGCATCGTCAGCCTCGACTGCGAGGCCGTCGCGGCCGCATACCTGCACGACTTCGAGGACCTCTGGAGTCGCCCGCGTCACCTCGACCGGAGCGGCCGCTTCGACGCGGAGTGGTCGGATGCGACCCTCGGGGGAGCGCCCGTGCGCGTGCGCCCGCTGTTCTGCCCGGGTCGCGGGCCGGAGCTCGCCGCGCTGATCGGAAGCCGCATCTCGTGTGCGCGCGAGCGCATCCTCGTGTGCTCGCCCGTGCTCACCTCCGGGCCGATCCTGGGTGCGCTCTGCGACGTCGTCGGGCGCGGAGAGGTGCCGGTCACCGGCGTCGTCGACCGCACGCAGATGCACGACGTGCTGCGCCAGTGGGGCGCGGTGCCGAAGGCGTCGTGGAAGCCGGCGGCCTTCCGCTACGTGGCCTCGAAGGCGGGCTTCGGGGGCAAGCGCAGCATCCCGTGGGGGCCGCACACCGTCCACGACTTCCTGCACGCGAAGCTCGTGGTCTGCGACGACTGGGCGTTCGCCGGCTCGTACAACCACTCGCGCGCGGGCGAGGAGAATGCCGAGAACGTCCTGGCGATGGAGGGCAAGGCGGCCGCCGACCGCATCGCGGAGGCGATCCGCGAGTTCGCGACCCGTTATGCGTCGGGTCCCGGCGACACCTGGGAGTCCGCCGCCGGCTGACGCTGCTCGACCGTCGAGGACCACAGCTCGCGGCCGAGCTGCTCGAGGACGGCCCGGCGCAGCTCGGGGACGTGCACCGGCAGGGTCAGGGCGTGCTCGCGCAACCCCGTGAGAAAGGGCGAGCGATCGAGCACCTGCTCGATCCCCGTGCGATCGCCTGCCACGACGAACTCGTCGAGCGCGGGCGCGTGCGGCGCGAGGACCTCCTCGGCGAGCGCGCAGGCGCGGTCGTAGGCGTCGCGCGCCTGCTCGACGCGCCGGCGCCGGAAGCGGTTCGAGGACGATCCGCCCTTCTTGTTGCGGTTCTTGACGAAACGGACGCCGTGCCGGCCGCTGACGAGGCGCTCGTCCGCATAGACCCCCGCGCCGTAGCCGCCCAGGCGCACGACGAGCAGGCCGACGAGCCGCGGCGTCGTGAGATGCTCGCGCAGCGGCCCGGCCTCGATGCGCTCGACCTGCTCCCAGTGCTCGAATCGGAAGGGCGGTGTGATCGTCGCGATCTCCTCGCGGGTCTCGAAGCGCGCCAGCCCCTCCGCGTAGAACGTGCGACCCGGCAGGCGCTCCAGCCGGTCGCAGAGCGCGAGCACTCCCGCACGGGCGACGCGGCGCACGTGAGGGGGCGTCGATTCCACCGCCGCAGCGTCACACATCCGGCACGCCGCGCGCCTGCGCCGTCACGGGCCGCTCCCCGATCCTCCGGTCATGCCGAACCTCACCCGCCGCCTGCCGCTCGCCACGGCCGCACTCGCACTGCTCTCGCTCCTGGCTCCCGCCGCCGGCCGCGCCGGCGATTCCTACGTCGTCGGCTTCCGGCCGGGCACGCTCACGGCGGCGGCGCTCGCGGCGTCCGGCGCCGTGCAGGTCGACGCCGTCCCCCGGCTGCGCGCGGTCGTCGTCCAGTTGCCCGCGCTGCACCGGACGGCCGCGCTGCGGGCGCTCAGGCGTGTGCATGCCGTGCGCTACGCCGAGCCACTGCGCCGGCTCCATGCGCTCGACGCGGCGGCGCCCGACCCCGGCCGCGCGCAGCAGTGGGGACTCGACGCGCTCGGCACGGGTGCGGCCTGGACGGTGACGCGCGGGGCGGGCATCACGGTCGCGGTCGTCGACACCGGGGTCGCGCCGGCGCCCGATCTGGCCGGTCGCGTGCTGGCGGGCTGGAACGTCATCACGAACAGCGCGGCTGCGGCCGACGACAACGGCCACGGCACGCACGTCGCGGGCACGATCGCCGAGATCGCGGACAACGGGCTCGCCGAGGCCGGCGTTGCGCCGGAGACCGCGATCCTCCCCGTCAAGGTGCTCGCCGCCGATGGCAGCGGCAGCGACGCCGATGTCGCCGCGGGCATCGTCTGGGCCGCCGATCACGGCGCGCGCATCGTCAACCTCAGCCTCGGCGGGCCGGACTCCTCGACCGTTCTGTCCGAGGCCGTCGTCTATGCGCGGGGTAAGGGAGTCCTGATCGTCGCCGCCGCGGGCAACGACGGCGGCGCCGTCGGCGACCCGGCACGGCTCGCCGGGGTGCTCGCAGTCGGCGCCGTGGACTCGGCGCTCGTGCGCGCGCCGTTCAGCGCGGGCGGGCGCGCGCTCGACCTCGTCGCCCCGGGCGTCGGCATCGTGCAGCAGACGCTCGACGGCGCCGGCGGGTACGCCGACCGCTCGTTCTCGGGCACGTCCATGGCATCGCCGCACGTCGCGGGTGTCGCGGCGCTCGTGCTCGCCGCCGGCCGCGCGACGACCGCGACCGGGGTTGCGCGCCTGCTCGCGCGCACGGCGCTCGATCTGGGCGTCGCGGGCAAGGACGCCGCCTACGGCGCCGGGCTCGTGCGTGCGGATGCCGCGCTCGGGGTGGCCCCGGCCGGTGTCCCGGTACCCTGAGGCCATGTCGAGTCGCGCGCCGTCGAGGACCCAGATCGCGCGGGCGCAGTGGCTCCTGGGGGTCGATGCTCCCGAGAGCGCCGACGAGATCCGCCGCGCGTGGAAGGAGCGCGTCGCACGCACGCACCCCGATCGCAACGCCGACCGCGCGGGTGCGGCCACGCGCGTCACGGTCGCCTTCAACCAGGCGCGCGAGCTGTGCGAGTGGTGGCTCGAGGCCGGGGAGGCGTGGCCCAAGCCGATGCCACCGGAGGCTCTGCGTACGGCTGAGCCCGAGCGCGTCGTGCGCCCTCCGGCGCGCACGACGCCCAAGAACCGGTCGTCCTTCCGCGCCGGCGACCTCGTCGCGCGCGTCATGCCCGGGCGCGACCCGGCTTCGGGGCCGGTGCTCGCGGTCAAGGCGGGCGGCACGGAGGAGGACGGGCGGGTCGAGCTCGAGGACGGCACGTCGTCGGCGCCCGGCGACCTCGTTCCGGTGGCCTACGGCTGCCCCGTGTGCGGCCTCTGCAGCGGTCCGCCGGTCGAGCGGCCCGCGCTCCGCCCGTGCCCCTCGTGCCTCGCGGAGCTCGTGCAACTCGAGCGCTCGGAGCGTGCGGTCGAGCCGGCGCTGCGCGGCATCCGCTCGCGCGCACGCGCCGGCCGCGCAACCGCGGCCGAGCTCGGCGACCACGGCCTCGAGGAGCTGGCGCGCGAGCGCTACAGCTGGGCCGAGGGCGTTGTGCGCCGCCCGCGCGAGGAGCGCCGCGGGCGCATGCTCGCCGCCTACGCGCACGCCTACGCGCTCTGGGCCGCCGGCTCGACCGCCCGGGACGGCGCGGGCATCAACGCGCTCTGAACGCGCTCACTGGCCGTAGTTGTCGGGAATCGAGGCCGCAATCGCGAGGACCTCGTTGACGTACCAGTCGGCGTGGTTGTACGCGAAGATCGCGCGCCGCAGATCG
>CAZYYP010000202.1:0-6471 GCA_964651695.1 uncultured Gaiellales bacterium | reverse complement strand
CGCACTCGCGCAACTTCGGCTCGCAGGCCGCCTTCCGCAGCGGCATGGAGCTCGCGACCAAGAACGCCGTGGTGCTGCTCGACGGCGACCTGCAGGATCCGCCCGAGCTGATCGCCGAGTTCGTCGAGCAGTGGAAGGCGGGCTACGACGTCGTCTACGGACGGCGCGTCTCGCGCGAGACGACGTGGTTCATGCAGCGCGCCTACCGCGCCTTCTACTGGGCCTTCGACCGCTTCTCGTACCTCTCGATCCCGCGCGACGCCGGCGACTTCTCGCTGATCGACCGCCGCGTCGTGCACGCGATGCTGCAGTGCGACGAGCGCGATCTCTTCCTGCGCGGTGTGCGCGCCTTCGTCGGCTTCCGTCAGACGGGCGTCGACTACGTGCGGCCGAAGCGCATGTTCGGCGAGACCACGAACAACCTGCGGCGCAACATCGGGTGGGCCAAGAAGGGCATCTTCTCGTTCAGCAACGTGCCGCTGACGATGCTCAGCTTCGCGGGCACGGTCCTGTTCCTGCTCAGCATCGTGCTCGCCGCCGCACAGGGCGTCGCACGGGTGGTCGCTCCGGACAGCGCGCCGCGCGGCGTGGCCACCGTCGTCATCCTCGTGCTGCTGTTCGGCTCGCTCAACCTGTTCGCGATCGGACTCGTGGGCGAGTATCTGGCGCGCGTGTTCGAGGAGGTCAAGCGACGGCCGCTGTACGTGCGCTCGAGCGTCGTGCGCGACGGCGAGGTGCGCCTCGTCTCGCCGTCGGTGGACGCCCGCTCGGCGTCCCAGCCGTGATGACCGAGCCGGCACCTGCGGGCGAGCGCCCGCGTGCGGTGGAGCGGGCGTGCCCGGTCTGCGGCGCGACCGCCGGCCGCGAGCTGGCGCCGGCGCGGATCGACGCCGCCGCGCTCGACGAGTACGCCTTCGCCTCGCGCAAGTTCCCCGAGTACATGCACCACCGCCTCGTCGAGTGCCCGGCCTGCGATGCCGTCTACGCGAGCCCGGTCGCCGATCTCGGCGGCATCGGAGCGGCCTACGACGCGGCCGCGTTCGACAGCAAGGAGGAGGCGGTCTACGCGAGCCGCACCTATGCCGGCCTCGTACGCCGGCTGCTGCCGCGCCTGCCCGGCACCGGCGCGGCGCTCGACATCGGCACCGGCGAGGGCTCCTTGCTCGAGGAACTGCTCGACCTCGGCTTCGCCCGCGTGAGCGGGTACGAGCCGTCGGCCGCGCCGCTCGCCGCGGCCTCGCCGCGTGTGCGCGCGCTGATCGTCCATGACGTCTTCGACGCCGAGCGCGCGGCGGCCGCTGGTCCCTACGACCTGATCACGTGCTGCATGACGATCGAGCACGTGCCCGACCCGGCGCGCCTCCTCCGCGACGCGCACGGCCTGCTCGCCCCCGGAGGGGCGCTGATGATCGTCTGCCACGACCGGCGAGCGCCGCTCAACCGGGCGCTCGGCATGCGTTCGCCGATCATCGACCTCGAGCACCTGCAGCTCTTCTCCAGGGACAGCGCGCGGGCCCTGCTCGAGCGCGCCGGGTACTGCGGGGTGGACGTCCGGCGGATCGCCAACCGCTATCCGCTGCACTACTGGCTCAAGCTCGCCCCGGTCCCGCGCGGTGTCAAGGGCGCGCTCGTCGCGGGTGCCCGTCGCGGTGCGCTCCGGTCGCTCGCGCTCTCGCTGCCGGTCGGCAATCTCGCCGTCACCGGCTTCAGGACCTCGTAGAGCCCCCGCGGAATCAGGGGCGCGTGCGCTCGAAGACGCGTGTCACGGCGCCCCCGAGGGGACGTGCCTTGCGGAAGATCAGGCGGAATCCCGGGCGGGGTGGCGTATCTCCGCGTGCGCCGTCGGTGACGAGGTAACGCGCCTGCGCGATCTGCGCGGGCGTTCCGCCGAGGACGACGTCGTAGCGATCCGCCGAGCCGACGGACGCGCCGTTGAGCCGGAGATCCAGACCCCAGGTGTAGCCGGAGAGGACGTCGATGCGCACCGGGTAGGGGCCGCCGCGGCGCTCGATCTGCCGCGCGGCGGGGTCGACCCACGTCTGTGCGCTGGTCGCCCAGATGTAGCCCTCGAGATCGGCGCCCGGGTAGGGCGTGTGCACGGGATCGGCGAGCACGAGGCCCTCGTAGTGCGCCGCGGGCAGCAGCGCCAGCACGACGACGGCCGTCGCGAGGGCGAGGCGCGAGCTGCGATGCAGCCAGCGGTGCCCGACGATCGCATCCCAGACGGCCACGATGCCGAGCGCGACGAACGCCGAGAGCGGCACCATCGCCGCCGCGAAGTAGCGCGGATAGGGCCACAGGGCGAGGAACAGCGCCGAGACGATGACGCTGATCGTCCAGACGAGGAGGATGGTGGTGGCGCCGCGGTGCCGGCGCAGGCCGGAGACCACGCCGGTGATCGCCAGCAGGATGCCCGGGAGCGTCAGGTAGCCGTACAGGGCCATTCCCATCAGCGGCCCGTTGCCGGTCAGGCTCGGGCCGATGTCGTCGAAGATCTGCCCGAGGTCGCGGTGGTTCTCGCGCGGCACCATGGGCCGGCCGTAGAGCGAGCTCAGGCGTGCGATCGAGGTGAGGGCGTAGCCGATCGCGACCGCCAGGACCGCAAAGGCCGCCCAGCGCAGCAGCCGACGCCGCAGGTCCGGGGAGGCGTAATCGAAGAGCAGGAGCGTGAACGGCAGTACGACGAGCGCGACCGAGGCCGTCGGCTTCGTCAGGCCGCCCGCGCCGATGGCCACGCCCAGGAGCAGCGCCGTGACCAGGCGGGGCCTCTGCGCCAGCCGGACGGCGGTGAGGATCGCGGCCGCCACGAGCCCGGTGACCATCGCGTCGTAGATGCCGACCGACGCATTGACGAGGAAGTACGGCCCGAGCGCGATCAGGCCCGCCGTCAGCAGCCCCTCGCGCAGACCGTAGAGGCGCCGCATGAGCAGGCCGCCGCAGACCGCCGCGAGCGCCGCCCCGGCGGCTGCGAGCAGCCGCATCGCGGTCACGGGGTCGATGCCGACGCCGATCAGACCTGCGCCCAGCCAGGAGGGCAGCAGGCCCTTCTGGTCGATCTCGGCGGCGAAGAACTGGCCGAGGTTGCCGTGGACGTCGCGCGCGAAGCTCGCGAAGGTCGTCTCGTCGACGTAGAGCGGGAAGCGCCAGGTCAGCGCGAGGCGCGTGGCGAGGTACGCGGCGGCCAGCAGGCTGACGGCCAACGCAAGCCGACGCCGCTCGCGAGGAGTTTCCACTGCCGCTGCCATCCGGTCTCAACGTAGTGGCTCCGAAGGCGCTCCGCGCAGCGGGATACGGCCGATCTTGGTACCCTCACAGGGTGTCGGCGGCCGCGGGAGAAGAGGCCGTGATCGCGCCGGCGATGCTCGGCGAGGGCACTGCACGGCCCGACGTGAGCGTCGTCGTGACGGTCTTCAACGAGGCCCGCAACGTCGACGAGCTCGTGGAGCGCCTGTCGGCCGCGCTCACCGCGTGGGGTCGCCCGTGGGAGGTCGTGCTCGTCGACGACGGTTCGAGCGACGGGTCGCGCGCGCTGCTGCGCGCCGCCCATGCGCGCGACCCGCGTTTCCGGGTCGTCCTGCTGAAGCGCAACTTCGGCCAGCATCCCGCGATGGCGGCGGGCATGGTGCACGCGCGCGCCGGCATCGTCGTGACGATGGACGGCGACCTCCAGAACGATCCGGATGACATCGGCAAGCTCGTAGCGGCACTCGAGGACAACCACGTGGAAGTCGCCTCGGGCCGGAGGCAGGCGCGAGCGGACGCGCTCATGAGCCGCAAGCTGCCCTCGCGCGCCATCAACGGCATGCTGCGCAGGCTCACGCGCGTCGAGATCTCCGACTACGGGTGCGCCTTCAACGCCTACCGCCGGAGCGCGATCGAGCCCGTCCTGCACCGCATCGGGCGGCAGAAGTTCACGAAGGCGCTGATCCTCTCGACCGGCGCCTCCGTGGTCGAGGTCGACCTCCGGCACCATGCGCGCGAGGGCCAGGCCTCTCGCTACTCGTCGATGCGCCTCGTGCGGCTCGCCCTGCACGTGCTCTTCGGCTTCTGGCCGCAGCCGATCCAGTGGGCCGGCGCGGTCATCGCGATCGTGATGACCTTCGCGTCGCTCGGGCTCGCGACGTATGGCGTGATCTTCTGGATCGCTGAGGCAAACTTCCCGGGCCTGACCTTCCTGGCCGCGCTGATCGTCGGCGTGCTGGCGGTGCAGGGCTTCATCCTCGCGCTGCTCGGCGAGTACGTCATGCGCATCCAGCGCGATGTCGAGCAGCGCCCGCTCTACGTGATCGACGAGGTGCTCGAATGACACGCGTGCTCGTCACCGGCGGCGCCGGCTTCATCAGCTCGAACCTCTGCCGGCATCTGCTGCGCGCGACCGATCACGAGGTCGTGATCATGGACGCGCTCACCTATGCGGGCAACACGGCCAACATCGCCGACCTGCTCGGACATCCGCGGCTCTCGTTCGTCGAGGGCGACATCCGGGATGCCGCGCACGTCGAGGAGATCGTCTCCGGCGTCGACGTGATCGTCAACGCCGCCGCCGAGTCGCACGTCGAGAAGTCGATCCTGGACGGCGCCAGCGAGTTCGTGACGACGAATGTCGAGGGCACCCAGGTGCTGCTCGACGCGTGCCGGCGACACCCCGTCGAGCGCTTCGTCCTGGTCTCCTCGAGCGAGGTCTACGGCACCGCCGAGCGCGACCCGATGGACGAGGAGCACCCGCTCAATCCGCGCTCTCCCTACGCGGCGACGAAGGCCGGCGGCGATCGCCTCGTCTACAGCTACTGGTGCACCTACGCGACGCCGGCCGTCGTCGTGCGCCCGTTCAACAACTACGGGCCCTACCAGCACCCCGAGAAGGTCATCCCGCGCTTCATCACCGCCGCGCTGCAGGATCGCCCGCTGACGGTGCACGGCGGCGGCCGTGCGAGCCGCGACTGGCTGCACGTCGAGGACACCTCCGAGGCGATCACGGCGATCATCGAGGCGCCGCTCGAGCGCGTCGCGGGTCAGGTGCTGAACGTCGCCACCGGGATCGACGAGGACGTGCAGAGCATTGCGGAGCGGATCTGCGACCAGCTCGGCAAGCCGCGCTCGCTGATCACCTACGTCTCGGATCGCCCCGGGCAGGTCGACCGCCACATCGGCTCGACCGACAAGGTGGCAGACCTCGTCGGCTGGCGCGCGCGCATCGGCTTCGACGAGGGGCTCGAGCGCACGATCCGCTGGTACGCCGACAATCCGGCGTGGTGGGCGGTGCACGTGGCCGCCATCTCCTAGCCGGCGCAGCCGATTCCCGCCTCGCCTCTCATCGTCCTCGGCGCCGGGGCCGGTCAGCTCGGCGCCTACGCCGCGGCCCGGCGGCTCGGCGTCGAGACGATCGCCTGCGACTTCGACCCGGATGCCTTCTGCGTGCGCGAGGGGCTCGTCGACCGCTTCGAGCTCGTCTCGGCGATGGACCCCGCGGCGGTGCTCGCCGTGGCGCGGAGGGAGCGCGCAGGCGGGCTGATCTCACCCGGCACCGACGGCCCCGTGCGCGTCGCGGCCGAGGTCGCCGCAGCGCTCGGCCTGCCGCACCCGATCGACCCCGCAACCGCGGCCCGCGCCACCGACAAGCTGGCGCAGCGGCGCGCGTTCGCCGCCGCCGGCGTGCCCCAGCCCGCCTGGAGCAACGATGGCCGCGGTCTCCCTGCCGATGCCCGCGTCGTGGTGAAGCCCGCGGCCGCGCAGGGTCAGCGCGGTCTCGAGATCGTGGCGCCCGGCGGCGACCTCGCGGCGGTCGTCGCCGCGGCGCAGGGGGCCTCGCGCGATGGCCTGGCGCTCTGCGAGGAGTTCATCGAGGCCCCCGAGCTGACCGTCAACGCCTTCCTCGACGCCGGCCGCTTCGTGCCGCTCACCGTCACCGATCGCGAGCGCGCCCTGGCGTTCGGCGTCGCCACGGCGCATCTCTACCCGTCCCTGCATCCGGTTGCCGCCGTCGTGGCTGTGGCAGAGGCGGCTTGCCGCGCACTGGGCGTCGTGTCCGGGCCGACCTACACCCAGGTGCTGCTGGCTCCGGACGGCCCGCGGGTGATGGAGGTCGCCGCACGCCTCGGCGGCGGCCACGACGCCGAGCTGTGCAGCGCGGCGCTCGGCGTCGAGCTCAGCGCCGCAGCCGTGCGCGCAGCGCTCGCGCAGGCGCCGGGAGGGCTCGAGCCGGTGCGCGAACGCGCCGCCGTCGTGCGCTTCCTGATCGCCCCGGCCGGCCGGCTCGTCCGCGTCGATGGCCTCGCGGAGGCTCGCGCCCTCCCGGGTGTCGAGCTCGCGTACGCCTACCGCTCGCCCGGGGCGGAGATCGCGCCACTCCTGCGCGGCCCGGACCGCGCGGGATTCGTGCTCGCCTCAGGTGCGACCCGCGCGGAGGCCGAGGCGGCCGCGCGGGGCGCGGAGGCCGTGATCCGCTTCGTCGTGGAGTAGCGCAGGCCGGCG
>CAZYYP010000201.1:0-6473 GCA_964651695.1 uncultured Gaiellales bacterium | reverse complement strand
TGGGCTTCTGCTTGCCGGTGACCTGCACCTCGGTCTCCTCGGCGTTCGTGATGCCGGTGGCCGCGTCGATCTTCTTGGCGATCAGCAGCGGCGCGGTGTCGTTGGGCGTCGTGACGAGCGTGACGTCGCTGAGCTTCATGCCGGCCGAGGCGAGCATCAGGCTGAGCTGCACCTTCGTCCACGCGTCCGGGTAGATGCCGATCTTCTTGCCCTTGAGCGAGGCGATCGTGGCGGGCTTTCCCTGCGGGAAGACGAGGCCCCAGTTGTTGAACTGGGTGTAGGCGCCGATCTCCATCACCGGGGCGCTCTGCTGCTTGGCGAGGACGACGTCGAGCGAGGTCGTGAAGGCGACGTCGGCGCGGCCGGCGGAGATGAACTTGATCGGGTCGGCGGCGGTCGGCGGGACGCGGATCGCCAGCTTGATGCCCTGCTGGGCGAAGTAGCCCTTGGCGTCGGCCACGACCCACGGGATCCAGCCGACCCAGGGCGTCGGCCAGTCCTGCACCATGTTGACGGTCGTCAGGCTCGCGGCCTTCTTCGTGCTCGCTGCGGGCGACGTGCCGACGACTGCGAGCGCCGCGGCGGCGGCGATGGCCAGCGTCACGCACGCCGTGACGGCTGTGCGGCGGATCCTCATACGTGTTCTCCGTTCGATGGGGTTTGGCGCGCGGGGACGCGTTTGGAGAAGAGCCGCCTGGGAGTCGCGCGCCGTCGCCACGGCGTCGCGAGCCATTCGGCGAGGGCGACGAGCAGGAACGCCACGATCCCGATCAGCGACAGGACGAAGATGGCGGCATAGACGCGATCGGTCTGGAGGCGCGAATTGGCCTGCAGGATATAGACGCCGATGCCCTTGTCGGACCCGACCCACTCGCCGAACACGGCGCCGATCACGCTGTAGGTCGCGGCGAGCTTCATCGCCGCGAAGATCAGCGTCGAAGCCGCCGGGACGCGCACGTGGCGGAACGTCTGCCACTCCGACGCGTTCATCGACCGCATCAGCGAGAGCAGGTCGGCGTCGACGTTCGTGAGGCCCTGGTAGGCGTTCACGAGGACGGGGAAGAAGACGATCATCGCCGTCACGATCACCTTCGGCCAGATCCCGTAGCCGAGCCAGATCACGAGCGGGGCGGCGATCGCGATCGGCGGGATCGTCTGGGTCGTGATCAGGACCGGGTAGAGGCCCCGCGACGCGAGGCGCGAGTGGGCCATCAGCGTTGCGAAGACGATGCCGATGCCCGCGCCGAAGGCGAACCCGACGATCATCTCCCAGGCGGTGTAGAGCGCGTTGGAGAGGAGGGCCGAGCGATCGCTCCAGGCCGCGCTGAAGACCTGGTGGGGGCTCGGGAGCACGAACTGCTGCACGTGGCGGACATCGACGAGCCACTGCCAGCCGGCGAAGATGACGGCGAACACCACGAGCGGCGGGATGACGACCGCGAGCCCGCGCCGCGCATGCCGGCCGGCCGGGCTGCCCGGGAGCGGCCGGGCGCTCACGGCGCGCCCGCCGGGTCGAGCTCGTGCGCCGCGCGCACGGACTCCTCGTAGATCAGGCCGAAGACCTGGCGCTTGAGCGCGACGAACTCGTCGCTCGTCACCTGCTCGTAGGCGCGCGGGCGCGCGAACGGCACGTCGAAGACCCCCTTGATCGTGCCCGGGCGGGCCGACATCACGAGCACCCGATCGGCCAGGAAGAGCGCCTCGTCGATGTCGTGGGTGATGAAGAGGATCGTCGAGTCGATCTCGCTGCAGACCCGCAGCAGCCATTCCTGCATCAGCAGGCGCGTCTGCGAGTCGAGCGCGCCGAACGGCTCGTCGAGCAGCAGGACCTCGCGCGAGAACACGATCGTGCGGATCAGGGCGGCACGCTGGCGCATCCCGCCGGAGAGCGCGTGCGGGTAGTGGTCGGTGAACGAGCCGAGGCCGTAGCGGTCGAGCAGATCGAGCGCCTCGTTGCGGTCGGCCTTCGTCGTCCGGTGCCCCAGCGACCGTCCCAGCAGGACGTTGTCGAGCACGGTCTTCCACGGCAGCAGCAGGTCCTTCTGCAGCATGTAGCCCATGCGGCCGGTCGTGCCCGTGATGTCGGTGCCGTCGACGAGGACGCGCCCGTGCGTGGGCGTGATGAGGCCCGCGACGATGTTGAAGAGCGTCGACTTGCCGCACCCGGACGGCCCGACCACGGCGACGAACTCGCCCTTGGCGATGTCGAGCGTCGTCTCGCCCAGCACGGGTCGGCCGTCGAAGGCGTGGCTGACGTGGTCGAGATGGACCTTCGCGTCCGCGCTCATCGCGCGCCCCCAGGCGCGGCCACGGACTGGCGCACGACGAGCGTCGTCGCGAGCTCGACCCGCTCGCTGCCGTCGGTGGCGGGCTCGTCGCCGCGCACGCGGGCGAGAGCGAAGCGCGCCGCCTGGCGCCCGATCTCCCGCGCGGGCTGGCGCACCGTGGTCAGGCCAGGCGTGACGAGCTCGGCGAGCGGGATGTCGTCGAAGCCGGCGATGCTCACTTCGACGCCGACCGTGATGCCGTTGTCAGCGCAGTAGCGCGCACAGCCGATGGCCATCAGGTCGTTGGAGGCGATCAGCGCGGTCGGCCGGTCATCGCGGCGGCCCGCAAGCAACGTGCGGGCGGCCTCGTAGCCGGACTCGAGGCGGAAGTCCCCGTAGGCGATCGGCACGTCGCAGTCGAGCCCATGCGCCGCGAGCGCCTCGCGGTAGCCGCTCAGCCGCTGCTCCGCGGTCCAGAGGCCGGGCGGGCCGGCGACGATCGCGACCTCGGTGTGCCCGAGCCCGAGCACGTGGTCGGCGATCGATCGGGCCCCGCGGCGGTTGTCGGCGGCGACGAACGGTGCATCGACGCCGGGGATCAGCTCGTCGACGAGCACGACGGGAGCACGCGTCGCGAGCTCGAGCAGTGCGGGCGAGGAGAGCGCGGTACCGCTCAGGATGATCACGCCGTCGAGCTGCTGTCGCCGCAGCAACCGCGCATAGCTCGCCTCGCGCTCGGCCTCGAAGTTCGTCGGGCAGAGCACGAAGCAGAAGTCGTCGGCGCGGATGACCTCCTCGATGCCCGAGGCGACGAGCATGAAGAACGGATTGAGGACGTCGGGCAGCACGAGCCCGATCGCCCCGGCCTGGCGGCGCCGCAGGTTGCGGGCCATCGAGCTGGGCTCGTAGCCGAGATCCTCGATCGCCCGCGTGATGCGCGACCTGGTCGCGGTCGAGACGGGCCGCGTGCTGTTGAGGAAGCTCGAGACGGTGCTGATGCCGACGTTGGCGGTGCGCGCGACGTCGCGGATCGTCGGGCGGGATCGCAACGGGAGGCCGGCCTTCGCCATGACCCGAGATAGAAAACGATACGACCCCAATTGTCAAGCCGAAATTCTTCCATTGAGAGCTCTGCAATCGAAACGATACGACCCGGTATGGAAGCGTCGGCTCCCCTCCGGCGCTCGGGCGCGCAACTCTCGCGGTCGGACCCCAGCGTTGAGCGAGGCTGCGCACGGCGCTCGCCTAGACTGGCCGACCGTGGCCAGCCCGCTCGTCATCGACTGCGATCCCGGCGTCGACGACGCGATCGCCATCCTGCTCGCGCTCGCGAGTCCGGAGGTCGACCTGCTCGCCGTCACGACCGTCGCGGGCAACCTGCCGCTCGAGACGACCACCCGCAACGCGCTGCGCGTGCTCGCGCTCGCGGGCCGCGAGGACATTCCCGTCGCGGCGGGCGCCGAGCGGCCGCTGGTCGTGCCGCGCTGGCGCCACTCGGCCGTCGTGCACGGATCGGACGGGCTCGGAGGTGCGCAGGCCCCCGAGTCGCGGGCATCGGTGGTGCCGATGCACGCCGTGGATCTGCTCGTCGAGGTGCTGGAGCGCAGCGAGGAGCCCGTCCTGCTCTCGCCGATCGGTCCGCTCACCAACGTGGCGCTGCTCGCGGCGATGCACCCCGAGGCGCTTCCGAACCTCGGCCGCGTCGCCGTGATGGGCGGCTCCGACGGCCACGGCAACGTGACGCCGGCGGCCGAGTTCAACATCTGGTTCGACCCCGAGGCCGCCGCACGGGCGTTCGACTCGGGGCTCGACATCACGATGGTCGGGCTCAACGTGACGCGGGCGGCGACGCTGCGGGACGACGATGTCGACCGCATCCGCGCTGCGGGGCCGATCGGCGCGCTCGCGGCGACCATGCTGCGCTTCTACCTCGACTGGCACGGCCGCACCTTCGGCGAGCGCGTCGTGCCGGTGCACGATGCGCTGGCGGTCGCCGCGCTCGTGCAGCCTGGAATCCTGACGACGATCGACGCGCTGGTCACGATCGACACGACGGCCGGGCCGGCGCGCGGCATCACGCTCGTCGACCGCTACCTCCTGGGCGACACCGCGCCGAACGCGCAGGTCGCCGAGGGCGTCGACCGGGACGGCTTCGTGGAGCTGCTCTGCGAGCGGCTCGCGAGCCTCGACCAGGCGTAACGGCTCAGGCCGCTTCGGCGATGCCCGGGCGCACGCCGTAGAGGCGCGCGATCAGGTCGGGCGCCGAGGCGACGAGCGTCACGAGCGCATGCGCCACGCGCGGGTCGAACTGCGCGCCGGCGCCGCGATGGATCTCGGCCATCGCATCCGGGAGCGGCATCGCCGCCTTGTAGACCCGCATCGAGAGCATCGCGTCGAATGCGTCGCAGGTCGCGACGATGCGACCGCTGAGGGGGATGCTCGTCGACCCGATCCCGTACGGATAGCCGTTGCCGTCCCAGCGCTCGTGATGGCTGCGCGCGATCTCCTCGGCCAGGCGCATGACGCGCGTGCGGCCGTCGCTGAGGATCTCGGCGCCGAGCAGCGTGTGCGACTTCATCTCGTCGAACTCGGCGGAGGTCAGCGGCCCCGGCTTGAGCAGGATCGCGTCGCGCACCGCGATCTTGCCGATGTCGTGGAGGCGCGCCGCGACGGCGATGTCGTCGACGAAGCCCTCGTCGAGCCCGAGCAGGCGGGCGATGCCGCCGGCGAGCGTGCCGACGCGCAGCGTGTGCTCGCCGGTCTCGTGGTGGCGGTGCTCGGCCGCGACCGCGAGGCGCTCGATCAGCTCGTGCTGGGCGTCTTCGAGCTCCGCGGTGCGCTCGCGCACGCGCTGCTCGAGCACGTCGGCGTGCTCGCGCAGCAGCTGCTGCTCGCGCCGGGCGAGCTCGGCCTCCTGGCGCACGGTCGCGACGTTGTGCTCGACCTCGAGCGCGCTCGAGGCCATGCGCGAGCGCTCGTCGGCCGAGCGCTGCACGATCTCGTGGAAGCGCATGAGGTACGCGTAGGCGCTCGCATGATCGCCGGTCGCGGCAGCCAGGCTCGCGAGTGCCGAGAGCGGGTGGCGGGCGGGGTTGCGGTCGGCGATGAGCTCGCTCGCCTCTTCGAGGGCCGTGCGCGCGGCGTCCGTGTGCCCGGCCGCGGCCTCGCATTCGCCGAGCGCGGTGAGGGCGTCGGCCAGCATGTCCAGAGCGTGCGCCCTGCGCGCGACCTCGACGGAGCGCTCGAGCGCCTCGCGCGCCTCGTCCTCGCGGTGCAGGGCGCGCAGCGCGTCGCCCGCCACGAGCAGGCTGGCGCTGACGCTGCCGAGCAGGCCGTGGCGCTCGGCGATGCCCTCGGCGTCGCGCGCGAAGCCGAGCGCGAGCTCGTGCTCGCCGAGCTGGTTCTGTGCGCGACCGAGCGCCTGCAGCGCCCAGACGCGTGCGATCGGCTCGGCGTCCTCGATCGCGAGCGCGCGGTCGAGGTGCGGGATCGCGCGATCCGGCTGGTCGAGGATCTCGAGGTAGACGCAGGCGATGTTCGTGTTCAGGACCGAGAGCGGGGTCGCGTCCTGGAGGTGCGCCGCGGCCTCGCGCGCCTCGGCATAGGAGGCGAGCGCGCGGTCGGCCTGGCCGAAGTTGTTGTAGACGACGGCCTGCGCGTTGTGCAGGCGGAAGCGGGTGAGGTCGTCCTCGAGGTCGCCGAGCACTTCGAGGCCCGAGAGCGCGTGCTCGAGCGCCAAGGCGTCGTCGCCGAGCGTCTGGTAGCAGATCGCGACCGTCGCCTCGCACGCGGCGACCGTGCGATCGCGCGTCTCCGCGGGCTCCTCGGACTCGATCGAATGGGCCTCGGAGAGCGCCAGCAGCGCGTTCGCGAGCGCCTGCTCGGCGTCCACGGCGCGCAGCACGCGGGCGTGCTCGGCCCGTACGCGGGCACGCTCGGAGACCGGCGCACCCACTGCCGAAAGCGCCTCCAACTTGCGCGCCAGAGCGCGAAGTCGTGTCTCGGTCTCCCCGGAGCCCGTCATCTCCGTCTCACCCTAATGCGGAAAATCTCCCAGATGGGGCAAGGGCCCGTCTTCGTAGGGCCCCCAAGCCACGCGGCCTCGGCCGTACCCCCGATACGCTCCGGACATGCCTACCCCCGTCCGCGTTGCGGTCACCGGTGCCGCCGGTCAGATCGGTTACAGCCTCCTCTTCCGCATCGCCA
>CAZYYP010000200.1:0-6484 GCA_964651695.1 uncultured Gaiellales bacterium | reverse complement strand
CTGGCCGAGCAGATCGGCGGCAAGCGCGTGCCCGGCGTGGGCTTCGGCTGCGGCACCGAACGCGTGGTGCTGGCGCTGGAGCAGGCGGGCAGGGCGCCGGACGCGCCGGTCGTGGACTGGTTCAGCGCCTGCGAGGACGAGAGCGCGCGGCCGCAGCTGCACGCGCTGCTCGACAGGGCCCGCGCACGCGGGCTGTCGGGCCAGGCGGAGCTCGCGGGACGCAGCCTCAAGGGACAGCTGCGTCACGCCGAGCGGCTGCGCGCACGCGTGGTCACCGTCTGCCGCGCCGGTGACGGCGAGCGTGGCATCGTCAGGCACGGAGAGAGCGAGATCGCGTTCGGCGATGTCGTGGACTACGTCGAGCGGAGCGTGCGCGGACAGTGAGCGCCTATCGGGACATGCTGTGCGGGGAGCCGCGTGCAGAGCACGCCGGCCGGGAGCTGACGCTCTCGGGCTGGGTCGGCGGGCGGCGCGACCACGGCGGGCTCGTGTTCATCGACCTGCGCGACCGCACGGGCCTCGTGCAGCTCGTGATGGATCCGGAGCGCTCGCCCGCGGCGCATGCGGTGGCCCAGGCGCTGCGTCTCGAGTGCGTCGTGCGCGCCCGCGGGACGCTCGTGCCGCGCAGCGACGCGACGCGCAACGACCAGCTGCCGACGGGGGCGGTCGAGCTCGCCGTCGGGGAGCTCGAGCTGCTCTCCTCGAGCGAGGTGCTGCCGTTCCAGCTCGACGACGAGAACGTCGACGAGGGACTGCGCATCCGCCACCGTTACCTCGATCTGCGCCGGCCGCGGATGCAGGAGCTGCAGGGGATCCGCACGCGCGCGGTGCGATCGATCCGGCGCTTCCTCGACGAGCGCGACTTCCTCGACCTCGAGACACCGACCATGACGCGCGCGACGCCCGAGGGCGCGCGCGACTTCGTGATCCCGTTCCGGCTCGAGCCCGGCACGTTCTACGCGCTGCCGCAGAGCCCGCAGCTCTACAAGCAGCTGCTGATGTGCGGCGGCTTCGACCGCTACTACCAGATCGCCCGCTGCTGGCGCGACGAGGCGCAGCGCGCCGACCGCGCGCTCGAGTTCACGCAGCTCGACCTGGAGATGAGCTTCGTGGAGCGCGAGGACGTGCTCTCCCTGACCGAGCAGCTCATGGCCGAGGTGTGGCGCGATGCCGGGCACGAGGTGGAGCTGCCGTTCCCGCGCATGCCCTACGGGGAGGCGCTCGCGCGCTACGGCTCCGACAAGCCCGACCTCCGCTACGGCCTCGAGATCGGCGACGTCGGCGCGGCCGTCGCGGGCTCGGAGTTCGGCGTCTTCTCGGGCGCGGTGGCCTCCGGAGGGGTCGTGCGCTGCCTGAGCGTGCCCGGCGCAGCCGACGTGCTCTCGCGCAAGGACTTCGACGAGCTCGCCGGGTTCGCCAAGGAGTGGGGCGGCAAGGGCCTCGCCTATCTGATCTTCGAGGCCGACGGGAGCGTGCGGTCGCCGATCGCGAAGTTCCTGAGCGAGGCCGAGATCGCGGCGATCCGCGAGGCCTCGGGTGCCGGGAACGGGTCCGTCGCGTTCATCGCCGCCGACTCCCAAGCCGTCGTCGAGCGCGTGCTCGGCGCCCTGCGCCCGCACCTGGCACGGCGCTTCGAGCTGATCCCGGCAGGCCTGTGGTGCTTCCTCTTCGTGGTCGACTTCCCGCTCTTCAAGCGCAACGAGGATGGCGGCTGGACGGCCGAGCACCATCCGTTCACGGCGCCGAAGCGCGAGCACGAGGAGCTCCTCGAGAGCGATCCCGGCGCCGTGGCGTCGGAGGCCTACGACCTCGTGCTGAACGGTCTCGAGATGGCGTCGGGCTCGATCCGCATCAATCGCGCCGAGCTGCAGACGCGCGTGCTCGATGTGATCGGCATCGATCCGGCCGAGGCCGAGGAGCGCTTCGGGTTCCTGCTGCGCGCGCTGCGCTTCGGCGCGCCCCCGCACGGCGGCATCGCCCCCGGCATCGACCGCATCGCGATGCAGCTCGGCGACACCGACAACCTGCGCGAGGTGGTCGCCTTCCCGAAGCTCGGCGGGGGTGCCGATCCGCTCACGGGCGCGCCCGCGCCGCTGCCGGCCGAGCAGCTCGCCGAGCTCGGGCTGGCGGTCGTGCGCAAGCCGGGCGCGTAGGCGCCGCGCGCACCATCAAGGGTCAGACCCGGTGCGTTGCGCGGCGCGGTAGCTTTCGGACGTGCGCATCTACGCCGACCACGCCGCCACGACGCCGGTCTCCGACCACGCCTGGGAGGCGATGCAGCCGTTCCTGCGCGAGCATTTCGGCAACGCCTCTGAGCCGCACTGGGCCGGGCGCGAGGCACGGCGCGGGCTCGACGCCGCGCGCGCGACCGCCGCTGCGGCGCTCGGCGTCGATGCCGCCGACGTCGTCTTCACCGGGGGCGCCTCCGAGGCCGACAACATCGCGATCCTCGGACGCGCCGCGCGCGGGACGGGACGGGTCGTGACGACACCGCTCGAGCACCCCGCGGTGAGCGGGGCGGTGGAGGCCCTCGAGCGCAACGGCTGCGAGGTCGTGACGCTGCCCGTCGACGGCGACGGCTGCGTGCCTGTGAGCGCGATCGATGCGGCCGTCCGGCCCGGCGACCTCGTCTGCAGCCTGATCTGGGCCAGCAACCTCACGGGCGTGATCCAGCCGGTTGCCGAGGCCGCTGCGATCTGCGCCGAGCGCGGCGTGCCGCTGCACCTCGACGCCGTGCAGGCCTGTCCTGCGCTGAGCGTCGACATCGGGGCGCTCCCGGGTGCGGTCACGGCCGCGGTCGCGGGCCACAAGCTCGGGGGACCGAAGGGCGCGGGCCTGCTCTGCGGGCGCGGGCTCGCGAGTCTCGAGCCCGTGCTGTTCGGCGGCGGCCAGGAGCGCGCGCTGCGGCCCGGCACCGAAAGCGTGGCGCAGGCCGCCGGCCTCGCGGCCGCGCTCGCGAGCGCGGCGGGCGACGGCGGGCGCTACGCCCGCTACCGAGCCGTGCGCGACAGCTACGAGGCGGCGCTCGGCAGCCACGTCCAGGGCGTGACGCTCGTCGGTGCCGGCGCCGAGCGCACTCCCGGGCACTCGCTGGCGCTGCTCGCCGGCCTCAACGGCCACGCGCTCGTCGCGCTCCTGGACGACGAGGGGATCGCCGCGGCCGCCGGGCCGGCCTGCGCCAGCGCCGAGTCGAGCGCGAGCCCTGCGCTCACCGCGATGGGCGTGACATCCGATGCGGCGCGCGGCGCGCTGCGCCTCAGCTTCGGTGCGCTCAGCGAGGACGACCACGGGGCGCTTGCCGCCTCGGCGGTCGCGCGCTGCGCAGCGCTGCTCCGCCGCGCGAGCGCCGTCGTCTGATGCTGCGACCGGGCGACTTCGCGTACGCCGGGCGCGTCCCCGAGCCCGCGGGGGAGGGCTTCGCGGGCGCCGGCGGCGCCGGATGCGGCGATCGCGTGCGCATCACGCTCGCAGTCGACGGCGGCGGGATCATCACGAGCGCGCGCTTCGGTGCCGCCGCCTGCGCCCACGCGACGGCGGCGGCGGCCTGGGCCTGCAGGCGCAGCGAGGGCCGGCCGTTCCTCGACGCCGCCCGCGCCTCGCTGGCCGCCTGCGCGGGCGAGCTCGGCCTGACGGACGGGGCGCGCGAGTGTGCCGCGGTCGCGCTCGATGCACTGCACGCGGCGCTCGGCGATGCCGCGGAGCGGTCGCTCCGGCTCCCAGCCGACGAGCGGCGCACCGCCGTGGCGATGTCGGGCGGCGTGGACTCGGCCGTCGCGCTGCTGCGCACGCGCGCGGCCGGGAGCGAGGTCGTCGGGCTCACCCTGCGGCTCTGGATCGACGAGCAGGCGCCGGATGCCGAGCGCGCCTGCTGTTCGCCCGCCGCGGTGGTGCGTGCGCGCGAGAGCTGCCATGCGCTCGGGATTCCGCACATCACGCTCGATGGCCGCGGAGCGTTCCGCGCCGCCGTCGTCGAGCCATTCGTCGCGGGCTACGCCCGTGGGGAGACCCCCAACCCGTGCACGACCTGCAACGGCTCCTACCGCCTCGCCGCGCTCGTCGAGGCAGCCGAGCACCTCGGAGCCGGTCGTGTCGCCACGGGCCACTACGCGCGGCTCGTGCAGCGCGAGGGGCAGACGCTCGTTGCGCACGGGGCGGACGATGCCAAGGATCAGTCGTACATGCTGGCGCGCGTGCCCGAGCACGTGCTCGCGCGCCTGCGCCTGCCGCTCGGCGATGCGACCAAGGCCGCCGTGCGCGCCGAGGCGGCCGCCGCCGGGATGGCCGCCGCCACCGCGCGCGAGAGCCAGGACGTGTGCTTCCTCGGCGGCGGGGCCCTCGACGGCTTTCTCGCCCGCGAGGGCGTGGCGATGGCGCCCGGGAGCATCCGCGACGAGGCCGGGAACGAGCTCGGGCGCCACGCCGGTGCGGTCGCCTACACGGCGGGCCAGCGGAAGGGCCTCGGCCTCTCCGCGGCCGCGCCGCTCTACGTGCTGCATGCCGACGCGGCGCGCAACGAGCTCGTCGTCGGGCCCCGCGACCGCCTCGCGTGCAGCGTCGTCGAGCTGCGCGACGCCCGCGTCGAGGCCGCGTCGGGCCGCGTGCACGCCAAGCTGCGAGCCCGCTCGCCCACGGTCGCGGCGCGCGTCGAGCAGGGCCCGGGAGGCCCGCGCCTGATGCTCGAGGAGCCCGTCTACGGCGTGGCCGCCGGGCAGACTGCGGTGCTCTACGACGAGAGCGGATGTGTCGTCGGATCGGGCGTCATCGCGCCCGCCGAAGCGGCTCCGGAACGTCGTTCTCAAGCGCACGCTTAGTCGCATCTCCTGCTGCCGTCAAGGGGAAATCCTCAAGTTTCGGCCGGGTCCGACCGATGAGAGGGTCGAAGGCGCCCTCCGGCGCACCGTCATCCCCGGGCAGGAGAAGACAGAGACATGGCCGTTACCGCACATCAGCTCGTCGAAGAAGAGCCCGTCGTCGCGACTCCGCACCTGCGGCTCGTGGCCGACGACGAGGACGTCACGGACGAGGCGCCCAAGGGCCCGCTCGACCTGCTCGACGAGCCCGACGCCGAGGCCGAGTACGACGAGGAGGAGCGGGGTGGCCCTGCCGTCGACGTGCTGCGCACCTACGTCCGCCAGATCGGCAACGGCGCGCTGCTGACCGCCAAGCAGGAGCGCGAGCTCGCGCGCCTCAAGGATCTCGGCGACGAGGTCGCCAAGCGCCGCCTGATCGAGTGCAACCTGCGCCTCGTGATCTCGATCGCGAAGGTCTATGCACCGTCCGGCCTGCCGCTGCTCGACCTGATCCAGGAGGGCAACCTGGGCCTGATCCGCGCGGTCGAGAAGTTCGACTACACCAAGGGCTTCAAGCTCTCGACCTACGCGACCTGGTGGATCCGCCAGTCGATGTCGCGTGCGATCGCCGATCAGGGCCGCACGATCCGGCTCCCGGTCCACGTCGTCGACATGGTCAAGCGGCTGCATCGAACAAATCGCTCGCTGACCCAGGAGCTCGGGCGCGATGCAACCGTCGAGGAGCTCGCCGAGGCCATGGAGCTGCCCCGCACCCGCATCGTCCAGCTGATGCTGCTGCAGGAGGATCCGGTCTCGCTCGAGACCCCGGTCGGAGACGGCGACTCGCAGTTCTCCGACATGCTCGAGGACAAGAACTCGGCCCAGCCGCATGACGAGGTTGCGGGCGAGCTCGGTGCCGGCGACCTCCAGGGCGCGCTCGACGCGCTCCCGGATCGCATGGGCAGCGTGCTCGCATTGCGCTACGGCCTCGACGGCGAAGGAGCCCGCACGCTCGAGCACGTCGGCGAGGCGCTCGGCGTCACCCGCGAGCGCGTGCGCCAGATCGAAGCCCGCGCGCTGCGCGAGCTGGCCCAGCGCAACCCGCATCTGCGGCTGCAGCTCGAGAGCAGCGTGTGACTCCGCGTCGCCGTCACAGTCCCGAGCGCCGGCGCTTCACCCGCATCGCCGAGGAGCTCGTCGTGCGCTACGAGGTGCTCGACGTGCAGCCCTCGCTCGATCAGGGACGCACGCTCAACCTCTCGGCCGGCGGCGTCCTCATCCTTGCGCATCAGCCGCTCCCCCAGGGGCAGCGCATCCGCGTCGTGCTCGCCCTGCCCGGTGATGATTCCCCGATCGAGATCACCGGGCAGGTCGGGCGCGTACGCTCTCTCTCCGATCGCGTGCACGAGATCGCGGTCGAGTTCGTGGAGGGCAACATCGCCGTCCAGAGCACGCTGCTGGACTACATCGAAGAACGCGTCGACGGCGGCGATCCCGAGCCCGTCGGCCCCATGTCCGCCTAGGAGAGCGCGTTACGCCACACGCGTGGCGATCGCGTCGCGCGCCATGCGCGCGTTCGCGGCGCGCTCGGCACAGCGCTGCAGCGACTCCGACACCGAGGGGTTGACGGCGCCGGTCTCGGCGAGCGTGTCGACCGTGAGCTGCGCCTTGACGCAGAGCGCGACCGTCGTGAT
>CAZYYP010000199.1:0-6547 GCA_964651695.1 uncultured Gaiellales bacterium | reverse complement strand
CGCCGTTCCGCTACGCCTACACCAGCAAGCTGCAGGGATTCCAGGTCTATCCGACGGGCAACTACCACCTCGAGGACGCCTGGCTGCAGAAGTAGATCGCGGCTAGCCGCGGAGCAGGAACGTCATGGATCGCTACGCCTACGTGCTGCGCCGGCTGGCTCAGCTCGTACCGGTCGCCCTTGGCGTGACATTCGTGACGTTCCTGCTCGTGCACCTCCTGCCGGGCGACCCGGCGCTGGCGGTGCTCGGTGACCGGGCGACGCCGCAACTCATCGCGCAACTGCACCACCAGTGGGGCCTCGACCGCTCGCTCCCCGAGCAGTACTGGCTGTTCCTGCAGCGGCTCGCGCACGGCAACCTCGGCGACTCGCTGCTCTATCGCGTGCCCGTGCGCTCGATGATCGTCCAGCGCACGCCGGTAACCTTGCTCCTGCTCGCGTACTCGACGGTGCTCGCGGTGCTGATCTCGGTACCCCTTGCGCTGCTCGCGGCGCGGCGCAAGGACGGTGCAGCCGACCAGGCGGTGCGCGCCGTCCCGATCGTCGGACTCGGGATGCCGCCGTTCTGGGTCGGGCTCATGCTCGTCACGCTGCTCGCCTCGGGCGACGTCTTCAAGTGGTTCCCGGTCGGCGGCTACGGATCGGGCTTCACGGGCCACCTCGACAGCATGTTCCTGCCCGCGCTGACCGTCGCCATCGGCACCGCGCCGCTGCTCATCCGCAGCCTGCGCGCGAGCCTCCTGCGCGTGCTCGAGGCCGACTACATCACGACCGCCCGCGCCAAGGGCATCCCGGAGCGCCGGGTACTCCTGCGCCACGCCCTGCGCAACGGCCTGATGCCCATGATCACCGTCCTGGGCATCAACCTCGGGTTCCTGATCGGCGGCACGGTCGTGGTCGAGAAGGTCTTCGCGCTGCCGGGCGTGGGCGCGATGATCTTCGACGGCATCTCGCAGCGCGACTTCGCGGTCGTCCAGGGCACGACGCTCGTGCTCGCCTCGCTCGTCGTGTTCGTCAACGTCGTGATCGACGTCACGTACTCGCTGCTCGACCCGAGGGTGCGGTTCGACTGATGGCAGCCGTCGCGACCCACGTGCCCGAGGTGCCCGCGAGCGAGATCGCGCGCAGGCGCACCTTCCGCAATCGCTGGTACCGCACGCCGTCGTTCGTGGCGGGCGGGCTCATCGTGCTCGCACTGATCGCCGCCTCGATCGCGGCGCCGCTGATCACCCGCTACGACCCGAACGCCCAGGACCTCCTCCACGCCTACAGCCACCCGAGCGGCGCCCACTGGCTCGGCACCGACCAGGTGGGCCGCGACGTCTTCACGCGCCTCATCTTCGCCGGCCGCAGCGATCTCCTGATCGGATTCCTGGCCGTGCTCTTCCCGTTCTGCCTCGGAACGCTGCTGGGGAGCCTCGCCGGCTACTACGGCGGCATCGTCGACACGATCGTCATGCGCGTCGTCGACATCGTCGTCGCCTTCCCGTTCCTCGTGCTCGTGATCGCCCTCGTGTTCGTGCTCGGCGCCGGCGGACAGTCGATCGTGATCGCGATCACGGCCGTCGGCTGGGTCTCCTACGCCCGCATCATCCGCGGGGAGATCCTCGTCCAGAAACGGCTCGACTACGTGCTCGCAGCGCGTGCAGCCGGTCTCTCGGACGCGCGCATCATCGGACGGCACCTGCTGCCGAACGTGATCACGCAGGCGATCGTGTTCTCGATGAGCGACATCGTGCTCTCGATCCTCGCGATCGTGACGCTCGGCTACCTCGGCATCGGGATCCCGCCGCCGACCGCCGACTGGGGCTCGATGATCGCCGACGGCGAGTCGCTGATCACGACGCAGTGGCAGCTCACGGCGTTCCCCGGGGTCGCGGTCGTGATCACCGGTCTCGGCCTGTCCCTGCTCGGCGACGGCCTGGCCGATCTGCTGGCGCCCGAGTGACGGCCGGCGACGCGATCCTCTCGCTGCGCGATCTGCGCGTCGAGATCCCCACGCCGCGCGGCGTCGTCAAGGCGGTCGACGGCGTCAGCCTCGATGTGCCCCGCGGCGGCTCTCTCGGTCTCGTGGGCGAGTCGGGCTGTGGCAAGAGCATGACCCTGCGCGCGATCATGGGACTGCTCCCGGGCGCGGCGACGATCGCGGGCGGCGAGGTCGTCTTCGACGGCGAGGCGCTCTCGCCGCGCTCGCTCGGCCGCCTCCGCGGCGAGAGCATCGGAATGGTCTTCCAGGAGCCCATGACCGCACTCAACCCCGTGATGCGCGTCGGCGACCAGATCGCCGAGGGCCCCCGCGTGCGGCTCGGCCAGAGCGCGAGTCAGGCGCGGGCGCGCGCGCTCGAGCTCATCCGCCTCGTCGGCATCCCCGATCCGGAGCGCCGCTACCGCGCCTACCCGCACGAGCTCTCGGGCGGGTTGCGCCAGCGCATCGTGATCGCGATCGCCCTCGCCTCCGAGCCGAAGCTCCTGCTGTGCGACGAGCCCACAACGGCGCTCGACGTGACCATCCAGGATCAGATCCTGCACCTGCTCGCCCGCCTGCGCAGCGAGACGGGGGTGTCGATGGTGCTCGTGACGCACGATCTCGCGGTCGTCGCGCAGACATGCGAGCGCGTCGCGGTGATGTACGCGGCGCGCATCGTCGAGACCGGCACCGTCGAGGAGGTCTTCGGCGCGCCGCGCCACCCCTACACGCGCGCGCTGCTGCGCTCCGTCCCCGACTTCGACGAGCGCCGCGCTCACCTCGAGTCGATCGTGGGCATGCCGCCCGACCTCATCCGGCCGCCCTCGGGCTGCCGCTTCCACCCGCGCTGCGAGATCGCGCACCCCGACTGCTCGGGGATCGATCCGGCTCTCGTCGAGCTCGGCGACCGCCGCTCGACGGCCTGCCGCTACCACGAGGAGCTCGCCCAGCGTGTCTGAGGCGTCCGCAGCGGCGTTCCTGGAGGTGCGTGGCCTCGCCATGCACTTCCCGCTCAACGCCTCGCTCGTCCGCCGGCTGCGCGGCGCGCCGGTCGACATCCTGCGGGCCGTCGACGGCGTCGACCTCACCGTCGCGCGCGGCGAGGCGCTCGGCCTCGTGGGCGAATCGGGCTGCGGCAAGTCGACACTCGGGCGCTGCATCGTCGGGCTCTACGTGCCCACCGAGGGCGAGGTGCTCGTCTCTGGTCACGTCCTCCCGCCCCACCGCACCGCCGCCGACCGGCGGCGCGTGCAGATGATCTTCCAGGATCCCTACTCGTCGCTCAATCCGCGCATGACCGTGCGCCAGGCGCTCAGCGAGCTGCTGCGGGTGCACGATCTCGTGCCGCGCGCCGGCATCGATGCGCGCTGCCGCGAGCTGCTCGACCTCGTCGGCCTCCCGCCGAGTGCGCTCGACGCCTACCCGCGCCAGTTCTCCGGCGGCCAGCGCCAGCGCATCTCGATCGCCCGCGCGCTCGCGCTCGAGCCCGAGATCCTGATCGCCGACGAGCCGGTCTCGGCGCTCGACGTCTCGGTGCAGGCGACCGTCCTCAACCTGCTCGCCGACCTCCGCCAGCGGCTCGGTCTGACGATGCTCTTCGTGGCGCACAACATGTCGGTCGTCCGCCACGTCTGCGATCGCGTCGCCGTGATGTACCTCGGCCGCATCGTCGAGACGGCGCCGGCAGACCTGCTCTTCGGCGACGCGCGCCATCCGTATACGCAAGCGCTGCTGCGCGCCGTGCCGCGGCTCGCCCCCGGGCACGTGACGAAGCGCGACGCCGTGGTCGGCGATCCGCCGAGCCCTGTCAACCTGCCGCCCGGGTGCCGCTTCAACCCGCGCTGCCCGCGCGCGGCCGAGGTCTGCCGCGAGGTCGATCCGCCACTCTCCTACCACGGCGACCATGCGGCCGCCTGCCATTTCGCCTGGACCGACTCCGGGAGGGAGCCGTGAGAGTCTTCATCTCGTCCGACATCGAGGGCACCGCCGGGATCGTGCACTGGGAGCAGGTGCTCAACGGCCCGGAGTACGAGGGCGGCCGCACGCTGCTCGAGAACGAGGTCAACGCGGCGATCGACGGCGCCTCCGGGGCAGGCGCGCGCGAGTTCCTCGTCAACGACGCGCACTACCTGATGCAGAACCTGCGGCCCGAGCGGCTGCACGGCCGCGCGTCGCTGCTCTCGGGCAAGCACAAGCCGCTGTACATGATGGAGGGCCTCGACAGCACGTTCGACGCGGTCTTCCTCGTCAGCTACCACGGCTCGATCTCGGCCCAGCACGCCGTGCTCTCGCACACCTACAACCCGTCGGTCGTCTACCACGCCGAGCTCAACGGGCACGTCGTGGGCGAGTCGGGCATCAACGCGCTCGTGGCGCGCCACTACGACGTGCCGATCGCGCTCATCACCGGCGACGACGCGACGGCCGAGGAGATGACGCGCATCGCGCCCGACTGCGAGTGTGTCGTCGTCAAGCGCTCGATCACGCGCTTCGCGGCCGAGAGCCTGCATCCGGAGGTCGCATGCGAGCGCATCCGCGAGGGCGCGGCGCGCGCGCTCGGCCGGCTCGCGCAGATGAGCGCGCCGGCGATCGACCTGCCCGCGACGCTCGAGGTGCAGCTGACGACGGCCGACTACGCCGAGCTCGGCACCTGGCTGCCGAACGTCGAGCGCACCGGCCCGCGCAGCCTGCGCCTGACCGACACCGAGCCGCTGCGCCTGTACCGCACCTGGGTCGCGCTGATGGCGATCACGCGCGCAATCCGGGAGCAGGAGTGAGCGAGCGCGCCTCCAGGATCGCCATCGTCACCGGTGCCGGCGGCGGGATCGGCTCCGCGATCGCCGTGCGGCTCGCCCGGGAGGGCTTCCGCGTGGCCTGCACCGACCTCACCGCCGAGGCCGCCGAGAGCGCAGCAGCCGATGTCCCGGGCGCGCGCGGCTACGCGTGCGACCTGCGCAGCGAGCGCGCGGTCGACGGCCTGCGCGATGCCGTGCTGGCCGAGATGGGCGTGCCGTGGCTGCTCGTCAACGCGGCGGGCGTGTTCTTCGAGCACGAGGTCACCGAGCTCTCGGTCGAGCACTGGGACCTGATCATGAACGTCAACGCGCGCGGGACGTTCCTGACCTGCCGCTCGCTGCTGGGGGCGATGGGCGAGGCGGGCTCGGGGTGCATCGTCAACATCGCCTCCACCGCGGGCCTCAGCGGCGGCCACACGCGCGCCGCCTACAACGCCTCCAAGGGCGCCGTCGTGATGTTCACGCGCAGCCTGGCCATCGACTGGGGCCCGCGCGGCGTGCGCGTCAACTGCGTCTGCCCAGGTCTGATCGACACGCCGATGGCCGACTGGATCCGCCTCGACGAGATCCGCCTCGCCGCCTTCGAGCGGTCGGTGCCCGCCGGGCGCATCGGTACGCCCGACGACGTCGCCGACGCGGTGGCGTTCCTGGCCTCCGAGGGCGCGTCGTACATGCACGGGAGTACGCTGGTCGTCGATGGGGGAGTCACGGCCTGAGTAACCTCGAGGGACTCGTCACCGAGGTCCACAACCAGTTCGTCGTGGTGCGGATGGGCGGTGAGGAGCGGGAGAGCACCATCGCCGGCCGTTTGCGGCGATCCCGCCCGGTCGTCGGCGACCGGGTCGAGGTGCGCGAGCTACCCGACCGCTCGGTGCGCGTGGAGGCCGTCCTGCCGCGCCGCGGGATCCTGCTGCGCGGGGCGTTCCGCAACGAGGAGAAGATCGTCGCGTCCAACGTCGAGAAGCTGGTGATCGTGGCCGCCGTCGCCGATCCGCCGCTGCGCACGGGGCTGATCGACCGCTACCTCGTCGCCGCCTGGCGTGGCGGCATCGAGCCGATCCTGGCGCTCACCAAGGTCGACCTGCCCTACGACGAGGACGAGGTCGCGCGCGTGCGCGAGATCTATGCGGCGCTCGGCCACCGGGTGATCGGGCTGTCCATGCGCACCGGCGAGGGTCTCGACGAGTTGCGCGGCGCCCTGGCCGGCCGGGTCGCCGTGCTCGCGGGCCACTCGGGCGTCGGCAAGACCTCGCTCACCAACGCGCTCACGGGGCGGACGGACGCGACCGGCGAGGTGAACCCCGTGAGCGACCGCGGGCGCCACACGACGACCGGGGCCCGCTACATGGATCTCCCCGGCGGCGGAGCGCTGATCGACACCGCGGGCATCCGCAGCTTCGGCATCGCCGGCGTCGCGGCGGACGACCTCGAGAAGGCCTTTCCCGAGATCGCCGCGGCGGCCGAGAGCTGCGAGTGGGAGGGCTGCCGGCACGGCGAGGGCGATGAGGGCTGCGCGGTGATCGGCGCCCCCGGGATCGCGCCGGAGCGCCTGGCGTCCTACCGCAAGCTCGTGGCCGAACTCGAGGAGCTCGAGGCCGAGCGCGGATCGTAGCGCCAGAACGCGGGCAGGAGCAGTGCGCAGCCCAGCGCGCCCACGACGCAGAGGATGCCGCCCGAGACGACCGAGAAGCGCACGCCCGCGAGCGAGGCGACGCTGCCGGATTCGACGTTCCCGAGCAGCGGGCCGGACGAGAAGCTGATCATCTCGATGCTCGCCAGGCGGCCGC
>CAZYYP010000198.1:0-6547 GCA_964651695.1 uncultured Gaiellales bacterium | reverse complement strand
GTCTGCGTCCACGCGACCACGGCCGTCGAGCCGGTCAGGGCGAGCGACGGCACGATGGAGTTGGCGCTGTAGTCCGTCGAGACCTTCGTCCAGGTGGTGTCCGCGCCCGCGATCGGCGCGCTCACCGTCAACGCCACCAGTGCTGCCGCGACTGCCGCGACGCTTCTCACATGCTTCACGTTCTGCCCCTTCTCAACGTCCGCCCGTTGCCGGTTGCCAGCCTATCGGCACGGGTGGCGGTGTGGTAGGGGCGTCGGGGCCGGGGGACGGCGACGCCCTGCGGCATGCCAGATGTGAGCAGCGTGTGAGCAAAGGCTTGGCGAACACGCCGAATTGACCGGAAGCTCACGAAAGCCGCACCGACGATGGCCACGACCTTCGACCATGCTGGGAGAGGTGCTGGTCTCGACCCCACACCACGCGGCTGTGCCGCCGCCTGCCCACCTGCTGGCATTCGCCTCCGAGTACCACATCGACGCGAGCCGCTCCCGGGCGCCCGCGGGCGTGCTCGTCGCGCAGCTGAAGAACAACGGTCAGGACGACCACGACCTCGCGGTGCGCAATCGCCGCGGTCAGATCATCGCGACGACCGGGGTCGTGCACCACGGCGGCCTGGGCCGGCTGCGCGTGTTGCTCAAGCCCGGCCGGTATCTGCTCGTGTGCACGCTCGCGAACCACGAGGCGCTCGGGATGCGCAGCGTGCTCGTCGTGCGGGCCAGGAAGGGGGCGTGATGGCAGGCACGACACGCGACGCGGCGATGATCGAGCGGCTCTGGTGGCGCGCGGGATTCGGGCCGCGGCCACGCGACCTGCGCACGAGCCGGACGCACGCCGACGTCCTGCAGGAGTTCCTGCACCCGCGCGGAGGGGCCCTCGAGGGCCCCGAGGCGCGCGTCGACGGCAAGCAGATCGACCCGGTCAACCAGTACGGGCACGACGTGCTGTGGTGGCTCGACCGGATGGTGCGCGGCCGCCACCCGCTGGCCGAGCGCATGACGTTCAACTGGCACGACCACTGGGCGACCTCGAACGCGAAGGTCGGGAACGTCAAGCTGATGATGCGCCAGCAGCAGACGCTCCGCCGCTACGCGCTCGGCAACTTCCGCACCCTGGCGCGCGCGATGGTGCGCGACGGCGCGATGCAGATCTGGCTCGACCTCGCCGGCTCGAGCGACGCGTCGCCGAATGAGAACTTCGCGCGCGAGTTCTTCGAGATCTTCACCCTCGGCGCGAACAACGGCTACACCGAGAAGGACATCCGCGAGTCGGCGCGTGCGCTCACCGGCTTCACGTTCGACTACGACACGAAGCGCTTCGGCTTCGATCCGAAGCAGCACGACGGGGGCATGAAGCACATCCTCGGCAGGAAGGGCCGCTTCGGCCCGCTCGACGTCGTCGACATCGCGCTCGAGAACCCCCACCACGCGCCGTACCTGATGGAGCAGCTGTGGGGCTACTTCTCGCCGCGCACCGTGCCACCGCGGCTGCTGCGCAAGCTCGTCACCGCGTATGCGTCGTCCGGGTACGAGATCCGGCCCGCGCTCACGCTGATCCTCAGCGACGGAGCGCTCTACGCCGACCTCGAGGAGCCCGACATGATCAAGCCCCCGGTCGTCTACACGGCAGGGATGCTGCGCCAGACCGGCACGTACATCAAGACCGCCGACTGGGTCTGGATGCTCGACCAGATGGGCCAGCAGCCGTTCTACCCGCCCAACGTGAGCGGCTGGGACCAGAACGAGGCGTGGCTCTCGACGAGCTCGATGCGCATGCGCTTCCAGGCCGGCGCCGCAGTCGTGAACGACACGATCAAGGACGGCTCGATCCCGCAGAAGCGCACGCCCGCGGTGGCGGTCGACCGTTCCCAGGCGTTCGCCGGCGCGCCCTGGATCAGCAAGGCGACGACCTCGGCGCTCGCGTCCTACAGCCGGCGCAGCGTTGCAGGCAAGGACGCGGCGTGGGAGGTCAAGCACTACTGGCCCGAACGCGAGCGCGTGCTGCGCCAGATCCTGCTCGCAGGCCCCGATGCGCAGGTTTGCTGATGACGCGCGGCTGCAACGACTGGCACGGCACGCACGCGGCGCTGCGCAACGGCGGCGGCCGGCTGGTGCCGATCCCCGCCGATGCGATGGACGGTCTCGCGGGCTTCGAGCGCGACGGCGGCCTCTCGCGCCGCGACGTGCTCGCGGGCGGCATCGGGCTGATGCTGGCCGTCAACGGCATCCCCGGCCTCTCCACGCGCGGCGTGCTCGAGGCGGCCTCGGCACAGGCCGCGAGCGCGCCCGACGGCCCGATCCTCGTCTCGCTCTACCTCGACGGCGGCAACGACGGTCTCAACACGCTCGTGCCCACCGGCGACGCGCAGTACGCGACGCTGCGGTCGCGCATCGGCATCGACCCGGCGACGACGCTCCCGCTCGCGGGCACGCCGGGGTTCGGCTGGCATCCCAACCTCGGCGGCCTGCGCGACCTCTACGACGCGGGCAAGGTCGCCGTCCTCCCGGCGGTCGACTACGCGCACCCGGACCAGTCGCACTTCAACTCGGGCGGCTACTGGCGCAGCGGCATCGTCGGGCCCGCCCCCGATCGCAGTGGCTGGCTCGGCCGCACGCTCGACGTGATCGGCTCGAAGGACAACCCGCTGCAGGGCATCAACGTCGGCTACGGCCAGGAGCCGTCGCTGATCAGCAACCGCGCGCCGGTCGCATCGGTCTCGTCGCCATCGGACTTCGGCTTCTACATCCCGGACGTCTGGGACGAGAAGGCGTTCCTGCCGACCTACCGCCGCCTCTCGAAGGCGCGCGCCAAGCATCCCAGCCTCGCGGCGGTGCGCAGGATGTACGGCAACACGATCGAGACGCACGATCGGCTCGCGCCGCTCGCCAAGGACGACAAGCCGGTCCCGCCGCCCCTGCCCTACCCGGACAGCAACCTCGGCAAGGCGCTCGGCAACCTCGGCCGCCTGCTCGGCGCCGGCTTCGGCACGCGCATCGCGGTGGTCTCGAACGGCGGGTTCGACACCCACGACGGCCAGGCGCAGCCGCACGGCGACCTGCTGCAGGACCTCGGGGACTCGCTCAAGGCCTGGCAGGCCGACCTCGACGCGCGCGGCCTCTCGGACCGCGTCCTGACGCTGATCTGGAGCGAGTTCGGCCGCCGGCCGCAGGACAACGACTCGCTCGGCACCGATCACGGCGCGGGGGGCCTGCTGCTGCTCGTCGGCAACCGCGCCAACGGGGGCGTCCAGAGCGAGTTCCCCGGGCTCGCGAAGCTCGACGTCGACGACAACCTCGTCATCACCACCGACTTCCGCAGCGTCTACGCGACGCTGCTCGAGGACTGGATGGGCGTCGAGGCGGCGCGCGTGCTGCCCAAGGTGCCGTCCAGGCACCTGCCGCTCCTGCGCGCCGCCTGAGAAGCTCTGACCGAATCGGCGTGGATGGAAAGCCCCGGATCCCGCTCGCCGACCCGTGCTGATCGTTCACAACGGCGTTCGAGCGGGAGCCGGTCGCCGGAGGTCTGGCGGTCATCCGCGCAGCGCGTGACCGCCAGACCGGAGGACGATCCACCCATTCCACCCACCGCGCTGATTCAGTCGGAGCTTCGTACGCCGTAGGCTCCGGCGCGTGAGCGACGAGCTGCCCCCCGGCTACCTCGAGCGGCTGCGGCAGCTCTGCGCCATCGACTCGCCGACCGGGTACCTCGACGGACTGGACGCCTGCGCGACGCTGGTCGCGCGCTGGGCGGCCGACGCGGGGTGCGACGTCGAGCTCGTGCCCTCGCCGGTCGGGCTGCACGTGATCGCGCGCACGTCCACGGCGGGCGGGCGGCGCATGCTCCTGCTCGGCCATCACGACACCGTCTTCCCGCAGGGCACCGCGGCCGGGCGGCCGGTGCGCGTCGAGGGCGGTCGCGCACTGGGACCCGGGGTCGCCGACATGAAGGGCGGCGTGCTCGTCGGCCTGGCGGCGATCGAGCAGCTGGTGCGGAGCGGCTCGCGAGCCGCCGTCGAGCTGCACTGCGTGCCCGACGAGGAGGGCCGCAACGTCGCTCCGTACACGCTCGCGTCGATGCGCGGGGCCGACGGCGCCCTGTGCCTCGAATGCGGCCGCGAGTCCGGCGCGATCGTCACCTCGCGCAAGGCCGGCTGCTGGGTCACGATCACCGCGCACGGCGTCCCGGCCCACGCGGGTACCTCGCCCGACGAGGGTCGCTCGGCGCTGCGCGCGCTCGCGCGCGAGCTGCTGCGCATCGAGGGCGAGCTGCACCACGGCCGGCCGGGCATGACGGCGGTCGCGACCCAGCTGCACGCGGGCGAGGTCAAGAACACCGTGCCGCCCGAGGCCTGGGGCGTGATCGATCTGCGCGCCCTCGATGACACCGACCTCGACTACGCGCTCGGGCGCATGCGCGCGGTCGGCCGGCACGACGGCATCGTCTTCGCGTTCAGCGACGACCGGGGGTTCCCGCCGCTGCGGCGCGCACCGCTGCTCGCCGAAGCGACGCTCGGCGCGCTCACCGAGCAGGGCGCGCCGGCGCTCGAGGAGGCTGCCGGCGGCGTGTCCGACGGCTCCTGGACGAGCCACATCGGCGTGCCGACGGTCGACGGCCTCGGGCCCGTCGGCGCCGAGGATCACACCGACCGCGAGTGGATCGACCTGGCGAGCGTCGCGCCGCGCGTCGCGGCGATCGTCGCGCTCTGCAGCGCCTGACGGCTACGCGAACGTGATCACGCCGCGGCCGGGGGCGCCGGCGCGCAGATCGTCGTAGGCGGCGTTGATGTCGGCGAGGGGGTAGCGGCGCGCGATCAGCGAGCCGAGCGAGAGCAGGCCGGCAGCCTCGAGCTCGACCAGCCGCGGCACGTCGAAGTGCGGGCGCGACGATCCGTAGAGCGAGCCGACGAGCGACAGCCCCTGGCCGGCCAGGCTGAACGCGTTGATCGTGATGGTGGCGTCGCGTGCCGGCATGCCGACGATGACCGCGCGGCCGCCGCCCGCCAGCGCCGCGTAGGCGGCCTCGATCGTGGCAGGCAGCCCGAGCGCCTCGAACGCGACGTCCGCGCCACCGCGCGTCGCGCGCCGCACCGCCTTGCGGTCGTCCCCGGAGCCGGCCAGCACGGTGTCCGTCGCTCCCGAGGCACGCGCCAGCTCGAGCGCCGCCTCGGTCACGTCCACGGCGACGATCGGATGCGCGCCGGCGGCGCGCAGGCCCTGGACGATGCACTGGCCGACGCCGCCGCAGCCGAACACGACGGCGCGCTCGCCGGGCCGCACGGCAGCGGTGTTGAAGACCGCGCCCACGCCGGTCATCGCGGCGCAGCCGATCAGCGCGGCGACCTCGAGGTCGGCGCCCTCGGGGAGCTCCACGGCCTGCGTGGCCGGCACCACGACGTACTCCGCGAAACACGCGGTCGCCATGAAGTGACCGAGATCCTGGCCGCGCGCCCGCAGCCGGGAGCTGCCGTCGGGCATGCGGTGGAGGTGCGAACCGATCTCGCAGAGGGCCGGCGAGCCGGATGCGCACGCGCGGCAACGGCCGCACTGGGTGACCCACGACAGCGCGACCGCGTCGCCCACGCGCGGTGCCAGGACACCCGGGCCGACAGCATCCACGATGCCGGAGCCCTCGTGGCCGAGCACCATCGGCAGGTCGTAGGTCCAGACGCCGTCCATGACGTGGAGATCGGACCGGCACACGCCCGCGGCGGCGATGCGCACGCGCACCTCGCCTGCCCGCGGCTCGGCGAGCTCGACCTCCTCGACGCTCAGCGGAGCACCCGATTCCCACAGCACGGCGGCGCGAGTCAGCATGCGCAGCAGCTTACGCACCGCCCGAGGCGTGCAGCGCGAGCGCGCCACGCGGTAGGGTGCGTCCATGCGCTGGAGGCTGGTCGGAGGGCTCGTCGCGCTGGCCGCCGCCGGCGTCTTCGCGTTCGGGCTGAGCAAGCAGGGCGACGTCGCGCACATCGACACCGCGCACGTCGTCGTGCCGCCCAAGGGCTTCCAGACGTTCGCGGCCGCGGCGATCACCGGCACGTCGTTCGAGGGCGGGGCCTTCTCGCTCGAGCGGCTGAAGGGCAAGCCCGTGTTCATCAACTTCTGGGGCTCCTGGTGCGCCCCGTGCAGGCGCGAGGCGCCGCAGCTGAAGGCCTTCAGCCGCAGCCTCGACGGTCGCGCCTCGTTCGTCGGCGTCGCCATCCAATCACCGCACAAGGCGGCGGTGAGCTTCGCGCGCAAGGCCGGCTGGCGCTATCCGATCGTGAGCGCGCAGTGCTGCGACCTGAGTGACCGCTACGGCGTGGTCGCGATGCCGACGACGATCGTCGTCAACGGCAGCGGACAGGTGGTGGACCGCCTGATCGGCCCGCAGACGGCGGCGCGGCTCACCGCCGAGCTGCGCGCGCTCGGCGCCTAGTACGAGTTCCTCGATGCCGGTCCTCGCGGAGATCGCACTTTCGCCGGTCGGGCTGAGCGCAGCGTTCGCCGCCGGCGTGATCTCGTTCATCTCCCCGTGCGTCTGGCCGCTCGTGCCGGCCTACCTCTCGTAC
>CAZYYP010000197.1:0-6588 GCA_964651695.1 uncultured Gaiellales bacterium | reverse complement strand
GCGGACTCATGCCGGCGTGGGTGTGGCGACGAGGAGCTTGAGTTCGGCCGTGACGGCGGCGAGCGATTGCTTGGCGTCGCCGAACAGCATGCTTGTCCTGGGGTTGGTGAAGAGGGGGTTGTCGACGCCTGCGTACCCCGGGCGCATCGAGCGTTTGAGCACGATGATCGAGCGTGCCTGGTCGACGTCCAGGATCGGCATGCCGAAAAGCGGGCTCTGGTGATTGGTTCGGGCATCGGGGTTCGCGACGTCGTTCGCCCCGATCAGAACGGCGACGTCGGTGCGTGGGAACTCCGGGTTGATGTCGTTCATTTCGACGAGTTGCTCGTAGGGGACGTCGGCCTCGGCGAGTAGCACGTTCATGTGCCCCGGCATCCGTCCCGCGACCGGGTGGATCGCGTATTTGACCTGTACGCCGTTGGCCTCCAGCAGCTTCGTCATCTCGCGCATCGCATACTGGGCCTGGCTTGCAGCCAAGCCGTAGCCCGGAACGATCACGACTTGGGTGGCGTAGGCCAGCTGGATCGCCACGTCGGCGGGGCTCGTCGCCCTGACACTGCCTCCTGATCCGCCGGCCGCTGCCGATTGGCCGCTCCCGCCGAAGCCGCCGGCGATGATCGAGAGGATCGAGCGGTTCATGGCTGCAGCCATCGCGCGGGTCAGGAAGGTGCCCGACGCGCCGACGATCATGCCGGCGACGATCAGGCTCGTGTTGTTGAGTGCGAGACCTGTGGCGGCGGCCGAGAGGCCGGTGAGCGCGTTCAGGATCGAGATCACGACGGGCATGTCGGCACCGCCGATCGGAGTCACCGTGAGCACCCCGAGAATCCCTGCGGCGGCGAGCATCGCGACGAAGAGGGGTTCCGAGTGGGAGCCGGCGACGATGGCGGCGGCGCCGGCGACCGCCAGGGCGGCGAGGGTGGCGTTGAGCAGCGTCTGCATCCGCCCGATCGTCAGCGGGCGGCCCGGCAGGAGTTCCTGAAGCTTCGCGAATGCCACGAGTGAGCCCCAGAAGGAGATGCTGCCGATGATCGCTGCGAAGGCGCTGAAGACGGCAACGTTCGTCGCGACGGTGTGGAAGCCGCCGGTGCTACGGAATTCGACGTACGCGATCAGGGCGACGGCGCCGCCGCCGACGCCGTTGAAGAGCGCGACCATCTGCGGCATTTGAGTCATCTTCACCGTGCGCGCCGCGGGGATCGCGATCGCGGTGCCGAGCGCGACGCCGAGGAGAGCCAGCCAGATGTTGCCGATGCTCGGACGGAGCAGTGTCGCGACGATCGCGATCGCCATGCCGACCGCGGCGAGGCGGTTGCCGCGTACTGCGGTCTTCGGACTGGTCATGCCGGAGAGGCCGTAGATGAAGAGCGCGAAGCTCGCGATCGCAAGCAGCTCGCGAGTGTTCGTGTCGGTGAGCGCGCTCGCGACGATCACGCCGGTGTGTCCTTCGGCGCCGGATTGGATGCCGGTGCCGGCGCCGGCTTCGCCTTGAACATTTCGAGCATGCGGTCGGTGACGAGGAACCCGCCGACGACGTTGATCGTGCCGAACGCGACGGCGACGACGAGCAGCGACTTGCTGAGGGCGCCGTGCGCTTCGCTGGTCACGAGGAGCAGCATTCCGCCGACGATCACGATGCCGTGGATCGCGTTCGTGCCGGACATGAGCGGGGTGTGGAGCGTCGCCGGCACCTTGGAGATGACGGCGAAGCCGACGAAGCCCGCGAGGACGAGGATGGCGAGGTTCGTGACGAGCATCAGATCACTGCTTCCTCGAGGTGTTGGGCGGGGTTGTCGCCGATCGCGGGTCCGCGTGTGACGCAGGCCGCTGCGAGCACCTCGTCAGCGAGGTCGAGCCGTAGCTCCGGAGGAGTGGCGGCGGTGTCGAGCATCAGCTCGAGCAGGGCCTGCACGTTCCGTGCGTAGAGCTGGGATGCGTGCTCGGGAAGGCTTGCGGCGAGCAGCAGCGGGGCGACGATTGCCACACCGCTCTCGACGTGTACCTCGCCGGGTCGCGAGAGAACGCAGTTCCCGCCGCTGTCGGCTGCGAGGTCGACGATCACCGAGCCGGGACGCATCCGCGAGACGGCCTCCGCAGTGACCAGCTTGGGCGCCTTGCGCCCGGGGACTGCCGCGGTCGTGATGACGGCGTCGAACGTGCCGATCGCCTTGGCGAGTGCGGCTTGTTGCGCGTCGCGCTCGGCGTCGGTCAGCTCGCGAGCGTAGCCGCCCTCGCCGACCGCATCGACGCCGCCGATCTCGAGCCAGCTCGCTCCGACCGAGCGGACCTGCTCGGCGGCTTCGGGACGGACGTCGTAGCCGGTCGTGCGAGCGCCGAGGCGACGCGTGACCGCGAGCGCCTCGAGGCCCGCGACGCCGGCTCCCATCACGAGGACGCGCGCCGGCGGAACGGTGCCCGCCGCGGTAGTCAACATCGGGAAGAAGCGCGTCAGGTGATCGGCGGCGAGCAGTGCGCCGCGATAGCCGGCGACGGTCGCCTGTGAGCTGAGCGCGTCCATCGACTGGGCGCGGCTGATGCGGGGGATCGACTCCAGCGCGAAGGCCGTGACCCCGGCTGCGGTGAGTGCCGCGAGCAGCTCGGGCGACGACGCCGGCGCGAGGAAGCCAATCAGCACCGATCCGCTACGCAGGCGCCCGACCTCCTTCATGCTGGGCGGCGAGACCTTGACGACGACATCGGCATGCCAGGCCCCTTCCGCGTCGACGCTCGCGCCAGCTGCGACGAAGGCGGCATCCGGGATCATCGCCTGCGCGCCGGCGCCGGGCTCGACCACGACGCGCACGCCGCTCGCGACGATGCGACGCACGATCTCCGGCACGAGCGCGACACGACGCTCGCCCGCCACGCTCTCACGCGGGACGCCAACGCATGCGGAGTTCTCCGTCATCGCGTCGTGTCCCCATTCGCCGTGGTTCTGGCCGGGCAGCTGCGTAGCGTGAGATGCGCGTCCTCCAGGCTGTCGAGCGAAAAGCCCTCCGCCGGTCCCGGGGAGGCGTCGATCAGCATGTCCGGTGCGTTCCAGCGCGTGAACTGGTCGCGATCGATGTACACCGAGGCGCCACCGATCTCGCCGAGTAGCAGGTCGCGTTGTCCGAGCATGAGCTCGCCCTCGAGCAGGCAGATCGGGGAGCTGCCATCACAGCAGCCCCCCGACAGGTGCAGCGAGACCGGGCCGTGCCGGCGCGCGAGCCGCGCGAGCAGCTCAAGCGCAGGCTCCGTAGCCTCGAGGCGATGACGATCCACGCCCCTAGCTGGTGCTGTCCCCATCTCAGAAGAGCCCGAGCGGCTTGGAGTCGTAGCTGATGAGCAGGCACTTCACCTGCGAGTAGTGCTCGAGCATCATCTTGTGGTTCTCGCGCCCGACGCCCGACGACTTGTAGCCGCCGAACGCGGCGTGGGCCGGGTAGAGGTGGTAGCAGTTCGTCCATACCCGGCCGGCCTGGATGCCCCGGCCCATGCGATAGGCGCGCGACCCATCGCGCGTCCAGACGCCCGCGCCGAGCCCGTACATCGTGTCGTTCGCGATCTCGAGCGCCTCGGCCTCATCCTTGAACGTCGTGACCGCGAGTACCGGCCCGAAGATCTCCTCCTGGAAGATGCGCATCTTGTTATGCCCGCGGAAGACGGTCGGCTCGAAGTAGTAGCCGTCTGCGAGCTCGCCTTCGAGGACGTTGCGATGTCCGCCGATCAGGAGCTCCGCGCCCTCGTCGAGGCCGATCTGCACGTAGTTGGTGATCTTCTCGAGCTGGTTTGTCGAGACCTGCGCGCCGAGCTGGGTCGACGGATCCAGCGGGTCGCCCTGCCGGATCGTCGCGATCCGCGCGAGGCAACGAGCCATGAACTCGTCGTAGATCGACTCCTGGATCAACGCACGCGACGGGCACGTGCAGACCTCGCCCTTGTTGAACGCGTACAGCACGAGCCCCTCGATCGCCTTGTCGAGGAACTCGTCGTCCTCCGCCATCACGTCCGCGAAGAAGATGTTCGGCGACTTCCCGCCGAGCTCGGTCGTGGACGGGATGATGCTCTGAGCGGCGTACTGCATGATCAGCCGTCCAGTCGTCGTCTCCCCGGTGAACGCGATCTTCTGGATCCGCTTGTTCGTGCCGAGCGCCTTGCCGATCTCCGCACCGGGCCCGTTCACGATGTTCAGCACTCCGGGCGGCACGACATCGGCGATCACCTCGGCGAGCTTCAGGATCGACCACGGCGTCGGGCTCGCGGGCTTCAGCACGCTGCAGTTCCCCGCAGCGAGCGCGGGGGCGACCTTCCACGCCGCCATCAGCAGCGGGAAGTTGAACGGAATGATCTGTCCCACGACACCGAGTGGCTCGTGGAAGTGGTAGGCGACGGTGTTGTGATCGATCTCCGAGCTCGAGCCCTCGATCGCGCGGATCGCGCCGGCGAAGTAGCGGAAATGGTCGGCCGCGAGCGGGATATCGGCGGCGAGCGTCTCGCGCACCGGCTTGCCGTTGTCCCAGCTCTCGGCGACCGCCAGCATCTCGCGGTTCTCGTCGATCCGATCGGCGATCAGGTTCAGCACACGTGCGCGCTCGGCGAGCGTCGCCTCGCCCCACGCGGTCTTCGCCGCATGCGCGGCATCCAGCGCGAGCTCGATGTCCTCGGCGGTCGAGCGCGCGACCTGCGTGAAGACGTGGCCCGTGACGGGGCTCAGGTTGTCCGAGTACGCACCCTTCACAGGGGCGATCCACTTGCCCCCGATGAAGTTCTCGTAACGCTCCTTCACCTCGACGGAACTGCCCGGCTCTCCCGGTGCGGCGTACGTCTGCTGTTCGATGATGGCCATGGCTGATGCTCCTCTGAGTCGGGTTTCGAAGCAGCGCTAAGCCGTCGCGACGCGAGCGGCCTCGCGCGACGTCTGCATCGGCGGGCCATGCCGATCTGCAACGGCTGGTCAAACAAGCGGACAACTGCAGCCTTCACGGCAGGCCCTTTCAGTTAGGCCCGCACCGTCGCAGCGAGTTGTCGTTGCGGCGTCAGCGTTGTCCCGTGCCTCCGTCGGTAGTTTCCCGCAGACCGTTCGGCTGAGGGCCGCGGGGGTCGCGATCGTCGACCGCATGGCGCTCGGCGGCAACTGGCCGATGACCGACGGCATCCCGTCGAGGACGCCGCAGGTGGCCTCGTCCACGGACGGAATCGAGCGCGCGGAGTCGGGCAGTCTCGTCTTCCCTACGGCCGCCCGACCGTCTCATCCGCTTCCTCGTCTCACCCGCCGCGTCCTGGTCAGGCGGTGCCGTCCGGCGGCTTTGGTCCGCGAGATCCTCGCGTCGGACCCGGAGATACCCGCGGTCACGCAACGAGGTGACGTTCTCGTCGAGCGTGTAGTTGCCATCCTCGTCCTTCCGGCCCTCATCGACGGTGACCGCGATGATGCCCGCTTGGCAGCGCCGCATGGAGGACATGACCGCGATCAACACCAACGACGCCGTGGGTGAGGCGAACGAGAACATCCTGCGTGGGCCCCTACCGCTGCCGCAAGCATCCGGACGCACTCATCCAGCCTGGCTAGCGTTGGACGGAGCCCCCTCGTCATTGCGGCCGGCTCTTGCCAATGCTCGGGCCGGGCGCCGCTCCTCGCGCATGCCTCAGTGCGCCGTCCTGACATCCGGCGCAATCCCCCAGGCGCTCGTGAATGATTCGCCCGCAGCGAGGCACCTGAGGCCTTCCCCGCTGTTGAAGGCATCGGGGGCGCAGGTCATCGGCTCGATCGCGAGGCCGCGACGGCGCCGCGTCGTCTCGGGCAGCGAGTCGCCGGTGAAGAGCATCAGGTACGGGTAGCTTTCATCGAGCCAGAGAGCCACCGCACGGTTCCCGTCCGGGGTTCGTACCTCGACGCGGGCGAAGCCGTCCTCGTCCCGCTCGAGACCGGTATACGCCGTGTCGAGCTGAACGTCGCCGAGCGGGCGCGACCGGCGGAAGTCGTATTGGGTTCCTTCGACCGGCTCGGCGCGCGTCGGAATAGCGCGCTCGTCCGCCGGGAGCCAGACCGCTCCGGGCGCACGCAGGTGCAGCGAATCGATCGTCTCGGTGCCGAGGGTGAGGTAGGGGTGCGCGCCCGCCCCGTACGGGCACGCGACGTCGCCGACGTTCGTCGCCGTCGTCTCGACTCGCAGCCCGCCTTCGCCGAGTTCGTATGTGATCGCGAGGTGCATCGTGAACGGGTATCCCGCCTGCGGGTGCAGGACGTGCTCCAGCGTCACACGATCGTCGGCCCGCTCATGAACCGTCCAGTTCGCCCAGCGGACGAGCCCGTGGATAGCGTTCCGTTTCTCCGGCTCGCTCAGCGGCAACTGGTGGGTCGCGCCGCCGAATTCGTAGCGGCCGTCGCGAAGGCGGTTCGGCCACGGGATGAGCGGTTGACCGCGAGCGCCCGAGCACATGTCGTCGGGGCCGTAGCCGTCGAGCAATTCGACTCCGTCGACCTCGTAGCGGCGCAGCGCACCGCCTACCTCCACCACGATCGCGCGCTGGTCGCCCTGGACGAGCGCCACCTGCTCACCCGACGGAAGGACTCGCTGGGAAGGCGTGGTCACCCGTTCGGCGCAC
>CAZYYP010000196.1:0-6762 GCA_964651695.1 uncultured Gaiellales bacterium | reverse complement strand
GAGTCCGAACTAGACAGTTTCCTTGACAGTCAAGGAGGTTGATTCGTAATCTGCGGGCATGCCAGACGAACCGCACTGGTCGCAGGGGATGGCGATGCCCGTCCTCCTCGCGCAGGCACGGATCGCGTATACGAGCGAGATCCGGAGCGCCCTCGCCGAAGCCGGGTTCGACGACATGCCGCGCGCCGGGGCGCGCGTGATCGGCCGGATCGCCGTCGGCGGGACCAGCGTCAACGACGTCGCGGCGGTGTACGGCGTGTCGAAGCAGGCCGCGAGCCAGCTCGTCGACGCGCTCGTCGCCCGCGGGTACGTCGAGCGCGTGCCCGACGAGGAGGATCGCCGGCGCATGCTGGTCGGGCTGACCGAGCGCGGGCTGGCCGCCGCGGCCGAGCTCAGGGACGCGATCGCCCGCATCGACGACGCCCTTGCCGAGGCCTTCGAGGAGGAGGAGATCTTCCGCGCGAAGCGGGTGATCGGCACGCTCGTCGAGCACCACTACCGCGCGCTGGACGGGCCCGCGGGGGGGCCTGAACCGGGAGCCTGAACGGTCGCCCGCCCGCGCGGCGTGAGGTCGAGCCGCCCCGCCGCGTGCGCGAGCAACGGCCGCGGACCGCGCGCAAGGGCGTCGATCCGCCGCCACACCCAGGCGTCGCCCATGTACGGCGCCGCCTCCATCCGCCACGTGGCTGCGAAGACCTCGGCCGGTGTGTGCGCGCCGGCCGCGACCGCGCGCAGGATCTGCCGCTCGCTGCGCCCGAGGCCCTCCCCCGCCCACGGCCGCTCCTCGAGCAGACGCCGGAGCGCCGCGGCGAGGAAGGGGAGGCCGGGATGCGGCTCGCGGGCGAATGCCGCCAGCGCGCCGGGATCGGGTGACCGCAGGGCGGCGTACGCGCCAACCGCCACGTCGAAGGTCTCGGCGGCGATGGTGCCGCGCTTCGGCCAGAGCGCTGCGAGCTCAGCGGCCGAAAGCTCCCCGAGGCCGGCGAAGCGCTCGCGGCCCGGGAAGCGGGCGACCGAGATCAGCCGCGCCGACGAGCGCGCCGGGTGCGCCGCGATGCGGTCCAGGATCTGGATCAGCTGCAGCTGATCGTGCAGGTCGTGCTCGAACCACAGCACGGTCTCGCGTCCCGGAGTCAGCGCCGCGAGCAGCGCCGCGTCCGCCTCCTCGAACCCCGCGAGGATCGCGGCCGTCGTGCCGAACCCGGCCGCCGACAGGAACTCCGCGCGAGCACGACGTACGGTCGCTGCGTCGCCCGGCGGCACGGTGCCCTCGTGCAGGACGTCGCGCCAGACGATCACCGCACCGGGCAGCGTGGAGCGCTCGAGCACCCGGGCGACCGAGTCGCCGTTCACGACGTGCGCGGGCTCGGGAGGGGAGGCGGCCACGGGTGCTCGTCAGGCCAGCCGGGCGGGAAATCCCGGAGCGCGCAGATCGACGCCGAGCGCATCCTCCAGCAGTTTCACGACCTGGCTCGACTGCGCCGAGCCGCCGTAGGCCTCACGCGCGCGCGTGAAGCTGGCCGTCACGAGCTCCGCAAGCTCGAGCGGCACCTCGAACTCCCGCCCCAGGTCGAGCGCGAAGCCGAGATCCTTGAGCGCGAGGTCCAGCGTGAAGCCGATGTCGTAGGAGCCGTTGAGGATCACCTGGCTCTCCGTCTCGTGCACGAACGAATTGCCGGAGCTCGCGCGGATCACCTCGTAGGCCGTCGCGAGCGGCACACCGCCGCGCTCGGCGAGCATGAGCGCCTCCCCGGCGGCAACGAGGTGGATGAACGCGAGCATGTTCGTGATCACCTTGATGACCGAGGCCTTGCCGAGCGGGCCCACGTGGATGACCTGCCCGCCGATCGCCTCGAGCAGGCCCCGGTGCGCCGCGAAGACCTCCTCGTCGCCGCCGGCGATCACGGTGATCTCGCCCGCCGCAGCCTTGTGCACGCCACCCGTGACCGGGCACTCGAGCGTCGCGATGCCGCGCCCGGCGGCCAGCGCCGCGAGCCGCTGCAGCTCGTGCGGGTCGTTGGTGCTCATCTCGATCCACGTGCCGCCCCGCCGCAGGCCCTCGACGATGCCGTCGCTGCCGGCGACCACCTCGCGCACGGCTCCCGGCGAGGGCAGGCACGTGATCACGCAGTCGCACGCAGCGGCCACCGCGCGCGGCGTGGCGCCGGCCGTCGCGCCCGCGGCCACGAGACGGGCGACGGCGGCGGCGTCGCGATCGTGCACGACGAGCGGGAAGCCGCCTGCCAGGACGCGCTCGGCGAGCGGCCCGCCGAGGCTGCCGAGCCCGATGAAGCCGACCCTCACGGGCCGCCCGCGCGTCCCGGGTACTCGCCCGGCAGCGCTTCGAGGTGCAGTTGCGTGCCCGTGTAGGGGTGCGCGAGCGCGACCTCCTCGTCGAGCTCGACGCCGAGGCCGGGCGCTGCGGGCGGGATCACGTGGCCGTCCTCCCAGCGGATCGGCTCTTTCAGCAGCGCGGCGTGGATCCCGTCCCAGCGGCCGATCCCCTCGAGGATGAGGAAGTTCGTCGTGCACGTCGCGAGCTGGATGTTGGCCGCGCCGAGCACGGGGCCGCTGTAGAGGTGCGGCGCGATCTGCGCGTAGTGGCACTCGGCGAGAGCCGCGATCTTCTTCGCCTCGAGCAGCCCGCCGACGCGGCCGAGGTTCATCTGCAGGATCGCGGCGGCGCCCGCCTCGAGCACGCGGGCGAACTCGTGCTTGGTCGTCAGGCGCTCGCCCGTGGCGATCGGGATCGACGTCGCACGCGCGACGCGCGCCATCTCCGCGGGCGCCTCGGGCGGCGTGGGCTCCTCGAACCACAGCGGATCGAAGCGCTCGAGGCGGCGCGCCAGCCGGATCGCGCCGGCGGGCGTGAACTGCCCGTGCGTGCCGAAGAGCAGGTCGCAGCGGGGGCCCACTGCCTCGCGGATACGCGCGACGTAGCGCTCGCAGCGATCGAGGTCGTCGAGCGATGGCTGTCGCGGGTCGAACGAGGCGTACGCCCCGGCGGGGTCGAACTTGATGGCGGTGAAGCCCCGGTCCGCGTACTCGCCCGCCCGCGTTGCCGCGAGATCGGCGTCGAGGTAGACGTCGGCCGCATCGCCCGCCTCCGCGTAGACGTAGCTGTAGGTGCGCAGCCGCTCGCGCACGCGACCGCCGAGCAACTCGTAGACCGGCTTGCCGACCGCCTTCCCGGCGATGTCCCACATCGCCAGCTCGATCCCGGAGAGCACGCCGAGCAGCGTGGGATCGGGGCGCAGCGCGTAGCCCGAGGCGTAGACGTCGCGCCAGGTCGCCTCGATGTGGAACGGCTCGCGGCCGACGACGTGCCGGGCGACGACGTCCTCGATCATGCGCGCGACGAGATGCGGCGAGACGGTCGCGACGTAGGCCTCGCCGAGACCTTCGATCCCGCCGTCGGTCTCGAGCTTCAGGAGGATGAAGTAGCGGCCGCCGTACCCGGGGGTGGGGTTGCCGACGACGAACGTGCGGACGCCTGTGATCCTCATGCGCGGAACACAACCACATCGCCCACCGGCCCGCGCTCGGAGAGCCCGCAGCGACGCCAGATACCTGACCCCGGCTAAGCTCTGCCAGCTTGGCTGCAAGCCACCGGCGCAGGCATCGCCGGCGCCCGCCGATGAATCCGCTCTCGAGAGAGGTAGCGCATGACCGCGAACGACGGCGCCGCGCGCGAGTTCCAATTCACGTCCGAGTCCGTGACCGAGGGTCACCCGGACAAGATCGCGGATCAGATCTCCGATGTCGTCCTCGATGCCGTCCTCAGCGCCGACCCGCTCGGCCGCGTGGCCTGCGAGACCCTGATCACCACGGGCCTCGTCGTTGTCGCGGGCGAGATCTCGACCAGCGCGACGATCGACGTGGCGCGGCTGGTGCGCGAGCGCATCCGCCACATCGGCTACACGCGCGCCAAGTACGGCTTCGACGCGGACACGTGCGGGATCATGGTGACGCTCGACGAGCAGTCTCCCGACATCGCGCAGGGCGTCGACGCCTCCTTCGAGGCGCAGAAGCGCGGCGCGGGCGATCCACTCGACTCGGTCGGCGCCGGTGACCAGGGCATGATGTTCGGCTACGCCGTCAACGAGTCGCCCGAGCTGATGCCGCTGCCGATCGTGCTCGCCCACCGCCTCGCCCGCCGCCTCTCCGAGGTGCGCAAGGACGGCACGCTCGACTACCTCCGCCCCGACGGCAAGACGCAGGTCACGGTGCGCTACGAGGTCGACGCCCAGGGCCATCGCACGCCGGTCGAGATCGAGCGCGTGCTGGTCTCGACCCAGCACCGCGACGGCGTCGAGGTCGATGCGACGATCAAGCCCGACCTGATCGCGCACGTCATCGAGCCGATCCTCCAGGGCGAGTACGCCCACCTGCTCGGCGACCGTCGCCTGGCCGACCGCGATTTCGTCTACGTCAACCCGACCGGGAGCTTCGTCGTCGGCGGGCCGATGGGCGACACCGGCCTCACGGGCCGCAAGATCATCGTCGACACCTATGGCGGCGCGGCACCGCACGGCGGCGGCGCCTTCTCCGGCAAGGACCCGACCAAGGTCGACCGCTCGGCCGCCTACGCGGCGCGCCACGTGGCCAAGAACATCGTCGCCGCGGGTCTCGCGCACCGCTGCCAGGTCCAGGTCGCCTACGCGATCGGCGTCTCGCAGCCCGTGTCGATCAACGCCGAGTGCTTCGGCACGGCCGTCGTCTCCGAGGCGCGCATCGAGGAGCTCATCCGCGAGCATTTCGACCTGCGCCCGGCCGCGATCGTGCGCGACCTCGACCTGCGGCGCCCGATCTACGCGGCGACCGCGGCCTACGGCCACTTCGGCCGCAGCGACGCCGACTTCACGTGGGAGCGCACCGACCGCGCCGACGCGCTGCGTGCAGCGGCCGGCCTGCCCACGGCGGCGACAGCGGGCGCCGTATGACGGTCACCGTCGTCGGCTCGGTGGCCTTCGACTCGCTCGAGACCCCGTTCGGCCGCCGCGAGCGCATCCTCGGTGGCGCGGCGACGCACTTCTCGATCTCGGCGAGCATGTTCACCGACGTGCGCGTGGTCGGCGTCGTCGGCGACGACTTCGGCGCCGACGAGCTCGAGCGCTTCCACGCCAAGGGCATCGACACGACCGATGTCGAGCGCGTCGCCGGCGCGCGATCCTTCTTCTGGGAGGGCCGCTACGACAACGACATGCAGGTCGCCCAGACGATCGAGACCCAGCTCAACGTCTTCGCCGACTTCGACCCGAAGCTCTCGGATGCGTCGCGCAACGCCTCGATGGTGTTCCTGGCGAACATCCAGCCCGATCTCCAGCGCGGCGTGCAGGAGCAGTGCGGGGGTGCGCGCATCACCGGACTCGACTCGATGAACTACTGGATCGAGTCGGCGCGCGAGTCGCTCCTCCGGACGCTCTCGGGCGTCGACGTCGTGATGCTCAACGACGCCGAGGTGCGCATGCTCACGGGCGAGGCGAACCTCAAGACGGCCGCCGCGCAGCTGCGCGGGCATGGCCCGCGCGTGCTCGTCATCAAGCAGGGCAGCTACGGCGCCTGCATGTGCACCGAGGAGGGGTTCTTCTTCGTGCCCGGCATGCCGCTCGACCGCGTCGTCGATCCCACCGGCGCCGGCGATGCATTCGCCGGCGGGTTCTTCGGCTACCTCGACAGCCACGCCGACGATCCGTTCGAGGAGTCGAGCCTGCGCCGCGCCGCGGCCTACGGATCGGTGATGGCCTCGTTCGCGATCGAGGACTTCGGCAGCGAGCGGCTCGAGCGGCTGACCCACGCCGAGGTCGTGGAGCGCTGCACCGAGTTCCAGCGGCTGACCGCGTTCGAGCACCTCGCCGCGCGCGAGCGAGTGACCGCGCGCTAGTGGTCTGAGGTGGCCGCAGGCGAGCGCATCCACACGCGGTCAGCCGGGTACCGGCACGTCGAGTCGCTGCTCGCCGCTCAGCGCTGCGTGATCCTCGACGGCGGTGTCGAGACCGAGGTGCAGCGTCTCTCGGGCCGCAGCCCGGATCAGGAGCTCTGGAGCACGGGCGCGCTGTACCAGGCGCCCGCGACGGTGCTCGACGTCCACCGCGGGTATCTCGCTGCCGGCGCGGACGTCATCTCCACCGCCACGTGGTCGATCCTCTCCGCGCCCGAGGCCGAGCAGCGCGCGCGGCAGGGCGACCCGAGCCACTGGATCGACATCGCCCGCCTGGGCATCCAGCTCGCCCGCAAGGCCACGGCCGAGGCCGGCCGCGAGAGCGACACGGCCGTCGCGTTCACGATCTCCGAGGAGGTCAACTCGACGAGCCGCCGCGAGACGATCGAGCTGCTGGCGCGGATGTTCGCCGACGACCCGCCGGATCTCCTCCTACTGGAGACGCTCACCCTGATCCGCGAGCCGGCGACCTACGAGATGGTCGAGCTGCTGCTCGAGACCGGCCTGCCCGTGTGGCTGTCCTACCGCCGCTGCCGCCACGGCGTGTGCGGCGTCTACGGCCAGCACTGGGGCCCGCCCGAGGGCGATCTCTTCGGCCGTGCCGCACGCCGCTTCGAGGAGATGGGCGTCGAGGCCCTGCTGATCAACTGCCTGCCGGTCGACCACGTGCCCGGCATCGTCTCCTGGCTGCGCGACTTCACCGAGCTGCCGCTCGGCGTCTACCCCAACCTCGGGCACCTCGCCGGCGCCAGCTGGCGCTTCGACGACACGATCGGCCCCGAGGCCTACGCCGAGCTCGCGCGCGGCTGGCGCGACGAGGG
>CAZYYP010000195.1:0-6803 GCA_964651695.1 uncultured Gaiellales bacterium | reverse complement strand
CCGAGCAGGTTCTCGCCGGTGATGCCCGACTTGCGGCTGGCCTTGTCGTAGTAGTTCGCGAACTGCTTCTCGAGCACGCCGTAGTAGCGCTTGGCCTTCTGCTTCTCGCGCAGCTGGAGCAGGTACTCGCTCTGCTTGATGCGGCCGCGGCCATGCTGGCCCGGCGGATAGGCGCGGCGCTCGACGCCGCACTTCTCGGTCAGGCAGCGCTCGCCCTTGAGGAACAGCTTCATGCCCTCGCGGCGGCACTTCTTGCACTTGGCGTCGGTGGAACGAGCCATCCCCTACCCCCTAGACCCGCCGCCGCTTGCGCGGGCGGCAGCCGTTGTGGGCCTGCGGTGTGACGTCCTTGACCGAGATCACTTCGAGGCCGGCGGCCTGGAGCGAGCGCACTGCCGTGTCGCGTCCGGAGCCGGGGCCCTTGACGAAGACCTCGACCTTCTGCAGACCGTGCTCCATGCCCTCGCGCGCGCAGGCGTCGGCCGTCACCTGAGCGGCGAACGGGGTCGACTTGCGCGAGCCCTTGAAGCCTGCGCCGCCGGCGGACTTCCACACGATCACGTTGCCTTCGCGATCGGTGATCGCGACGATCGTGTTGTTGAACGACGTCTTGATGTGCGCCTGGCCGACGGCGATGTTCTTACGGGCCTTGCGCCGGGCGCGGCTACGCGCCGCAGTGCGACGGGGGGCAGGGGGCAATGCGGGTTCCTCGATCCTTTCTCGAGCGCGGCGGTCGCGCCCGGAGTCCTACTTCTTGCGCTGCTTGCCGACAGTCTTCTTCGGCCCCTTGCGGGTGCGCGCATTCGTCTTCGTGCGCTGTCCGTGAACCGGCAGCCCGCGGCGGTGGCGCAAGCCGCGGTAGCAGCCGATCTCCATCAGGCGCTTCACGTTCTGGGAGCGCTCGCGGCGCAGGTCGCCCTCGACCATGAGGTTCTGGTCGATGTAGCCGCGGAGCTTCGAGACCTCTTCCTCGGTCAGGTCCCGCACCTTCGTGTCACGATCGATCTCGAGCGAGCTCAGGACCGACTGCGAGGTCGAGCGACCGATGCCGAAGATGTACGTGAGGCCGATCTCGACGCGCTTCTCCCGCGGGAGGTTGACGCCTGCGATACGTGCCATACCTCAGCCCTGCCGCTGCTTGTGGCGGGGATTGGGGCAGATAACCATGACGCGGCCATGGCGTCGGATGACGCGGCACTTGTCACACATGGTCTTGACGCTCGCCCTGACCTTCACGATTCCCTTTCAATGCAACGGTTGAGCGCTTCCGCAAGTGCGCACCCGAGCGGGCACGCGGCGGCAAAGCGCGAAGCTGCATGGTAGCAGAGTCCGGCGGGTTCGCTCCCGTCATGCGCGGGCCCCCACCTCGTCGTCCACGGGCGACCAGCCGTCGTGGCGCGTGAGGATCAGCGGCCCGTCGTCGGTCACCGCGACGGTGTGCTCGTAGTGGGCCGTGAGCGAGTGGTCGGCACTGTAGATCGACCACCCGTCGTCCTGGTCGATCTGCACGTCGGTCTCGCCGCTCGCGGTGATCATCGGCTCGATCGCGAGCGTCATGCCCGGCCGCAGCACGTCCTTCTTGCCGGGCACCCCGTAGTTCGGGATCTGCGGATCCTCGTGCATGCGGCGCCCGACGCCGTGGCCCACGAGCGAGCGGATCACCCCGAACCCGTCCTCCTCGACGCGCGTCTGCACCGCGTGCCCGATGTCGGAGAGGTGGTTGCCGTCGACGCATTGCTCGACGGCGGCGAACAGCGAGGCCCGGCACGCGGCCAGGAGGCGGCGGACATCCTCGGGCGGATCGCCCTCCCCGACCCAGAACGTGTAGCCGGAGTCCGCGACCCAGCCGCGCAGCGTGACGCCCACGTCGACGGACAGCACGTCGCCCTCGCGCAGCTCGTAGGCGCCCGGGATGCCGTGCACGACCATGTCGTTCGGCGAGGCGCAGATCGAGGCGGGGAACCCGTGGTAGCCCTTGAACGTCGGGACGCCGCCCTGCCCGCGGATGAACTCCTCGGCGGCGTGATCGAGATCGGCCGTCGTCACGCCGGGGCGCGCGCGCTCGCGCAGGAGCGCGAGCGTGCGCGCCACCACGGAGCCGGCAGCCGCCATGCGCTCGAGCTCGCGGCGGGACTTGCGGATGATCACGCGTTCCCCAGTGCGCGCACGGCCGCCGTGAGATCCGCCTCGACCGCCTCGGGGGCGCGTGCGCCGTCGATCGTCACGACCGGCGTGCCCAGCGCGCGGTAGTGCTCGCGCACCGGCATCGTGTCGCGCTCGAAGACCTCGACGCGCGTGCGCACGACGTCCTCGCCGTCGTCCTTGCGCTGGTACAGCTCGGAGCCGTCGATGTCGCAGACGCCCGGCACGGCCGGCGGCGCGTCGGTGACGTGGTAGGGGTGGCTGGCCGCGCGGCAGACGAGGCGGCCGGCGAGGCGGCGCACGAGCTCGTCGACGGGCACCTCGATCTCGAGCACGCCCGAGACCTCCGCCCCGCGCTCGGCCAGCAGGCGGTCGAGCGCCCCGGCCTGGTCGAGCGTGCGCGGAAAGCCGTCGAGCACGAAGCCGCGGGCGGCGTCGGGCTGCGAGATCCGGTCGCCGAGCATGCCGATCGTCACATCGTCGGGCACGAGGCCGCCCGCGTCCATGTACGAGCGGGCGAGCTTGCCGAGCTCGGTGTCGAGGCGCAGGTGCTCGCGGAACATGTCGCCCGTGGCGATATGCGGCATGCCGCTGGCGGCGGCAACGGCTGCCGCCTGGGTGCCCTTCCCTGCGCCGGGTGGGCCGAACAAGAGCACGGCCAGCATGCCGCTACTTCTTGAGAACGCCTTCGTAGTGGCGCATCGTGAGCTGCGACTCCATCTGCCGCATCGCATCGAGTGCCACACCGACGACGATCAGGACGGACGTACCGCCCAGTCCGCGTGCGGTTGCCTGCGAGAACCCGCCGTAGCGGATGAAGAGGTTCGGCAGCACGGCGATCAGCCCGAGGAAGATCGCGCCCGGCAGCGTCAGCCGCGTGAGCACGCGGTCGAGGTAGCGCGCCGTCGGCCCGCCCGGGCGCACGCCCGGGATGAACCCGCCGTACTTCTTCAGATTGTCCGCCTGATCGACCGGGTTGAAGGTCACGGCCGTGTAGAGGAACGTGAACATGACGATCAGGACGAACTCGAGGATGATCGCGGGCCACCCGCCCGGGGCGAAGAACGTCGAGAGCGGCTTCAGCCCGGGCACGAGCTGGCCGACCGTCGACGGGAAGAAGAGCACCGCCACGGCGAAGATGACGGGGATGACGCCCGCCATGTTGACGCGCAGCGGCAGGTACGTCGAACCACCCGACATCATCCGGCGCCCGACCTGGCGCTTGGCGTACTGGATCGGGATGCGGCGCTGCCCCTCGTTCATGAACACGACCGCCACGATCACGCCCAGCGTCACGACCGGCAGCGCGAGCCGCTCGAACGTTCCGCCGTTCAGCCAGGCGTCGATCGCCGGTGGCGCGGAGGTCAGGATCGAGGCGAAGATCAGCAGCGAGATGCCGTTGCCCACGCCGCGCTGCGTGATCAGCTCGCCCATCCACATGAGCAGGGTCGTGCCCGCCGTCAGCGTCGTCACGATCAGGATGAAGCGGCCCACGGTGAGGTCGGGCAGGAGGTCGTTGGCGCCGATCGCCGAGCCGTTGTGGAAGAGGAACACGTAGCCCGCGGACTGGAAGGCCGCCAGCACGACGGTCAGGTAGCGCGTGTACTGCGTGATCTTCTTGTAGCCCGACTCGCCCTCCTTGGAGAGCTTCTCGAGCGACGGGACGACCGTCTGCATCAGCTGCAAGATGATCGAGGCCGTGATGTACGGCATGATCCCGAGCGCGAAGAGCGAGAGGTTGGCGAGCGCGCCGCCGGCGAAGATGTTGAGCACGTTGAGGATCGTGCCGTTCGCGCCCTGTCCGAAGAACGTGCGCAGCGAGCTCGTATTGACGCCCGGTGTCGGCAGCCACGAGCCGACGCGGTAGAGCGCGATGATCAGGAACGTGAAGCCCAGCCGGCGCCGCAGGTCGGGCACGCGCCAGATGTTCATCAGCGAGCCGAACATCAGGCCTCGTCGTCCTCGGAGCTCTCGTCGGCGGCCGGCTCGTCGCTCTCGGCGACAGGCTCGTCGCTCGCAGCGGCGGCCTCGTCCGCGTCGTCGTCATCGGCGGGCTTCTTCGACTTCTTGGCCGGTGCCGCTGCGGCGCGCGCTTCGGCCGCGGCGCGCTTGACCGGATCGCGCACGGGCTCGACCGGCACGTCCTCGCCGCCGATCACGACGACGGTGCCACCCGCGGCCTCGATCTTCTGACGGGCGCTCGCGGAGAACTTGTGCGCGTGGATCGTGAGCGCCACCTCGAGCTCGCCGTTGCCGAGGATCTTGACGGGGTGCTTGAGCGTGCGCAGCACCCGCGCGGCGAGCAGGGCCTCGGGAGTGACCTCGGAGCCGGCCTCGAAGTGGCCGGCCAGGGCGCCGACGTTGACGCCGTGCGTGTGCGTGCGGAACGGCTCGAACGGCATCGAGTCCTTGGACTGCGCGCCGCGGAGCTTCGGCACCTGCATGTGCAACGGCATCTGGCCGCCGATGAACCCGGCGCGCATCATGTGCGAGCCCGAGCGGGACTTCTGGCCCTTCTGACCGCGGCCGGAGGTCTTGCCCGTGCCGCTGCCCTGACCGCGGCCGATGCGCTTGCGCGCCTTGGTCGAGCCCGGCGTCGGCGAGAGGTTGTGGAGTCCGATCCGCTCCTGCTGCTCCTGCTGGGGATCCATCACGCGCCCTTCTTTTCCGCCGGCGCGTCCTCTTCGACCTTCACGAGGAACGCGACCTTGTGCAGCATGCCCCGCAACGTCGGCGAGTCCTCGTGCACCCGCGTCGAGCCGATGCGGCCGAGACCGAGAGCCCGCAGCGTACCGCGGTGCTCGCTCTTGTGGCCGATCTTCGACTTCACCTGCGTGACGCGGATCGCCATCAGGCGTCTCCGCCGTCCACCGGAGCCGCCGCCGTGGCGGCGGCGGCCACGGCCGCATCCGGGCGCTTGCGCGGCGGCAGCACTTCGGCGATCGTCTTGCCGCGCAGCTTGGCGACGTCCTCGGGGCGCCGCAACGCCTTGAGGCCCGCCTCGGTGGCGCGCACGAGGTTGATCGGGTTCGACGTGCCGAGCGACTTCGCGAGGATGTCGCGGATCCCGGCCAGCTCGAGCACCGCGCGCACGCCGGCGCCGGCGATCACGCCGGTACCGGGGCCTGCCGGCTTGAGCATCACGCGCCCGGCGCCGAAGATGCCGACGACCTCGTGCGGGATGGTCGCGCGGTAGCGCGGCACGCGGAAGAGGTTCTTCTTGGCGTCGTCGACGGCCTTCGAGATCGCGACGGGCACCTCGTTGGCCTTGCCGTAGCCGATGCCGACCTGCTCGGACTCGTCGCCCACGACGACGAGCGCCGTGAACGAGAAGCGCCGGCCGCCCTTGACGACCTTGGCGACACGGTTGATCTCGACGACGCGCTCCTGGAGCTCGCCTCCGTCGCGCTGCTGAGGGATGCGTCCCATCTAGAACTCCAAGCCGCCCTCGCGGGCGCCGTCGGCGAGCGCCTTGACACGCCCGTGATAGAGGTAGCCGCCGCGGTCGAACACGACCGACGCGATGCCGGCGTCCTTGGCGCGCTGCGCCACGAGCTTGCCGACCTCGGCTGCCTTTTCGGATTTGGTGCCGCTCGCGCCGCCCAGCTGGAGCGTCGAGGCGGACGCGAGCGTGACGCCCGCGTCGTCGTCGATGAGCTGCGCGTAGATGCCCTTGCTGGAGCGGAACACGCACAGGCGCGGGCGATTCGCGCTGCCGTGCACCTTGCCGCGGACGCGGCGGTGCCGGCGCTTGCGCCGTTGTTCGTTGCTGAGCTTCATGCGCGCTTACCAACCTTGCGGCGGACGATCTCGCCCGCGTAGCGGATGCCCTTGCCCTTGTACGGCTCCGGCGGCCGCAGGCGGCGGATGTCCGCGGCGACCTGCCCGACGGACTGCTTGTCGATGCCGCGCACGATGATCTGCGTCGGCGCAGGGATCTCGAACTCGATGCCCGCGGGCGGCTCGACGACGACCGGGTGCGAGAAGCCGAGCAGCAGCTCGATCGACGTGCCCCGGAGCGCGGCGCGATAGCCGACGCCCTGGATCTCCAAGCGCTTCTCGTAGCCGTTCGTGACACCTTCGACCATGTTCGCGACGAGCGTGCGCGTGAGGCCGTGCAGCGAGCGGTGCGGCCCGCGGTCCGTGGGGCGCGTGACGGTCACGACGCCCCCGTCGAGGCTGACGGTCATCTCGTGCGGGATGGCCTGCTCGAGCGACCCTCTGGGGCCCTTCACGCCCACGCGGCCAGGTCCGATGTCGATCTCGACGCCGGTTGGCAGGGTGATGGGGGCTCTTCCGATGCGGCTCATTGCAGGACTACCAGACGAAGCAGAGCACCTCGCCGCCAATGCCGCGCTCTGCGGCCTGACGGCTGGTGATCACGCCTACGGGGGTGGACATGATCGCGGTACCAAGACCGCCGAGCACCTTCGGCAGACGATCGGACTTGGCGTAGATGCGTCGACCCGGCTTCGAGATGCGCTTGATGCCCTGGATCACGCGCCGACGGTCGTCAGCGTACTTCAACGTGACCGTCAGCACGTCATAGGACTCCTCGCCGCGGCCGACGGAGAACGCCTCGACGTAGCCCTCGTCGAGCAGCAGACGGGCGATCTCGACCTTGAGCTTGGAGGTGGGCATGGACACCGTCTCGTGGCGCG
>CAZYYP010000194.1:0-6817 GCA_964651695.1 uncultured Gaiellales bacterium | reverse complement strand
TCGCCCCGCATGCCGAGACCGTGCACGAGCACGTGCCCGACCTGACCCTCGAAGGGCTCCGGCTCGTCTACGAGCGCCAATCGGACTGATCGTCGCCCTCGGCGAGCCTCGCTGCGAGGCGGTTGAGCGCCTGGCGCCAGCCGCGATCGGCGTCCCTCGCGAGGCCGGGCATCGCGACCGGGCTCGCAGCCCGCAGCGGGCGCGGGAACAGGCCCTGCGCGCGCAGGCGCAGGATCGCGTCGGCATGCAGGCGCGAGACGCGCGCCTCCGTGAGCCCCATCACCTCGCCGATCTCGTGCAGGGTGAGGCCCTCGTAGTAGTAGAGCGTCGCCACGAGCCGCTCGCGATCCGCCAGCCGGGCGATCGCCTGGGCGACCTCGAATCGCTTCTCGCGCCGGGAAGGTTCGCCGTTCTCGCCATCTGTCGTAGCGATCGCCCGCAGCTCGTCGAGCGGGATGAGCGACGAGCGGCCGATCTGCGTCAGGCGCTGCTCGAATTCGTCCATGGAGATCCCGAGCTCGCCGGCGATCTCCGCGTCGGCGGGGGCGTGCCCGAGCCGCTGCTCGAGCTGCGCGATCGCACGCTCGATCTCGCGCGCGAGATCGCGTACCGAGCGCGGCAGCCAATCCAGTGAGCGCAGCTCGTCGAGGATCGTGCCGCGGATGCGCGGGATCGCGTAGCTCTCGAAGCCGATCCCGCTCTCCGGCTCGAAGTGGTGGATTGCCCCGGCCAGGCCGAGCAGTCCGTACGAGACCAGGTCGCTCTGGTCGACATGCGGCGGCAAGCGCGAGCCGATGTTGCTCGCCACGTACTTGACGAGCGGCGCGTACGTCATGAACAGACGGTCGTAGAGCGCGCGGTCGCCTGACGCCTTGTACGCGCGCCAGATCTCGCCGAGGTCATCGCTCGAGGCGTACGTCGGTGCCCGTGCCGGCTGTGCGGGCACCATTCGCGGGTTCTCGGCGTCGGCGATGCTCTCGTGCACGAGCGTGAGCCTGGTCGCGTCGCCCGAGGCTCTGCGCAGTGAGATCGTGACACGCGAGTGGAGAACGGGGGCGACCTCGGCGGCGGTCCCGGCGAAGCGCCAGCGAAGCACGATCCGCTCGTCCGGTACGAGCTCGATCAGCGCCGAGTCGCAGCGGACGGCGCTACCCGCGGCGTTCTCGAGCGCGACGCGGTAGTGGCCGCCGGGGCGCTCGTCGATCACGGCGCTCGTGACCGCGTAGCCCGGGGGCGGCAGCCAGCCACGCAACAGCTCGGGATCGAGCCAGGCCCGGTAGACGCGTTCGGGCGGGGCGAAGATGGTTCGCCGAAGGCGGACGATGGCATGCTCGGCCGTGATGTCGTGCCCCCTCGCCGGCGTTGCGTCGCGCCGAGGGTACCGCGTGGGCCGCGCCGGCGGAAGCGCGCTGCGTCAGCCGGCGGAGTAGATCGAGATCGGCAGGTCGAGGAGCTCGTCGTCCTCGATCGCGCCGAGTGCTGCGATGTCGCGGCCGCCCTGCTCGACGAGCGAGATCGCCTCGGGGCAGGCGGCGAGCAGCAGGCGCTCGACCTCGTCGATCGTCTTCGCCTGGGCGAGCGCGGCGCGCATGCCCGGGCCGAGGCGCCCGCCGCGCAGGTACCAGCCGTAGAACTTGCGCAGCCATCCGACGGCCCGCTCGGGCGTCATCTCGCGCGCGACCTCGCGCACGAAGCGCACGAGCTCGCCGACGAGCTCGGCATCGCTCGGATCGCGCGGGATGCCATCCACGAGCTCGGCGAGCAGCCAGGGGTCGCCCTGTGCGCCGCGCGCGATCATCACCGCGCTCGCTCCGGTCGCAGCGAGCACGTCCTGCGCGCCCGCGCGCGTCGTGATGTCGCCCGAGGCCATGACCGGGATGTCGACGAGCTCGACGAGCTCGGCGGTCAGCCGGTGGTCGGCGTGGCCGGTGTACATCTGCTGCGCCGAGCGCGGGTGGAGCGTGATCGCCTGCGCGCCGGCCTCGGCCAGCTTGGGGCCGAGGACGAGGCAGTCGCGCGAGCCGTTGCGCACGCCGCGGCGCAGCTTGACGGTCACCGGCACCGAGACGGCCTCGGCCACGGCGCGCGTGATGCCGATCGCGATGTCGTGGTTGTCGAGCGCGGACGCGCCGGCGCCGGTCTTCGTGACCTTGCGCACGGGGCAGCCGAAGTTGATGTCGATGATGTCGGCGCCGGCCGCCTCGCACATGCGCGCGGCCTCGGCGACCGTGGCCGGATCCGATCCGAAGACCTGCACGGCGAGGGGGTGCTCGTCGCGCGCGATGCGCAGATAGCCGAGTGTGCGTGCATTGCCGTACGAGAGGCCGCAGGCCGAGACCATCTCGGAGCAGACGAGACCTGCGCCGAAGCGCCGCCCCTGTCGCCGGAAGGCCTGCACGGAGACGCCGGCCATCGGCGCGAGCACGACGCGCGAGGCAATCTCCACCGCTCCGATCTGGAACGGCGACGAGAGATCGGTCGTGCGGGTGGGGAGAACGGTGGACTGCATGGCGTAACCCAGTGTACGCTGCGGTCTGGCGCCGTCGAGACGCATGTGTTTCGTGCGCCCTGAAGAGGTTTTTCCGGCGACTACCTGGCCGCCGGGCCCTATGGAGGCATCGTGGAGCGAGACGTCCTGCTCACTCAGGAGGGCTACGAGAAGCTGCAAGAGGAACTGCAGCAGCTGTCGACCGACAAGCGTCGCGAAGTCGCCGACCGCATTCGCGTTGCGCGCGAATTCGGCGACATCTCCGAGAACTCGGAGTTCGACGACGCGAAGAACGAGCAGATGCTGCTCGAGAAGCAGATCGCGAAGCTCGAGGAGCGCCTGCGCTCGGCGCGCATCATCGATCCGTCGGATGCGGATGCCGGTGCGGTTGGCGTCGGCCTCGAGGTCACGGTCAAGGACGTCGAGCGCAAGCGCGACTCGACCTACCGCATCGTCGGCTCGGCCGAGGCCGACCCGTCGGCGGGTCGCCTCTCGAACGAGTCGCCGGTCGGGCGCGCGCTGATGGGCAAGAAGAAGGGCGAGACGGTCGAGGTGAGCGTGCCGGCGGGCGTGCTCAAGCTCAAGATCGTCAACATCGCTGTTCCGGCGTGAGCGAGAGCCGCCCGCTCGACCACCTTCCCCACCGCTTCGCCGATCGCAGCGAGATCGCCGCCGTTCGCACGGCGCATGGAGACCTCGCCGCCGGCGGAGCGTCGGGTGAGCGTTACCGCCTCGCCGGCCGGGCAATGGGGCGGCGCGTGCACGGCAAGCGGGCGTTCGTCGATCTCGAGGATCGCAGCGGCAGGCTGCAGCTGCTCGCGAGCGAGGACGAGATCGGCGAGCAGCTCTTCGCGGCGTTCTGCGACACGCAGCTCGGCGACGTCATCGGTGTCGCGGGCGAGGCGATCTCGAGCCGGCGCGGCGAGCTGACGCTGCGGGTCGAGGAGTTCGCCCTGCTGGCGCCGTGCGACCGTCCGCTGCCCGACCTGCATCACGGCCTCGCGGACGTCGAGGCGCGCTACCGTCAGCGCTACGTCGACCTGATGGTCAACGAGGACGTGCGCGAGAACGCCGTGCGGCGCGCGCGCATGATCGCCGCCGGCCGCGCGTATCTCGATGGCGCGGGCTTCATCGAGGTCGAGACGCCGATCCTGCAGCCGCTCTACGGCGGCGCGAGCGCGCGCCCGTTCACGACGCACCACAACGAGCTCGAGCGTACGTTCTACCTGCGCATCGCGACCGAGTTGTACCTCAAGCGCCTGATCGTGGGCGGGCTCGAGCGCGTGTACGAGATCGGCAAGAACTTCCGCAACGAGGGCGTCTCGTTCAAGCACAACCCCGAGTTCACGGTCATCGAGTGGTACGAGGCCTACGCCGACTACACCGACGGCATGCGCCGCACCGAGGAGTACGTCGCGGCGAGCGTGCGCGGTGCGCTCGGCTCGACGGTGATCACCCGCGACGGCCGCGAGATCGACATGGCGCCGCCGTGGCCGCGTACGCCGCTCGCCACGGCGATCGAGGAGGCCTGCGGCATCGACGTCCTGGCCCACCGGCATGCGAGCGGGGGTGTCGAGGCGCTGCGCGCCGCGCTCGTCGAGCGCGGCGCCGCCGCGGCCGCCGGCGACAAGACCTGGGCGCTGCTCGTCGATCGCGCGCTCTCGCACTTCGTCGAGCCGAAGATCGTCGAGCCCGTCTTCCTCGTCGACTACCCGACCGAGCTCTCCCCGCTGGCGCGCCCGTTCGCCGGCGACCCGTCGCTCGTCGAGCGCTACGAGGCGTTCTGCTGCGGCATGGAGTTCGCGAACGGCTACAGCGAGCTGAACGACCCCGAGCTGCAGCTGAGGCGTTTCGAGGAGCAGGTCGCGATGCACGCCGCCGGCGACGCCGAGGCCCAGCCCCTCGACGCCGACTACGTCGAGGCGCTGCGCTACGGCCTCCCGCCGACCGCGGGCCTCGGCCTCGGCATCGACCGCCTCGCCATGCTCGTCTGCGACCAGGCGTCGATCCGCGACGTGGTGCTCTTCCCGGCCCTGCGCGACCGGGGCTAGCCTGGTCGGCAGTCCGGCGATCCGGGGACGAGCTGACCGGCCGCGAGCCGATGCGCGACGGCCGCGGGTTGGTCTGGCGCGTCGGCGGGTACGCCGCGTGGCGGGGGTCCAGCGGCTCCGCGGGCCGAAGCAACGGAGCACCAGACGTAGTGTTCGATTGGCCAGGTCGAGCCAGCCGACGCCGGCGGAGACCGCGAAGGCGGCCCCGCCCAACACATGGAGACACGATGAGCAGGGCCACGACGACGCACACGCAGTCGCCTGCGCTGCACGTTGCCGACAGCCACGGTCTGATCCGCGTGCAGGGCGCGCGCGTGAACAACCTCAAGGACGTCAGCATCGAGCTCCCGAAGCGCCGGCTGACGGTGTTCACCGGCGTCTCCGGCTCGGGCAAGAGCTCGCTGGTGTTCGGCACGATCGCCGCGGAGTCGCAGCGCCTCATCAACGAGACCTACAGCGCCTTCGTACAGGGCTTCATGCCGGCGCAGTCGCGCCCGGAGGTCGACCTGCTGGAGGGGCTGACCACGGCGATCATCGTCGACCAGGAGCGAATCGGCTCCAACCCCCGCTCCACCGTCGGCACCGTCACCGACGCGAACGCGCTGCTGCGGATCGTCTTCAGCCGGCTCGGACAGCCGCACATCGGATCGCCCAAGGCGTACTCCTTCAACGTCCCCTCGGTCAGGGCCTCCGGCTCGATCACCGTCGAGCGCGGTTCCAGGAAGACCGTCAAGAAGACCTTCAGCGTCACCGGCGGCATGTGCCCGCGTTGCGAGGGCATGGGCAGCGTGACCGACCTCGACCTGGCCCAGCTCTTCGACGAGAGCAAGTCCCTCTCCGAGGGCGCGATCACCGTCCCCGGCTACACCGGGGACGGCTGGAACGCGCGCCTCTTCTCCAAGTCGGGCTTCCTCGACCCGGAGAAGCCGATCCGCGACTACACCGAGACCGAGTTGCACGACTTCCTCTACCGCGAGCCGACCAGGGTGAAGATCGCGGGCGCCAACCTGGCCTACGAGGGTCTGATCCCGCGGATCCAGAAGTCGATGCTCGCCAAGGACAGGGAGGCGATGCAGCCGCACATCCGGGCCTTCGTGGACCGGGCCGTCACGTTCGCCGCCTGCCCCGAGTGCCGCGGAACCCGGCTCAACGAGGGTGCCCGTTCCTCGAAGATCAACGGCATCAACATCGCCGACGCCTGCGCGCTGCAGATCAGCGACCTGGCCGAATGGGTCCGAGGCCTCGACGAGCCGTCGGTTGCGCCGTTGCTCGAAGCAGTGCAGCAGACCCTCGAGTCGTTCGTGGAGATCGGCCTGGGCTACCTCTCGCTCGACCGAGCGACGGGCACGCTTTCCGGCGGCGAGGCACAGCGCACCAAGCTGATCCGCCAGCTCGGCTCGTCGCTCACCGACGTGACCTACGTGTTCGACGAGCCGACCGCCGGGCTGCACCCGCACGACATCCAGCAGATGAACGACCTGCTGCTGCGGCTGCGCGACAAGGGCAACACCGTGCTGGTCGTCGAGCACAAGCCGGAGGCGATCGACATCGCGGACCACGTCGTCGATCTCGGCCCCGGCGCCGGCTCTGCCGGCGGCGGGGTGGTGTTCGAGGGCACCGTCGACGGGCTGCGGGCGAGCGGCACGCTGACCGGGCGGCATCTGGGCGACCGGGCGCGCTTGAAGCCGTCGCTGCGGACACGGTCGGGAGTGCTGGAGGTCCGCGGCGCCGGCGCCCACAACCTGCGCGACGTCGATGTCGACATACCGCTCGGCGTGCTGGCGGTGGTGACCGGCGTGGCCGGGTCGGGAAAGAGCTCGCTGATCCACGGCTCCGTGTCGGGGCGGGACGGAGTGGTCGCGGTCGACCAGACCGCGATCCGCGGCTCGCGGCGGAGCAACCCGGCGACGTACACCGGACTGCTCGACCCGATTCGCACCGCGTTCGCGAAGGCCAACGGCGTGAAGCCGGCGCTCTTCAGCGCCAACTCCGAGGGCGCCTGCCCCACCTGCAACGGCACGGGCGTCATCTACACCGACCTGGCGATGATGGCCGGCGTCGCCACCACCTGCGAGGAGTGCGAGGGGAAGCGGTTCCAGGCATCGGTGCTGGAATACCACCTCGGCGGCCGCGACATCAGCGAGGTGCTCGCGATGTCGGTGATCGAGGCGGAGGAGTTCTTCGGCGCCGGAGAGGCGCGGACACCGGCCGCGCACGCCATCCTCGACCGGCTCGCCGACGTCGGGCTCGGCTACCTCAGCCTCGGCCAGCCGCTCAC
>CAZYYP010000193.1:0-6907 GCA_964651695.1 uncultured Gaiellales bacterium | reverse complement strand
GCGCCCACGTCCTCGACCGACCAGGGCCGCTCGAGGCCGCGCACGATGTCGGCCGGGTCGAGCGCGAGCCAGTCGTCCCAGAGCCCGAGCCAGCGCCCGAGATGGTTGTGCGCGTCGATCGCAGGCACGCACGGCAGCGGGACCTCCGACTGCGGGAGCACCAGGCGCGACTGCGGCATCCAGTCGGGGAGCTCCATGCTCAGAGTTTGATGCACGCGGCGCGGTGGCCCTGGGGGGGTTCGAGGTGGGGATCGACCGCCCGGCAGGCGTCGTCCCCGATCGGGCAGCGCGGGTGGAAGCGGCAGCCGGCGGGGATGTCGACCGGGTTCGGCGTCTCGCCCTGCAGGATCTGCGGCCGCCGCCGGTCGTGCGGGTCGCGGCGCGGCACGACCGAGATGAGCGCCCGCGTGTACGGGTGCCGGGGGTTGGCGACGACCTCGCGCGCCGGGCCCTCCTCGACGATCCGGCCGAGGTACATCACCATGATGCGGTCGGCGTACTGCGTGGCCGTCGAGAGGTCGTGGGTGATCATCAGGATGCCGAGACCGGCGCGCCGCAGGCCGTCGAGCAGGTCGAGGATGCCCGCACGCACCGACACGTCGAGCATCGAGACGGGCTCGTCGGCGACGAGCAGCTTGGGTTCGAGCACGAGCGCGGCGGCAATCGCGACCCGCTGGCGCTGGCCGCCCGACAGCTCGTGGGGGAAGCGGTCGAGGTACAGCTCGGCGGGGGACAGACCGGCGCGCTCGAGCGCCTCGTGCACGCGCTCGCTGCGCTCCGCCCGCGAGCCGATGTGGTGGATCACGAGCGGCTCGATCACGGTGTCGCGCACGCGGTAGCGCGGGTCGAGCGACTCGTAGGGGTCCTGGAACACGATCTGCGCCTCGCGGCGCACGGGGCGCAGGGCGCGCTCCGAGAGCGGGGCGATGTCGCGGCCCTCGATCTCGACCGAGCCCGAGCGCGGCACGAGCATGCGCATGACCGCCTGCGCCGTGGTCGTCTTGCCGCAGCCCGATTCGCCCACGAGTGCGACGAGCTCGCCCGCCCCGACGGTCAGCGAGATGCCGTCGACGGCGCGCACGACGCGCTCCTCGCGGCGCGCGAGCGTCCCGAGCAGGCCGCGCGGCAGTGGGTAGTGGACGATGAGGTCGCGCACCTCGAGCAGCGGCGTTTCGCTCATGCCCGGCTCGCGGCGGGGTCGCGTGCGGCGAGGTGGCACGCCGCGAGATGGTCGTCGCCCACGGGGAGCAGCGGGGGCAGCTTCTCCAGGCAGGTCTCGAACGTCGAGTCGCAGCGCGGGGCGAACGGGCAGGCCGTGAGCGGGCGGTCGAGTCGCGGCGGGGCGCCCGGGATCGACTGGACGCCGGCCGAGCCCGCCAGGTCGGGGGTGGCCGCGAACAGCATGCGCGTGTAGGGGTGCCGCGGCGCGTCGTGCAGCGCCACCGTCGGGCCGACCTCGACGATCCGCCCGGCATACATCACCGAGGCGGTCTGACAGGTCTGCGCCACGATCGGGAGGTCGTGCGTGATCAGGATGATCGCGAGCCCGAGATCGTCCGAGAGCCGTTGCAGCAGCTGCAGGATCTGCGCCTGCACCATCACGTCGAGCGCGGTCGTGGGCTCGTCGGCGAGCAGTACGCGCGGATCGCATGCGAGCGCCATGGCGATCGCGGCGCGCTGGCGCATGCCGCCCGAGAACTCGTGCGGGAACCGCCGAGCGCGCTCGGCGCGGATGCCGACCAGCTCGAGCAGCTCCCCGCAGCGCGCGTGTGCGGCCCGGCCGCGGGCCTTGCCGTGGAGCTCCATCGCCTCGCAGATCTGATCGCCGATGCGCTTGACCGGGTTGAACGCGTTCATCGCGCCCTGGAACACCATCGCGATGTCGTTCCAGCGGTGGGGCCGCAGCGTGTCCTCGCCTCCGGCGAGGATGTCCTCGCCATCGAGCAGCACGCGGCCCGCCACGCTCGCGTTCGGCGGCAGCAATCCCATCAGCGCCAGGCTGACGGTCGTCTTGCCGCAGCCCGACTCGCCCACGAGTCCCATGCGCTGGCCGAGCTCGAGCGTGATGCCGGTGCCCTGCACGGGGTGCAGTTCACGGCCGTTGCCGAGGTCGAACCACACGTGCAGGTCCTGCACCTCGAGCACCGGGACGCCGCTCACGCGTCCTCCCTCGGCGGCGGCACGGGGCGCATGCGGAAGCGCCGCACCGAGACGTGGCTGACGCGCAGGCGCGGGTTGAGGGCGTCCTCGATCGCGGTCCCGAGCATGGTCAGGCTGACCACGACGACCGCCACGGCGATCCCCGGCGGCACGATCGCCCACCACGCGCCGACGGTGACCGCGTCGCGCGAGAACGCGTTCTCGATCAGCAGCCCCCACGAGACGGCGCTCGGGTCGCCGAGGCCGAGGAATGCGATCGCGGTCTCGGCGAAGATCGCGTAGGCGACCATGAGCACGGCGGTGGCGACGAGCAGCGGCGCCACCTGCGGAAGCACGTGGCGGAGGATCAGGCGGCTGTTCGACGCGCCGATCACGCGCGTGCGGCGGATGTAGCCGCGCTCGCGCACGCTCTTGACCTGCGCGCGCACGACGCGCGCGGTGCTCGTCCAGTAGATCGCGCCGATGATCAGGATGATGTTGCGCAGGCTGCGGCCCCAGATCGCGGCGACCACGATCATCAGCGGCACGTCGGGGATGGCGAGGAAATAGTCGGTCAGGCGCATCAGCAAGGTGTCGACGCGGCCGCCGAAGAAGCCCGCGAGGATGCCCACTCCACCTCCGATCACCATCGCGACGAGGGCCGCCGAGAAGCCGACGATGAGCGAGACGCGCGCCCCGTACATCATCAGGGTGAGCATGTCGAAGCCGCCGTCGTCGAGGCCGAGCCAGTGCGAGCCGGACGGGCGCGCGAACACCTCGCCGACACGTTCGTGCTGGCCGTAGGGCGCGATCCACGGCGCGAGCACCGCGATCAGGACGACGATGCCGAGCACCGTGCCGCCGAAGACCGCCTGCGGCGAGTCGCGCAGGGCGCCCACGACGGCGTTGTTGCGGATCAGCCGCCGTGGGGCGGGCGCAAGCCCCTCGCTCGTGTGCGCGCTCATTCGGCGATCCGCGGGTCGAGGCGGACGTAGAGCAGGTCGGCGATCAGGTTGGCGATCACGATCGACGAGGTGATCACGAGGAACGCGCCCTGCAGCATCGGGTAGTCCTTCTGGAAGACGCTCTGATAGGCGAGCAGACCGATGCCGGGGTAGTTGAAGACCGCCTCGATGAGGATCGATCCCGCGGCGACGAACCCGAGCGAGAGGAAGATCAGCGTCGTGATCGGCAGCAGCGAGTTGCGCAGTGCGTGCTTGCGCACGATGCCCCACGTGCTGAGGCCCTTCGCGCGCGCGGTCAGCACGTAGTCCTCGCCGAAGGTCTCGAGCAGGGCCGAGCGCGTGATCAGCGTGTACTCGCCGTAGAGCACGAGCCCGAGCGTCAGCGAGGGGAGCACCATGTGGCTGAGCCGGTCCTGGAGCTCGGCCCAGAGCCCGGGGTGCGTGTAGGAGAGATACGGGTTGCTGATGCCGTTCGTCGGCAGTCCGAGCGGCCCGGCCGCATAGAGGATCAGCATGATTCCGAGCCACTGCGTGGGCAGCGAGAAGAACGCGAGGCCGGCCCAGACCGATCCCTTCTCGACCAGCGTGCCGCGGCGCCACGCCGCGATGACGCCGGTTGTCAGGCCGAAGACGATCGAGAAGATCGTGCCGAGCATGAGCATCGGCAGCGTGTTCTTGAGCGGCTGCCAGAGCTGGGGCAGCACGGGCTGCCGGTTCTGGAACGACCGCCCGAGGTCACCGTGGGCGAGATCCTCGAGGTAGATCAGGTACTGCTGGAACTTGGACTTGTCGAGGCCGAGCTCCTGGCGCACCTGTGCCCGCACTTCGCTCGTGCACGAGAGGCAGCGGAGCGCGGTGGTGGCATCGCCCGGGGCCGCACGGAAGATCACGAAGTTGAGCGTGACGGCGACGAAGATCGTCGCGATCGCGAACGCGACCCGCCGGACGACGTACTCGGTGCTGCGCACCCGCGGCTACGAGCTGACGATGTTCTGCCAGGGCAGCTTGCTGAGCCCGTTCAGGTAGGGAGGAGCGGCATCCGTCCAGTTCTTGCGGTACGCGAAGATCAGCTGGAGCTGCGCGATCTGGACGTAGGGCTTGTCGCGGTAGAGGATGTCCTGCATCTTCCACACGATCTGCTTGCGCTTGACCGGATCGGTCGCGAGGCCCTGCTGCTGGTAGAGCTTGTCGTAGGCCGGGTTGCAGTAGCCCGTGTCGCTCCATCCGCCGTACTGGTCGCAGCCGACCACGGAGAGCATGAAGTCGGGGTCGATGTAGCCGACCCAGTCCCACATCATCATGTCGAAGTCGAGGTACTTGTTGTTCGGCTTCGTGATCTCGGTGAACGCCGTCGTGTTGTCGTAGGCGCGCTGGTTGAGCTTGACGCCGATCTTCGCGAACGACTGCTGGACGATCGCGAACTCGCGGTTGATGCCCTGCACGTCGGTCGGCGTGATCACGTCGTAGGACATCGCGTGCGAGTTGGGTCCGGGGGTCTGGCGGATGCCGCCCGAGCCACGCTTGTAGCCGAGCTTGTCGAGCATGCTGTTGGCGAGCGCGACGTCGAACTTCTCGGGCTGCAGCTGGGTGTTCATGTAGGGCGCCGAGATCGGCGTCAGCATCGTCGCGCGCGGGGCCGCGAGCCCGCGGAACACGACGTCGATGATCTGCTTGCGGTCGAATGCGTGCGACAGGGCGGCGCGCACCTTCGGGTCGAGCAGCTCGCGGTTCTTCGCCTTCTTCGGATTGGAGTTGAAGCCGAAGTCGCGCACCTCGGTGCCCGGGCCGGTGACGACCTTGAGGTCGGCCGACTTCTTGAGGTCGTCAACCACCGTCTGCGGCACCGAGTCGACGTAGTCGAGGTCGTTGCTCTTGAGCGCGGCCAGCATCGAGTCGGAGTTCGCGAACCAGGTGATGCCCACGGCGTCGACGTGCGGCCGCGGCCCGTAGTAGCCGGGGTTGCGCGTGAGGATCGTCGTGCCCTTCTTGTCGTACTTCGTGAGGAAGAAGGAGCCGCCGCCCACCATCGGCAGGTGCGCCGCGGGGTCGTAGTCCTTGAGGCCCTTGGCGTCGCTCCCGACGATCGGCTGCCAGATGTGCTGAGGCAGCACGAAGAACTGCTCGAGCTGCGGCAGCACGTTGGCGACGGCCTTGTCGTAGTGGATGACGAGCGTCGTCGCGTTGGGAGCGGTCAGCTTGGTCGCGTGCGAGAGGAACGGCGCGAGCTGGGCCGTCGGCCCCTTCGCGTACTTGATGATCGTGTTGCCCGTCCAGGCCGCGTCGGAGGCGGTCAGCGGTTTGCCGTCGGACCACTTGCCGGGCTTGACGGTGAACGTCCAGGTCAGCCCGTCCTTCGATGTCTTCCACGACTTCGCCCAGTCGCCGATGAGCTTGTAGTGCGTGTCGTACTGCACGAGCACCGGGAACATGTTCGTGAACACCATGTATGGCAGCGCGTTGAAGGCGACGAACGGGTTGATGGAGTCGAACTGGCTCGTGGTACCCATGCGCACGATGCCGCCGTCCTTGGCCGTCGCGCGTGGAGCCGCCGAGGAGGCAGGCGCCGCGACGGCGACGCCCGCGAGGCAGAGGGCCATGAGACAGAGCAGCCTGCGAGCAGTCATGCGATCTCCTGCAATACGGGGCGCACCGGGGCGGGTGCCGCCGGAGCGGTGGAGGATACGCGCTGGGCGCGCGGCAGATCCAGGACCCTGTTTGAGACGCGAGGCGCGGCGGAGAAGTCAGCGGAGGGCTTCGCGCCGACGCTCGGGCATGGGCGTACTTGGGATTGAACCAAGGACCTCCCGCGTGTGAAGCGGGCGCTCTCCCGCTGAGCTATACGCCCGGGAATACCTCGGAAATGCTAGCGGACGAGCATTGCGCTCAGTGGCGCGAGGCGCGCCCCCGGGCCGCCGGAAACGGAGTGGGAGGGATTCGAACCCTCGAGACGGGTTGACCCCGCCCACGCGATTTCCAGTCGCGCTCCTTCAGCCGCTCGGACACCACTCCCGGGCCTCCCAGTATCGCACGGAGGTGCGCCGCGAAGGCCCCGCCACGGCTTTTCCCGCTGCGAGCGCTTTTCTGTCGCGATGGCGACTTGCACGGGGAGGGGCGGGTCCCGTAGCTTCCCCCTTGCACCGAGCGCCAGCCGAAGTAGGTTGAAGCTCCGCAGGGGTACGGAAGCCTTTCGAGGCAACGGTACGCCGGCAGAGTGGACGAACCGGCGGGCGTTCGGTCATTTCTTTTTTCGGCTCCGCACCGCTGATCGGCGCGGCTCCGAGTGCGCGTACACCGGTCGTTCACGTTTTCCCGCTGCGAGCGGTTTTTTCTCTTCGCCAGCTCCTTGCGCTGTACCCACCGGGACCCGTAGATTCCCTCTCGCACCGGGCGCTGAGTCGGAAGTCGACGAAGCTCCGCCGGGGTGTTGGAAGTCCCTCGGGACCAAGGCACGCAGGCGAGGCTGAGGAAACGACCGAATCGCGTTCGGTGCGCTTCGTTTTCCGGCCGTCAGCGGCGGGCGAGGGTGACCGCGGTGCCGTACGCTGCGACCTCGCTCATCACTCCGGCGATCTCGTTGCAGTCGAAGCGCATGGCGACGACGGCATTCGCGCCCTGCTCCCGCGCGGCGTCGCGCAGGCGATCGATCGCCTGGTTGCGGCTCTCGAGCAGGAGCGTCGTGTAGCCGCGCGCCTCCCCGCCGAAAACCGTGCGCATGCTGGCGCCCACGTTCGAGAACACGTTGCGCGCCCGCACGATCAGCCCGCAGACCTCGCCGTGCACCTGCGTGATCTCGTAGCCGGGCA
>CAZYYP010000192.1:0-6970 GCA_964651695.1 uncultured Gaiellales bacterium | reverse complement strand
GCGCTGCTTCTCGCCGCCGGAGAAGCGGTAGCCGCGCTCGCCGACGACGGTGTCGTAGCCGTCCGGGAGCGTGGCGAGGTAGTCGTGGATGCGCGCCGCGCGCGCCGACTGCTCGAGCTGCGCGTCGGTCGCGTCGGGGCGCGCGAAACGCAGGTTCTCGCGCACGGTCCCGTGGAACATGTAGGTGTCCTGCGAGACCACGCCGACGGTGCGCCGCAGCGCCGCGAAGCTGAGGTCGCGGACGTCGTGCCCGTCGAGCAGCACCGCGCCGGAGGTGACGTCGTAGAGCCGGGCGATCAGGTACCCGAGCGTGGTCTTGCCGCTCCCCGTCTCGCCCACGATCGCCACCTTGGTTCCCGGCTCCGCCGTGAAGCTGACGTCGTGGAGCACGGCGCGGCCGGTCTCGTAGGCGAAGGAGACGGCCTCGAGGCGAACCTCGCCGCGTACGCTCTCGCGCTCGAGCTCGACCGCGTCGGCACGCTCCTCGATGTCGACCGGCAGGTCGAGGTACTCGAAGATGCGGTCGAACAGCGCGAGCGATGCCTGCAGGTCGGCCTGCACCGTGAGCAGGCTCCCGACCGGGAAGAACAGCCGCGTCTGCAGCGTGGTGAACGCCACCAGGGTGCCGATCGAGGCCTCCGCCCAGCCGGCCGAGATGGCATGCCCGGCGACGCCGTAGATGATGGCCGGCATGACGGCGAACGTCGTGGTGATCGAGGCCATGACCCAGCGGCCCGCCATGCGCTGGCGCAGCTGGAGCCCCGCGAGGCGCGACGACTCGTCGCGGAAGCGCTGGACGAGCTCGTCGCTCTGCCCCATCGTCTTGCCGAGCAGGACGCCCGAGACCGACAGCGACTCCTCGACGAGCGTCGAGATGTCGGCCAGGGAGCCCTGCGTATGACGCGTGATCTCGCGCCGCTGCGCGCCGACGCGGCGGGTGAGCAGGACGAAGACCGGCAGGAGCGCGAACGCGACGAGCGTCAGCTGCCAGTTGAGGAAGATCATCGCGATCGACGTCGCGATGACCGTGGTGACGTTCGAGACGATCGACGTCGCGGTCGAGGTGACGACGCTCTGCACGCCGCCGATGTCGTTGGCGATGCGCGACTGCACCTCGCCCGTGCGCGTGCGGGTGAAGAACGCGAGCGAGAGGCGCTGGAGATGCGCGTAGACCGACGCCCGCAGGTCGTGCATGACGTCCTGGCCGATGCGGTTCGAGAGCCACGTCTGCCAGACGCCGATGACGCCGCTTGCGATCGGGATGGCGACCATCCCGAAGACCAGGAGGTCGAGCCGGCCCGTGTCGATCCGGTGGCTCCCCGAGTGGGGCCAGGCGTCGAGCAGCGAGCGCAGGAAGAACGGCGGGAAGATCGAGATGCCCGCGGTCAGCGCGATCAGCGACAGCAGCAGGGCGAGCCCGCTTCGGTAGGGCACGAACAGGGCGAGGATGCGGCGCGTGTTCGCGCGGCGCACGGCGGGGTCTTCTGGGCGCTTGGCGTCCGGATCGCCGCCGCGGCCGAACGCTCCCCGCGCTCCGCCCGCCGCCGCCCGCTCGCCGCGCGTGCTCATACGGCCGCTGGCTGCGCCGGGTCGCGCTCGAGCGACGTCCCGGCGACGCATGCGCCGAGCCGCGTCACGAGCCAGATGCTCTCGCGCTCGAGCAGGACCTCGGGCCGCTCGAGCGGGTCGCCGTCGACGACGAGCAGGTCGGCGAGCTTGCCGACCTCGATCGTCCCGATGTGCTGCTCGAGTCCCAGAGCGGTGGCCCCGGCCGACGTCGCGGCGACGATCCCCTCGCGCGGCGTCAGGCCCATGTGGAGCATGCGCATCAGCTCGAGCGCGCTGCGGTGCGGCGGACCCCAGTCGAATCCCATCGCGATCGTCACCCCGGCGTCGCGCGCGGCGCGGATCGTGAGACCGGCATCCTCGACGTTCTCGCGCGCGAGATCGACCAGCAGCTTCGTCCACGTCGGCGCCGGTGGGCGCTTCGCCCCGGCGCCGGGGCTGCCCTCGTACTCCTCGTCCTCGAAGCTCGTGCCGATGCGCTCGCCGAGCCCTGCGACGCCGTAGAAGCAGCTGAGCGTGGGGACGAGCACCTGGCCGTCGCGCGCCATGCGCTCGAGCAGGTCGGGGCGCCGGTTGAGGTGCATGCCGTGCTCGATCGTGTCGACGCCCTCCTCGATCGCGATCTCGGTGCCGGGCATGCCCTCGCAATGGGCCGCGACGCGATAGCCCATGCGGTGCGACTCCTCGACGAGCACGCGAATCTCCTCGCGCGTCAGCTGCGCGGGGTCGGGATCCTCGAGCTCGACCGAGCGCGCGCCCGTCGTCATGACCTTGATGAAGTCGGCGCCGTAGCGCATCTGCTCGCGCACGGCCTTGCGGATCTCGTCGGCGCCGTCGGCCTCGCGGTACATGCCGGGGAAGAAGCGCCCGCCCGGGGAGGTCGCCGAGACGATGCGGCCGCACGCGAGCACCCGCGGCCCCGCGAACGCTCCGTAGCGCATCGCCTGGCGGGCCTCGACGAGCAGGTCGTCGTAGCCGCCGACGTCGCGGAACGTCGTGATGCCCATGCGCAGCAGCTCGCGGAAGACCTGGGCGACGATGTGCGCCGCGGCACCGGGCCAGATGTACTCGGTGCCGGCCTCGTTTGCCGACTTGCACCACGACCGCGAGTTGCCGGTGGCGTGCTGATGGGCATCGATGAGGCCCGGCATCAGCGTGCGGCCGCCGACGTCGATGACGCGGGCGCCCTCGGGCGGCGCGTCGCCGGGCGCCGCGATCGCCGCGATGCGCCCGTCCTCGACGAGGATGGCGGCGCGCTCGCGCACGGGAGCCGCCGTGCCGTCGAGCAGACGGGCGTTCGCAAACCAGGTCAGACCTGCCGCGGGGGGCGGATCGTTGAGCAGGCAGGGGAGGCGATGCGGCATGCCTGCACGGTAACGGAGGCCCGGTTCTGAGAACCCTCCCAGACACACCCGTCATCATGTGCGGATGCGTGTCGTCCTCCGCATGGTGGCGCTCCTCGCCGCCCTCGCGACGACGAGCGCCCCGCTCGGCTCCGCGGCGACCGCGCCCCAGGGGTCGATCGTCGAGCGCTCCGTGTGGTCGAGCGCCCTCGGGCGCAGCGTCCGCACGCTCGTCTACCTGCCGCCCGCGTACGACCCGAATGGCCCCCGGCTGCCCACGCTGTACCTGCTGCACGGCACCCCCGGGACGCCCGACAGCTTCTTCTCGCTGGGGGTCGGAACCCACCTCGACAGCATGATCGACGCAGGCGCTGCGCCGGCCATGATCGTCGTGGCTCCGAGCGGCGGCGTGCGGCCCGACAGCGACACGGAGTGGGACGACGCCGTGGACGACGCGAACGCCCGCTGGGGGACGTTCGTCACGCATGACCTCGTGAAGGCCATCGATGCGCACTACCCGACGCTCACGGGCCGCGGCTCGCGCGCCATCGCGGGCATCTCGATGGGCGGCTACGGCGCCATCAACCTCGCGCTCGGCCACACGGGGACGTTCGGGATCGCGGCCAGCTGGTCGGGGTACTTCGTCTCCAACACGCCGAACGTCGACGGGCCCAAGGGCTCGGCGACCTGGCGGGCGCGCTCGCCGCTCCTGTCGGTCGCAGGGCGCGTGCCCCAGCTGCGGCGGCAGCCGCTCGCGACGTCCTTCTACTCGGGCCGCGCCGACAGCTTCTTCGGCGAGAACCAGTCGTTCAACCGCCTGCTCACGAAGCTCGGCATCCCGCACCGCTTCCGCGCCGTCGCCGGCGGGCATGACTCCGCCGTCTGGCGCTCCCAGATGGTGACCGAGCTCACGTGGATCGGCAAGCAGTTCAAGCGCGCGGAGGCGTAGCTCTCAGCCCCGCGTCCCGGCGTCGCCGGGTCTGACGAGCCCGGCCGCCGCCGGCTCAGCGCGTCAGGGCGTAGCGCATGCCGGCCGGGAGCACCGCCCGCCAGGTGCTCCCATGGTGGCCGCCTGCGCCGACGTGTACGACGTGCTCGACCCCGAGGCTGCCGAGCTCGCTCGCGAACGCGCGGGTCGTGGCCAGCGTGACGCGCTCGCGGCGGCCGGCCGAGAGGAAGAACCGGACGTGCGCGGCGCGCAACACCGCCGCCTGGGCGCGCACCAGCGCCTGCGGGTCGTGCGCGAGTCGCTCGGTGCGCGTCGCGTGCTCGAGCGACCCGTCCCTGGGCGAGGTGAAGTACCCGCTCCACGATTCCACCGTGCCGAAGAGCCCGGGATTGCGGAGCGCCATGTCGATGCTGCCGTACGCGCCCGCCGAGAAGCCTGCCAGTGTCCGCTCGGCGGGCGTCGTCGCCAGCGGGAGGTGCCGGTCGGCCCACGGCAGGACGTCCTGCAGGACGTACGTCTCCCAGGGGCCCGTCCACTCGCCGTCGAACTGCGGTGTGGAGCCCGCCGGCGGCATCACCGCGATGAACGGCGGCACCTGGCGCGAGGCGATCAGCCCGTCGGCGACCGCGGCGAGCCGGAGACCACCCACGAAGCTGTAGGGCGAGCCCCGCAGGCCGTGGAGGAGGTAGAGCGCCGGATAGCGAGCCGTCCGGCGAACCCCCGGTGGCAGGTACACGAGCGATGCGCGCGGGTGTCCCGGATCGGCGGGGTTCGGGATCACGCCCTGCCAGATCGTCCCGCCCGAAGGCCCGGCGGCGATGCGCGTCCAGCCGGGCGGCGCGACGGCGGTGGCCATGCGGATCGCGCGATCGGCACTCGGCGAGGAGAAGGCATAGGCGAGCGTGTCGAGCAGACGGTGGCGCCAGAGCGGCAGGGTCGCCGGCCCGATCGGCGAGGGCGCCGGGTAGCTGCGCACCCGGCGCTGCGGGACCGCGCGCTTGATCCGTGCCACCAGGCCGGGGGGAACGCCGCCTCCGATCGCGATGCCCGCACCGATGCGCAACTGCGGCTCGATGACCGCATGCAACGCTGCCGGTGCGTCGGCGCCGAGACCGACGACCGCCTGCTCCGCCGTGCTGCGGCTGATCGGCAGGGCACGCTGTGCGTACCCGATCGCCCGCGCGAGGGCGCCGTGTCCGTGCGGCGCCACGATCACGACCGCGAACGGCGGCGTCGTGCGCTGCCACGACAGCTGATCACCGATGCCGGCGATCCCGAGGGCTCGCGCGAGCTGCGGGGCGTTCCCTCCGGCGAGCACGTAGGCCACGCGCACCCGTCGCCCCGGAACGGCTCCGGCCGGGAGATAGACGGCCCCGACGCCGTCGACGGCAGTGCCGCCGTAGGTCACGCCGCCGCGCGCGCCGTGGTCGGCGATCGACCAGGAGGCCGGCAGGGCCGAGGGCCTCAAGGGCGCCAGCACGGCGAAGCCGGCCAGCGCAGAGACGAACGCACGCCTCACCGCGGCAGCGTCGGCTCGCCGACGGCCGCCCGCAGGACGGCGCGCACGATCTCCTCGGGCGAGCTGTCCTTGGTCACGTAGCCGGTCGCGCCCGCGGCGATCGCGAGCTTGACGATCTCCTCGTCGTCGTAGGCCGAGAGGATCACGACCCGCGTCGCCGGGTAGCGCGCGCTCACCGCGCGCGCGACGTCGGCTCCCGAGAGCCCTGGCATCCGCAGGTCGACGAGCGCGACGTCGGGCGCGTGCGTGCGTACTTCGTCGATCGCGCCCGCGCCCGTGCTCGAGACCCCGACGACGGCCAGGCCCGCGCGCGTAAGGGTGTCCGTGGTCGCGCGCAGGTAGGCGGCATGGTCGTCGGCCGCGACGACGCGGATCGCGCGCGACATCGACGATGGCTCCGGCGGCGCGGGCATCGTGGTGCTCACCGCGCCGCAGGTGTCAGCGCGGATGCCAGCCACACGGCCGGTTCGCTGGGGGTGTCCGCGGCCTCGTCCGGCGCGCTGCGCGCGCACAGCACCCACGCCCCGGCGGCGGCGGCGGCGAACGCGCCGATGCGCAGCGCGAGCGCGAGGTCGCCGGCCGGGAGTCGCTCGCCGAGCAGGAGGACGCCGGCCGCCATCGGCAGGAGGTTCATCGCCGCCGTCATCGCGCCGACCGACGCCAGCGCTCCGCCGTTCTGGAACGCACGCTGGAGGAGCACGAAGCCGAGCCCGTGCGCAGCGGCGGTGGCGTAGAGCAACGGCGAGGCCGCCAGTGCGGCGGCGGTGGGGTGATGCGGCAACTCCAGCAGCATCGCCTTGCTCATGACGTCGCCGACGCCGTAGCAGACACCCGCGGCGAGGCCGCCGAGCGCGGCGGATGGCCGCCGCAGCGCGCACGCCACGACCGCGAGGCCGGACGCCGCGAGCAGCGCCAGCGCCTGCCACGACGGAGCGCTGCCCGAGGACACGCCGGAATGCCCGATGCTCGCGGTCAGTGCCATCAGCCCGAGCGTGGCGAGGACTGCCCCGATCTGCTCGCGCCGCGCCGGCAGGGCGCGCCGGGCGATGGCGATCAGCACGACCAGCATGCCGATGCCGGCTGCCGTCACGGTCTGCACGAGCGAGAGCGGCGCGAGCGCCAGCGCGGCGAAGTAGAGCGCCCAGCCGCCGAGGCCGAGGCAGAACCCGATCGTCCAGCGGCTGCTCGCAACCAGTGCCCGGGCCGACGCCAGCGGGCGGCCCAACGAGAGCCGGGGCGCGCGCGCGGCGGCGGCCTGCTGCAGCAGGAATCCCACGTCGAGGGCGAACGCCGAGGCGAGCGCCAGCCCGAGCCCGCCCGCGATCGCCGGGTTCATCGTCTGCGCCGCCGCCAGGGCGCGACCGGGAGTGTCACGTAGGCCTCCGCGAGCATCGCGGCGAGGGCGATGCGCGGGAGCGTGGCGAGGCTCGGGTACGCCGCATAGCGCGGCGTCCACTCGGGGGCGAACTTCTCGCTGAACGCGAGCAACCGCTCGAGCTGGAAGCGCCGGGCGAGGCGACCCAGGAATCGCCGCGGCGAAACCCCGAGCGGGGCGAGGGGGGGGGGGGGGGGGGGGCCGGGGGCGGAGGGGGG
>CAZYYP010000191.1:0-6996 GCA_964651695.1 uncultured Gaiellales bacterium | reverse complement strand
ATGGGCCCGGAGGGATTCGAACCCCCGACCGGAAGCTTCGAAGGCTTCTGCTCTGTCCCCTGAGCTACGGACCCGCACCAAGGATAGCCCGGCGGCGCGGAGGCCCCGCCTCTCAGCCGCAGGGGATCCGGGCCTCGATGCGCGTGCCGTGGCCGGGCCGGCTCTCGATGCGGAGGCCGCCGTCGAGCGCCTCGATGCGATCGGCGAGTCCGCGCAGACCGGAGCCGCCCGCAGGGTCGGCTCCGCCGATGCCGTTGTCGGTGATGACGACGTGGGCCGTCTCGGCGACGAGCCGGACGCTGACGGTCGCGCTCTCGGCCCGGGCGTGCTTTGCGATGTTCGTGATCGTCTCGGCGACGACGTAGTAGACGGCCGCCTCGACCGGCTCGGGAAGACGGGTCTCCGGAAGCTCGGTCAGCTCGATGGGGACGGGCGCGCGCGCGAGGATCGCCTCGAGCGCGGGGCCGAGTCCGCGGTCGGTGAGGATCGCGGGGTGGATGCCGCGCGCGAGCTCGCGCAGCTCGTCGAGGGCCTGCGCGAGCTCGCCTTGTGCGCTCTCGAGCAGCCCGGCCACGTCATCGGGCCGGCGTTCGAGTGCGCTCTGCATCAGTCGCAGCTGGAGGGCGAGCGACACGAGGCGCTGCTGCGCGCCGTCGTGGAGGTTGCGCTCGAGCCGGCGTCGCTCGGCGTCGCCGGCGCCCACGATGCGCGCGCGCGAGGCGGCCAGCTTGTCGTGCGCGTCGGCGTTGGCGAGCGCCTGGGCGACCAGCTCCGCAAAGTCACCGAGGCGCTGCTCCGAGCCCACCGGCAGGGGACGCTCGTCGACCGAGGAGGCAACCAGCGCGCCCCACAGACCGCCCGCCAGCGAGACGGGTGCGGCGACGCTCGAGCGGTAGCCGTACGAGCGCAGGCTGCCGGCCAGCATGCGCGAACCCTCGGGATAGGTCACGCGATGCGCCTCGCCCGTGCGGTAGACCTCGACGAGCGCCGAGCCCTCGCTGCCGAGCTCGATGGTGGACCCGACCGGGAAGAGCAGCGCATCCGTCTCGCTCCAGCCGCCCATGACGGTGACGAGCATGGGGCTCTCGTAACGCACGAGCGACGCCGAGGCCACGCCGAGCGCGCGGGCGGCCTCCTCCATGACCTGGTTGAACACGCGCGCCGGGTCGGACTCGCTGACGAGCAGCGTCGCGATGCGCCGGAGCGCGGCCTGCTCGTGGGCGAGGCCGCGTGCCGCGGCTTCGCTGGCGGCGTGCTCGGCCGTCACGGCCGCAAGGATCATCGACGTCAGCGCGGCCACGCCGATGAAGAGCTGCGTGGCGAGCAGGCTGTCGGTGAGCGAGTTGCGGACAAATGGCCCCGAGCCGCTCGACGTGTCCCAGATCGTGACGGCTGAGGCGGCGAGCAGTGCCGCCGAAGCTCCCCGCGGCCCGAACCGCAGAGCCGCCCAGATCAGCAGCGGGAACAGGATGTACGGCACGTCGCGCTGCGACGAGAGGTTCGTCAGCACGATGAGAAGGGCGACCAGCAGGGCGCTCTCGAGCGCGTCGGCGCGTTTCAGCCGCAGGCGCGCGCCGGCCCAGGTGAGCATCGCGGGCGTCACGACGAGCGCGCCGGCGAGACCCGACAGCCACCACGTGCGCCAGGTCTGCTCCGCCCCGCCGGCCGGCAGGTCGCCGGCGATCCAGACGGTGAGCACCCCGGAGGTGGCGCCGGCGGCCGTGCCCGCCGCGGAGCAGAGGATGAGCGTCAGGACATCCCGCACCCGCAGCCCGGGCGTGCGGGCGCCGAGACGGACAAGCAGCAGCGCGGCGACGATCACGGCAATCGTCGTCCCGGCGGCCTGGGCGATCGGGACACCGAGCGGCGTCGAAGGATGGACGGCGAGGAAGTCGCCGATCAGGACGCCCGGCCAGAGCCGCGGGCCGTAGAGCACGAGCGCGGCGATCCCGACGCCGACAGGGGGCCAGAACGCGGTCGTCGTGCCGTTGATGCTGACGCCGCGCTGGGGGTAGGAGAGGTAGAGCCCGAGGCGCGCCGCGCCGAAGATGACGATGCCGGTGACGACGATGCCGGCCAGGGAGCGCTGGACGCTCGCGCGCGTCGCAGGGCTGTCTTCGCCGGGCCGCTCGCCGAGCGCGCCGCGGAGCCTCCTCGCCGTCGCCGCCACCCCCTCGGTCACGACTGCCAACCCCCTCTCGCAGCGCGTCGCGGCTCGGTTTGTACTGCGGCGCGTCCCTCTGCGGGGGTGAGGCTAGCCGTACCGGCGCAGCTTCGCGCATGTGGGAGCATGAGGTCGTGCCCCTCCGAGTCCTGATCGTCGACGATCACCCGAGCTTCCGCGCCACGGCGCGGCTCCTGCTCGAGTCCGAGGGCTTCGACGTCGTGGGCGAGTCGTGCGACGGCGCCGCGGGTCTGCGCGACGCGCGCGCCCTCGAGCCCGACCTCGTGCTGCTCGACGTGCAGCTGCCGGACATCGACGGCTTCGCTGTTGCCACGCAGTTGACCGGGGCGGGCGACGGGCCTGCCGTCGTGCTCACCTCGAGCCGGGACGAGGCCGATTTCGGGCCGCTCGTCGCGGCCAGTGGCGCCCGTGGCTTCGTGCCCAAGGCCGAGCTCTCGGCCGCCGCCCTGCTCGCTCTTCTGGAGCCCGTGTGACCGCTATCCTCGATCGCGCATGACCGTCGATCTCGTTGTCGCCACGCCGACGTTCCTCGATCTCACGTTCGTCGGCCTCGAGGGGCTGCCGGGACCGGGGGAGGAGCGGTTCGCCGCCGATCTCGTGCGCTCGCCCGGCGGCGGCGCCATCACCGCTGTGGGCGCAGCCCGGCTCGGCCTGGGCACGGCGCTCGCGGCGCCGCTCGGCGAGGACGACGGCGGCGAGTTCGTGCGGGCGGCGCTGGAGCGCGAGGGCGTCGCGGTCTCCGAGCGGCGCAGCCCGCGCACGCCGACCACCGTTGTCATGCCGGTGGATGGCGATCGCTCGATGGTCACCGTCGACCCGGGCGTGCGTGCCAGCGCCGCCGAGGTTGCCGCGCTCGCGCCGCGCGCGGTCTCGCTCAGCCTCGACCAGCTCTACTGCGTCCCCGCGGGCGCGGCCGCGTACGTGACGTGCGGCGACGACGACGCGCGGGCCTTCGCGCGCCGCCCGCCGGCGCAACTCGCGGGCGCGCGCGCGTTGTTCGTAAGCCGGCGCGAGGCGCTGACCCTCACCGAGACGGGCGATGTGGACGCGGCCGCCGAGACGCTCGGCCGGAGCGCCCAGCGCGTCATCGTCACGCTCGGAGCGGATGGCGCGATGGCGCACGCCGACGGCCGGAGCATCCACGTGCCCGCGATCGCCGCACCTGCGCTCGACACGACGGGCGCGGGCGATCTGCTCGTCGCCGCCTACATCTGGGCCGATCTGCACGGCGCCTCGCCCGAGGAGTGCCTGCGCTGGGCCGTCATCTACGCGGGCCTCTCGATCGCGACCCCAACGGGCGTCGGGGGCGCGGTGTCCGATGCGCGGCTGATCGAGGAAGGCGCGGCGCGCGGTCTCGCGGCGCCGCGTCCGCGCGCGGGCTGAAACACCGGCCGCCGGCACGACCTTGCGCAGGCAGCGGCGCGCCCCTACGCTCGCGGCCGGGAGAAACGCCGAGGAGGAACACGGCATGGCGGCAGCAAACGGGTTGGTTGGCGCGGCACGGGCCACGCGCAGGCGGGCGCAACGGATCTCGGCGCCTGATGCCGCGGCACTCGTCCGCTCCGGCGACTGGGTCGAGTATGGCGCGGGCATGGGCCAGCCGGACGTCTTCGACAGCGCGCTGGCGCAGCGGGGCGGCGAGCTCGAGGACGTGAAGATCCGCGCGTGCCTGACGCTGCGACCGCGCGCCGTGCTCGAGGCCGACCCTGGCCGCGACCATTTCCACTGGTTCAACTGGCACTACACGGGCTACGACCGTGCCAAGGGCGACATCGGATGCGCCAACTACATCCCCTGCAACCTCGGCGAGATCCCCGACTACTACCGGCGCTTCATCGACCCGCCGGAGATCGCCGTGATCAAGACCTGCCCGAAGGACGAGCACGGCTTCTACAACTTCAGCCTCGCCGCACTCTGGGAACGCGCGATCATCGAGCGCGCCAAGACCGTGGTCGTCGAGGAGTCGGCTGGGCTGCCCTACCTGGACGGGCTCGAGAACGCGGTCCACGAGAGCGAGGTCGACTACGTCATCGAGGGCGGCGACGACGGCGCGCCCGAGATCCCGAACCCGCCTCCCACCGATATCGACCGCGCGGTGGCGCGGCTGATCGCCGCCGAGATCGAGGACGGCAGCTGCCTCCAGATCGGCATCGGAGCGATGCCGAACGCCGTCTGCTCGCTGCTGCTCGAGAGCGGGGTACGCGACCTGGGGATCCATACGGAGATGCTCACCGACGGCATCATCGACCTCTACCGGGCGGGCGTCGTGACCGGCGCCAGGAAGAAGCTCTACCCCGGCAAGATCGTCTGCACGTTCGGACTCGGGACGAAGCTGCAGTACGAAACGGCCGATCGCAACCCCGACTTCCTCTGCCACGCCGTCGACCTGATCAACCTGCCGGACATCGTGATGCAGAACGACCGCGTGGCCTCGATCAACAACACGACGCAGATGGACCTGCAGGGGCAGGCCGCCAGCGAGTCCGCCGGTCACCGCCATATCAGCGGCACGGGAGGGCAGTCACAGTTCGTACGTGGCGCCTACGCTTCTGCAGGCGGCAAGTCGTTCATCTGCATGTCGTCCGCGTACGAGCGCCGCGGCGTGCGCGCGAGCCGCATCGTCGTCGACCTGACGCCCGGCAACGTCGTCACCGCCACGCGGGCCGACATCATGTACGTCGTCACCGAGTACGGGATCGTCAACCTCAAGGGCAAGTCCGTCCCCGAGCGGGCACAGGCGATGATCTCGATCGCCCACCCCGACTTCCGCGACGAGCTCGAACGCGAGGCGCGCGGGCACGGCCTGATCCCCAAGGGCTTCTTCTAGCTCGAACGAGGCTGCGATGCGTGGATCCGTACGGGCGCTGGCGCGGGGCATCGCGTGTGCCGTGGTCGTCGTGCCGGCGGCGTCGAGCGTGCCGGCGGGTGCGGCGGCGGGCTCGTCCGGGTCGCAGGGAACCCTGCTGGTGGTCTCGAGCGGTGCGACTCCGGGGCCTGTCCGCGTTGCGCTCGTGGACGTCGCGAGCGGAGCGACGCGCGGAGTCCTGCAGGGTCGGGACGTCTCGCCGACCGGTGCGGCGTGGTCGCCTGACGGGAAGTGGATCGCGCTTGCGAAGGGTCGTGGCGTGGTGCTGCTGGCGGGCGATGGTCACGGCCTGCGCCGGCTGCCGCAGTTGCGCCGCGGGCACGCCCAGGGCTCGACGTTCCCCGGGTCGTTCTCCTGGGCGCCCGATTCGCGCATGCTTGCCGTCGACGAGGCCGCCGGGCACCGGCTGGTGATTCGCGGGATCGACGGGGGCGCCCGGGTGATCCGGCGAACCGGCAGCGGCACGTTGATCTTGAGCGTGAGCTGGTCCCCGGACGGGCGCTGGATCGCGTACGACCGGGACCGCGACGTTGGAAGCGCCAACGGCGCCGGCTGCTGTTCGATGACGCTTCACCTGATCCGCCCGGACGGCTCGGGCGATCACACGGTCGCGGTCATGCGAGATGCCGCCCACGACGCGCCCAGCCGGGCGCTCTGGGCGCCCGGCGCGGAGCGGTTCGTGTTCTCGACCGAGGCGCGCGACCCGGATGATCCAGCGCTCGCGCTCGTCGACGTCGACTCGGGGAAGGTCACCGCGCTCGCGCTGCGTGGCCTGGCTCTCGGATGGTCGGGGGACGGGCGCGAGCTCGCCGTCGTGCGAGTGGCCTCGAACGGCCGGCCGAACGCGTTGTCGCTGATCGACTCGTCGGGGCACGGTCGCGTGCTCGCAACGGACCTTCCGCCATCGGCGTTCGCCGGCGCATGGTCGCCGACCGGCACGAAGCTGGTCATCGCCGGCGCCCGGGTGCGCGCCCACGAAATCACCGCGGCCGACCTCGAGCTGATCGACCCGGCGGGCGGGTCGCCGAGAGTGATCTCGCAGCTTCCGCGTGGCTCCGAGGTGGAGAGCGTCGCCTGGCGCCCCGCCGCCGGGACTCGATGATGGGCCCTTTGGGATGCGGGCGAGAGGACTCGAACCTCCACGAGCTCGCGCTCACCGGAACCTAAATCCGGCGCGTCTACCGTTCCGCCACGCCCGCGCCGGCCCACCGTAGCGGACACGCCCGCCGGTGAGCGGGCAACCCTCGGGTGGCGGGGGTGTCGAACCGGGAATCAATTAAGGTGCGGAACCTGTGAGGACGACGACGACCATGCTGGACGACGGCCGTGCGCGGCTGGAGATCGTGCTCGAGGCGGACCGGGTCGAGGACGACCTGCGTCACACGCTCGGGCACCTCGTGGACAGCGCCAAGTACCCGGGCTTCCGGCAGGGCAAGGTGCCCCCGGCCGTCGTGCTGCAGCGGATGGGCCGCGAGGAGGTCTTCGAGGAGACGATGCGCGAGTTCCTGCCCAGCTGGGTGGGAGAGGCGATCGCCGAGTCGCGGCTGCAGCCCGCCGATCGCCCGAGCGTCGACTTCGAGTCGGTACCGGCCGAGGGCGAGCCGTTCACGTTCACCGCCGAGTTCCCGGTGCGGAAGCCCGGCACGCTGCCCGAGACGCTCGAGCTCGAGGGCGTGCAGGAAGACGTCGAGGTTCCGGCCGAGGAGGTCGACGCCGAGCTCGAGCGGCTGCGCGAGGAGTCCTCGCCGCTCGTCACCGTCGAGCGCGGCGCGCAGACCGGCGATTTCGTCGAGGTCGACATGCACGTCAGCGCGGGCGGCAAGCCCGTCCCGTCGGCCTCGACGGTCGGCTACCTCGTCCAGCTCGGCACCGGCCGCACGTTCGAGGAGATCGAGCGCTCGCTGCGCGGCATGAGCGCCGGCGAGACGCGCACGACCCAGTTGCC
>CAZYYP010000190.1:2097-7038 GCA_964651695.1 uncultured Gaiellales bacterium | reverse complement strand
CCAAACGTGCACCCAAACGTGCAGCCGGCTCCGCTCCTCCCGGCCCAACCCGGCAGACGTTGCCGGGCACTTCACCAGGGCGCCAGTGCCCTTCAGCAGCAGTGTGTGCGCGTTCCTACACTGGTGCGAGTCATGCGGCTTCTCCTGGACGATCCGGCCGCACGCTGGCTCGTGGTCGCGACGGCCGGCGTGATGGTGGTTGGCGAGGTCGCCCCGACCTATCTCGGCCAGGCTCGCGACGGGCAGCGTCGTCTCGGCGGCAGCCTGGTGGAGTCGCTGCTGTTGGTGCGTCGCCGGCAGGGCGGCGCGATGCCCCAGGATCGCGGGACGAAGTGGATCATCGTCGTCGCCCTGCGCGTGGGTCTCCTCGCAGCTCTGGGGATCGCGGTCGTCGCGCCGGGTCTGCGCGCCTATGCCAACGACTGGTGGACGCTCGGCTTGGGAGTCGCCTTCGTCCTCGCGGGGGTCGCGCTCCGGGCGTGGGCCATCCTGACCCTCGGCCGCTACTTCCGTCGCGAGGTGACGATCGAGGCGGGACAGACGCTCGTGCGCCGTGGGCCGTACCGACTGCTGCGCCACCCGTCCTATGCCGGCATCTTGCTCAGCTTCGCCGGCTTTGGGCTGGCGTTCGGGAGCTGGGTGAGTGCCGGCGTCGCGCTGCTCGTGGCTCTTGGCGGCTTGCTGCCGCGCATCCGGGTCGAGGAGCGCGCGCTTGCGCAGGCGTTCGGATCGGACTACGCCGACTACGCGAACTCCACGGCACGCATCCTCCCCCGTGTCTGGTAGCGGCGCGCCGGGCCGCACGTCGCGGCCTTCGCGCGCACCTGAAGAGCGGGTGGCGGCGCGGCGTGATTGCGCGCTACGCTCGGCCAATGCGTCAGCTCCGCGCGACTGCGGGTCTCCTTCTCGCCGGCCTGGTCATGGGCGTCGCATCGGCCTCTGCCGGCGGAGGCACGGTGATCGTCCGCTATCGCGTCTCCCGTACGAACGGAACGGTCTTCGGACTTCGCCCCGGCCGCCGAATTCCCGCTGCTCGGAGTCTCGCGCGCCATCGGCTGAGGCTGGCCGGCGCCCGTGAGTGACTGATGCCTACCGGAGCGCGGGGTCACGAGGGTTCTGTGCGGCGCCGTCTCGGCCGCCTCTCCTTGCTCGCTGCGAAGCGCCGGCCGGCGCTCGCCGCCCTGCTGGCCTACGTCGCGTGCGAGATCGCGATCTGGCGGCCGGGTATCTCCTTCGGCGTCACGGTTGGGGTCGTCGGCTCGACCCCTTCGAGCGACTACCAGGTCGCGACGTGGTCGCTCGAGTGGTGGCCGTGGGCGATCCTGCACGGCCACGACCCGCTGCATACCGCGCTGCTGTGGGCGCCGTCGGGGTACTCGACGACATGGATCACCTCGGTCCCCGTGCTCGCGTTGCTGGCGGCACCGGTCACGCTCCTGGCGGGTCCGCTCGTGTCGTACAACCTGCTGATGCTCGCTGCGCCGCCCTGCGCCGCGCTCGCGTGCTATGCGTTGTGCCGCGAGCTGTGCGGGCGGTTCTGGCCGGCATTGCTCGGGGGATTCCTGTTCGGCTTCTCCCCGTACCTCCTGGCGCAGGCGGTCTCGCAGCACCTGAACCTCGTCATGGTCTGGCCGCTGCCGCTGCTCGTGCTGGTCGCCGTGCGCCACTGTCGTGGGCGGCTATCCAGCCGGCGAGCGATTGCGATGAGCGCCGGGTTGCTGCTGTTCCTGTTCGGATCATCGCTCGAGCTCTTCGCGACGAGCGTCGTCGTCGGCGGGTTGGTGCTCGCCGTGGCGCTCGTGTTCGAAGGCAGCCTGCGCCTCCGTCTGCTGGAGCTCGCCTTCTGCCTCGCTGCGGCGTCCGTGATCGTTCTCGCGATCGCCGCTCCGTTCGTCTGGCTGACGCTCGGGACGAGCCGTCCACCGCTGCCGTACGCCCCCGAGCAGTACGCAACCGACCTCGCCAACATCCTCGTGCCGACGCGGCTCACGCTCGGAGGCACGACATCGTTCGCACGCGGCTTCTCGAGTCATTTCGTCGGCAACCTCGGTGAACGGGGCGGCTACCTGGGCCTGCCGCTCGCGGCCGTGTGCCTGATCGCCGCCTGGCGCGATTGGCACCGCCGCGCCTGGATCGCAGCGACGGCTGTCGTCGTCACCCTGGCGCTCTCGCTCGGGCCTGCCCTGGTCGTCGCCGGGCGCACCGTCGCCGACCTGCCGTTCGCGCTCGATCGGCTTCCCGCGATGGCGCTCGTTCTCCCGTCGCGGTTGGCGGTGTTCGTGGTGCTCGCCGCGATCTGTCTCGCCGTGCCGTGGCTCGCGCGCTCCGGGATGCCCGCCCTGCGTGTCGCGATCGGGGTCGCAATCGCCCTGTCGTTCATGCCCCAGCTCGGCGACCTCACGGGCGCGCGCGCGGAGGCGAAGGCCGACCGCGCCGGCGTACCCGCGCTCGCATGGGAGATGCCGCGTGCGGCAACGGCCTTCGTCCCGGTTGCGAGGGGGTTCGCGCCGCAGACGACGGTGCTGGCACTGCCGTTCGGCGGCCTGTCCCCGGCGAGCTTCTGGCAGGCCGAGACGGACATGCGATTCCGCATCGCGGGTGGCTACACGCCGTTTGCGCCTGCGGGCCTCGCGACCGATCCGCTCGTCCAGGGCTTCCTCCGCAACTCGGTGCCACCGTTGAGCATCTACCGGCTGCGCGCCTACCTGCTTCGCACCGACACCCGCATCGTCCTCGTCCAGGCCGCTGCGCGGGCATGGGGGGAAGTCGTCCGTGCGGCGACGGACGTGCGGCCGCGCCGTATCGCCGGCACCGACGTCTTCGCCGTCGACGTGCATCGGCTGCGTCGCCTTCTCACCCGCCCGCGCATTCCGATCCGGCCGCGGCGCGGCTTCGCGCTCTCGCCGCGAGCGACCCCGATCGCATCGTTGTCGGCGGCAAGCGACAGCCGCGTCGCGGTGGCCGCCTGGCTGACCTGGGACTGGCGCACCCGGCACGTCATCGTCCAGGCGTCGACACGCTCGGGCGCATGGAGAGAGGCCGAGACGCTGTCCGACCCCGGCGTCGAGGCGAGCAAGCTCAGCATCGCCGTCGGGGGCCGGCGGACGATCGTGTCGTGGATCGAGGCACGGAACGGCGCGGCGACGCTGAGGGTCGCGGAGTACCGCGGTGGCCGGTGGCGGCGAATGCGACCGCCGCAGGACGGTGCAGTCGCGACGGATGCCCAGGTGGCGGCTGCTCCCGATGGCACCGCCGCCGTCGCGTGGACGGTGGAGGCCGGCGCGCGCCTGGTCCTGCACGCGATGCGAATCGACGCGAGCGGCCGGCTCTCGGCCGTGCGGGATCTGTCGGCTCCGCCACACTCGGTCGACGCGTTCACCGTCGCGGCGAGCACTCGGCAGATGGCTGTCGCGTGGCGCGAGAGCGACTCGACCAGCTCGAGTCTCCTTGCGACGACGCTGCCGGCCCGGTCGAGGGCGTGGAGCCGGCCCACGCTGGTCGCGACCGGCCCGGGGCTCACCACGCCGTTCGTGAGCAACGGTCGCTTCGGGCCGGTGGTGGTGTGGACGAGCAATGGCTCCGCGGACGCCGGACTGCACGCGACGCGTATCGATCGACGCGGCCAGGCCGGCGCCCCGCTCGCGCTCGCAGTGCCGCGCCGCGGGCAGAGGATCGCCACCCCGGGAGTGACGGTCACAGCGGCCGGAGTGCTCGTCGCCTGGTGCGCGAATACCTCTCCACGCCCCGCGCTGTGGGTTGCGCTCATCACGGCACGGGGCGTCGAGCGAGGCGCGCATCCGCTCGCCTCCTGCTCGGGCACGGAGCCGCACATGCTGCAGGTCGGAGGCCGCACGGTGCTGAATGCCAGCCGCGTGCCGCGCCTCTACGCGCTCACGCGGCGGTTGCACTGCACGCGGCTCGACAGCGTCCGCACAGCCGGGGCCTACCGCCTCGTGGCGAGCCGGCTGGGCCTCGAGGCGGTCTCGGCCGGCGGCTCGGCCTCGAGCAGAGTCGTCGTGCACGCGCTCGTGCGGCCCGAGCTCAACGACGGGCCGTGCCGGCCAAGCTGATGCGGCCTACGGCCATGAGGACGCGAGGAGTTCGCTGCGATGAACGGCAAGGTCATGGTGATCACGGGTGCGAGCGATGGCATCGGCGCCGCCGCGGCGCGCGAATTGCAGTCCAAGGGTGCAGCCGTCGTCATCGTCGGACGCTCGCCTGCGAAGACCAAGGCAGTCGCGGCTGAACTGAACGCGCCCGCGTATTTCGCGGATTTCGCGAAACTCAGCGACGTTCGCAGACTGGCCGACGAGCTACGGCGCGACGTTCCGAGAATCGACGTGCTGGCCAACAATGCCGGCGGCATCTTCGGACGACGCCAGCTGACCGTCGATGGCCACGAGAAGACCATGCAGGTCAATCACCTGGCTCCGTTCCTGCTCACGAATCTCCTCATCGACGTGCTGGTCGCCAGCAGAGCGACCGTCATCAACACGTCGAGCGCGGCCCACAAGCTCTACAGCGACTTCGATATCGACGATCTCGAGGTCGCCAACAACTACACCCAGAGAGTCGCCTACGGAAATGCCAAGCTCGAAAATATCCTCTTCACCAGGGAACTGCACAAGCGGTACCACGCGGACGGCATTTCAACCGCGGCCTTCCACCCTGGCAGCGTCGCGAGCAACTTCGCGAGCGACACGGACAGCTTCATTCGCTACGCCTACCACACGCCGCTTCGCCGACTCCTCCTCATCTCGCCTGCGAAAGGAGCGGACACGCTCATCTGGCTCGCCACGACAGCCCCGGACAAGGATTGGCGGTCGGGCGAGTACTACGTGAAGCGCAAGGTGTCACGCAGCATCGACGACAAGGTCAACGACGGAGACCTTGCACGGGAGCTCTGGGAACAGTCGGTCAAGCTCAGCCGGCTGTAGACCC
>CAZYYP010000190.1:0-1997 GCA_964651695.1 uncultured Gaiellales bacterium | reverse complement strand
CCGAGCGCCGTACCCGGCCGCTCTCACCAGACCTAGACTCACCGTCGTGGATCCGCTGCGAGTAACGGTCTGGAACGAGTGGCGGCACGAGCAGCGGGATGCCTCCGTCGCCGCCATCTATCCCGACGGCATTCATGGCGCGATCGCCGGTGCGCTGCGCGAGCACTCCCCCGGCGGGGTCGTCGTCCGCTGTGCCACGCTCGACGAGCCCGATCACGGCCTGCCCGCCGAGGTGCTCGCTGCGACCGACGTGCTCGTGTGGTGGGGGCACGCGGCTCACGACGAGGTCTCCGACGAGGTCGCCGAGCGCGTGCAGGATCACGTGTTGCGCGGGATGGGGTACGTCTCGCTGCACTCCGCGGCCCTGTCGAAGCCGACTCGGCGCCTGCTCGGAACGAGCTGCGTCTTGCGCTGGCGCGAGGCGGACGATCGGGAGCTGCTCTGGGCGATCGCGCCGTCCCATCCCATCGCACGAGGAGTGCCGCCGGTCGTCGTCATCCCGCGCCACGAGATGTACGGCGAGCCGTTCGACATTCCCGAGCCGGATGAACTCGTCTTCATCAGCGCGTTCTCGGGCGGCGAGGTCTTCCGCAGCGGCTGCTGCTATCGGCGCGGGGCCGGACGGGTGTTCCTCTTCAGCCCGGGTCACGAGACCGATCCGATCTACGCCCAGCCCGAGATCCGCCTGATTCTCGCCAACGCGGTTGCCTGGGCCGCCGGAGAGCGCCAACTCGGCCCTCCGCCGTCTCTGCACAACGCGCCCTCCGGATGGTTCGAGTCCGGAGATGCCGGCGGGTGAGCGCCGCCGAGCGCGTCAGGCTGCGAGCGCGCCCGCGATGTCCCCGAGCAGACCGACCATCTCGATGTCCTCGTGCACGAGATGCTGCAGCATGACGCGGTCGACGCCGGCGTTCGCGTAGCTGCGGAGCGACTCGACGACCTGATCCACGGTGCCGGCGAGCAGTGGCGCATCGTCGCGGCCGGTGAACTCGCGCCAGGCGCTCAGCCGGTGCCCGAACTCGCGTGCGTCCCGCCCCACGACGCAGCCGGCCAGCATCGAGAACACGAGCGGTTCACGACCGGCCGCGAGCGCGGCATCCGCGAGGAGCCGACGACGCTCGCGCGCCTCCTCGACGGTCGGCATGATCGTGTTGTACTCGTCGGCGAAGCGCGCGGCTGCCTGGAGCGAGCGCGGCTTGGCGCGGCCGCCGACGATGATCGGCGGGCGCGGGCGCTGCACCGGCTTCGGCCAGATGTCGCTGCCGTCCGCCCACTGGCGGTGCAACTCCGCGAGCTGGCGATCGAGTTCGTCGAAGCGCTCGCGCAGCGGCGGCAGCGCGAAGCCGTAGGCCTCGTGCTCCGGCTCGAACCAGCCCGCGCCCACTCCGAGCTCGGCCCTGCCCGCAGAGATCCGGTCGACCGTGACAACGGCCTTCGAGAGCACCGAGACGTGGCGGAAGGTGACCGGTGAGACGAGCGTGCCGAGGCGGATCCGGCTCGTATGCGCGGCGATCGCGGCGAGGGTGGTCCAGGCGTCGAGCGAGCCGGTGGGGTCGCCGCGGATGAACGATCGGTAGTGGTCGGAGCGGAACAGCCCGTCGAGCCCGGCGTCCTCGGCCGCGAGGGCGAGCGCCAGCCATCCCTCCCACTCGATCCCCTCCTGGCCCTCGAGCATGAGGCAGACCTTCATCGCGGCGGATTGAAGCACACGGACGGTGATTTTGAAACCTTTCAATCGAAGCGCTACCCTGCTGCCCGGATCGGGCGCCCGGCGGCGGGCGAGCGCCTGGGAGAGGGCGATCCCGTCACCCGCCGCAGTCGAGGGAGATCGGAGGAGCCATGAAGACCAGTCTGGGTATCTGGGCGTTTGGTTCGATGGTGACGCGGTTTGTGCCGGTGGGGTATCAGCCTGCGCTGGCGAACGCGACGACCGCTGAGAAGGTGCATCGTGCGGTGACGGGGCTGGGTGACCTGATCGATGATTACGAGTTCCATTA
>CAZYYP010000189.1:0-7047 GCA_964651695.1 uncultured Gaiellales bacterium | reverse complement strand
CGATCACGACGCGGACGTCGCGCGCCATCGAGAGCACCATCTTGCGGTAGCTCTCTGCCTGCGCCTGCTCGCGCGAGTCGAAGTGAATCCGCGAGAGCTTGGTGACGCCATCCACGAGCAGCGCCACGTCGTCGCCGAACTCGCCGGCGATCTCCTCGATCGTCGTCTCCGTGTCCTCGACGGTGTCGTGGAGCAACGCAGCGACGATGACAGGCGTCTCGGCGCGCAGCTCGGCGCAGATGCGCGCGACCCCGATCGGGTGCACGACGTAGGGCTCGCCGGACTTGCGCACCTGATCGGCATGCCGCTCGGCCGCGAACGCGACGGCGCGCTCGACGGCGGCGGCATCGGTCTCGTCCCCGGCAGCCTGCAGCGTGACGAGCAGATCATCGACCAGGGGCCGGAGCTGCTCGTCGTAGGAGTACTGGATGCGTGCCGGAGTGGACATCGGTACTCCCATGGTACCGCCGAGCGGTCCCAGGTTACGCGGCGGCGGCCGGGTGCGCGGGCCGCCCGGCCAGGAGCGCGTCCAGCCACGCCAGCGCGCGGGTGCGGCGGTCCTCGTGCGCGGCGTAGGCCGCCGAGGCGGCGAGGTCGCTCTTGCCGGCCACCGCGAGCTGCCGCAACCCCTCCGGGGTGATCTCGACGACGCCGCTCTCGGCCAGCGCGGCGACCGCCGCGTCGACCAGATCGGCCGGCGGGGGGACGTCGGGCCAGGCTGCTCGCGCACGCAACTCCTCGAGCGGCGTCGCGGCATCCTGCGCGGCCGCGCGCCAGAGCACGGCCATGACCGCGCGCAGGGCGTCGGCCTCGACGCAGGCGCGGGCGAACACCGCATCGGGCTCGGCTGCGGCGATCTGCACGCGGCCACGCGCTGCGCCGAGCGCAGCCAGCTCCTCGGGGTGCGCCGGAGGGTCGAGCACGAGCACGTGCGCTGCGCGCTCGCGCAGCACGTCGAGCCGGGCGAAGCTGTGGTGGTCGGCGACGGCGACGACCCCGTCGCCGAAGCTCTCGAGCGCCACCGCCAAGACCGCGGGATCGCCGCGGCGCGAGCAGACGAGCAGCGTCCGCGCGCCGTAGCGGCGCGGATCGGGCAGGGTCGCGAGCCGGCGCTCGACGTCGGCCACGAGCACCACGACGGGCCGGCCGCCGCCCGCGAGCGCGGCCAGCGCCGCCTCGCCGCGTCCCGCTCGCTCGGCGAGCGCGAGGTGCACCGCCTCACCGGCCGCAGCCGCCGGCCAGAGGGCACCGAGCTTGGCGGCGGGTGCGGGCTCGACCGGCTCGCGCTCCGGCCACGCCACGATGTCGCGCAGGACGAGCCGGGGTGCGAGGGCGCCGCGCCAGTCGTTGACCTCGAGCCGGCAGACGACATCGTGCCGGGTACCGGTGTGCAGCCGGTCGGAATCCGCGCCGCGACCCCAGGCGACCGCACCGCAGTGCGCCGAGGCGTCGGCGACCTGGAGGCGCAGGTGCTTGCCGCCCTCCCCCATGCTCTGCAGCCCCATCAGCTGCGCGCCGGGGACGAGCAGGTTGACGCCCGGATTGCCATAGCCGCAGGGCTCGAAACGGGCGAGCTCGCGCGCCAGCTCGAGCGAGACCTCGCCGACCGCGACGACGGCGTCGACGACCGCGCTGCGCACGCACGCGTCGGCGGGGAGGTGCTCCGCTGCGTGGGCGCGCATCGCGACGGCGAACTGCTCGACCGAGTCGGCCGCGATGCTGAGGCCGGCGGCGGCGCGGTGCCCGCCGAAGCGCTCGAGGTGCGCGCTCGAGGCTGCGAGGCCCGCGTGGAGATCGTAGGCCGGGACCGAGCGGCCGCTGCCCTTGCCGCGCTCGCCGTCGAGCGCGATCAGGACGACCGGGCGCGCGTGACGCTCGACGAGGCGCGAGGCGACGATGCCGATCACGCCCTCGTGCCAGCCCTGTCCGGCCGCGACGAGCACCCGGTCGCCGCGCTCGAGCGCCCCGCTGCGCTCGATCTCGGCGGCGGCGGCGCGCAGGATCGTGTCCTCGACGCGCTGGCGCTCGCGGTTGCGATCCTCGAGCTGCTCGGCCAGATCCTGTGCCTCCTGGCGGGTCGTCGCGAGCAGGAGGTCGAGTGCGAGCCCCGGGTCGCCGAGCCTGCCCGCGGCGTTGATGCGCGGCGCGAGGCGGAAACCGAGATCGGATGCCCGCACCCGCGCCGGATCGACGCCGGCGCTCGCCATCAGGGCGCGGAGACCCGGCCGATCCGCCTCCGCGAGCCGCCGCATGCCACGCCGCACGAGCGTGCGGTTCTCGTCCGACAGCGGGACGACGTCGGCGACGGTCGCGAGTGCCACGAGGTCGCAGAGCTGATCGAGCGCCGCGGGCAGCTCGGCCGGGTCGCTGCCGTGCCGTCGCGACCAGAGCGCCTGCGCGAGCTTGAGCACGACGCCCGTGCCGCACAGGTCGGCGAACGGGTAGCCGGCGCCCGAGGGCACGCGCGAGGCGACGATCGGCGCGTCCGGCAGCACCTCGCCGGGACGGTGATGGTCGGTCACGACCACGTCGAGGCCCAGCTCGCGCGCCCGCGCGACCGCCTCGGGCGCGGCGATGCCGCAGTCGACCGTGATCAGCAGACCGGCGCCGCCGGCCGCGAAGGCCTCGACGCTCGCAACCGCAACGCCGTAGCCGTGCTCGAAGCGGCTCGGCAGGAACGGCTCGACCTCCGCCCCGAGCAGGCGCAGCACCTCGACTGCGAGCGCCGTGGCGCAGACGCCGTCGACGTCGTAGTCGCCATGGACGACGATCTTCCGGTCGCCGGCGATCGCGTTCTCGATCAGCGCACAGGCCCGCTCCATGTCGCCGAGGGCGAACGGATCGTGCAGCGGACCGTCGCTGTCCAGAAAGGCGCTCGCGGCGGCGGCGTCGGCGAGGCCGCGGCGTACGAGCACCTCGGCCGTGACGCGCTGGACGCCGAGCTCGGCGGCGAGCTCGCGCACCCGGTCAGGGCAGCAGGCAGGGATCGTGAGCGACGCGGGCACCAGGCCAATCTAGGCCCCCGGCCGGACGCCGCCCCCACTCGCGCGCGCCCGACCCGAGCGTTGCACGCCGTCACTGTCGCGCGAGCGTCAGACCTCGACGAGCAGGTGCCGGATGCGCCCGAGCTCCTCGCGCAGGCGCGCGCCGGGCCCCTGGTAGAGCGGCGACGTGGCGCCGTCCCGGAGCAGGCGCGTGACGAGTGCCACACCGAGCGCACGCACGGTCGGGAGCTCACGGAGGAGCCGCGCGATCTCACGCAGCTCGGTGCGCGCTTCGATGACCGACGCGTGATCGGCGTAGATCGGCGAGAACCAGGCGCGCGAGTCGGTCTGCAGGGTGATCACGTCGATCGTGCTCGCGAGCTTGCGGCGGTAGCGGCGGTCGCGCAGGCGCGAGCGCTCGCACTCGACGACCTGGAGGGGGAGATCCTCGCGGCCGCTCGCGATCAGCTCGAACGCCCGCCCGCGCAGCCGCATGTGCGCCGCGAACGAGGCGAGCGCCAGGGCGGCCGCGACTGCGGCGGCCCCGAACGAGAGCCGGAGCGCCGCGGGCCCGAGCAGTGGCGAGAGCAGCGCTGCGGCTGCGCCGAAGACGACCGTGACCAGGAACTGCGCGCGCAGCATGCGCTCCTGCGACTCGGCGCGCGTCAGCGGATGGTCGGGCCCGAGCATGGTGGAACTCCCCATGCCCACACCCTGGCAGGCAACCCCTCAACGCGGTGTTAAGCCCGCGCAGCACCGCATCAAGAAGCCGGCAAGACCGCTTCCGTCTCGGGCTTGGGCTCGGGCTCGCGGATGCGATACCCGACCCCCGTCACCGTCTCGATCAGCTCGGGCTCGCGCGGATTGCGCTCGATCTTGCGCCGGAGCGCCGCGATGTGGACGCGCAGCAGGTGGCTCTCGCCGTACCCGGGCCCCCACACCTCCTGGATGATCGCCTTGTGCGTGAGCACCTTGCCGGGGTGCGCGACGAGCGTGCGCAGCAGGTCGTACTCGATCGGCGTGAGGTGGATCTCGTCGCTGTCACGCGTGACGCGCCGCTTGGCGAGGTCGACGCGGAGCTCCCCGAGCTCGACCACGGCATCGGGACGCGGGCGGTCGACGGCCCGCCGCAGCATCGCCCGCACGCGCGCGAGCAGCTCGTCGATGCCGAACGGCTTGGTGACGTAGTCGTCGGCTCCGGCGTCGAGCGCCTTCACCTTCTCGCGCTCGTCCCCGACAGCGGAGACGAGCAGGATGGGCACGTTCGACCAGGTGCGGATCTCGCGTGCGACCTCGTCGCCCGTGCCGTCCGGCAGCAGCAGGTCGAGCAGCACGAGGTCGGGCGGCTTGAGCGCGACCTGCGCGAGGGCGTCGGCACAGGTCCCCACGACGTCCACGTGATAGCCGGCGGCCTCGAGCGTGGCTTTGAGGGCGCGCTGGATCGCTCGCTCGTCGTCGACCACGAGCACGCGCGCACCGCTGCCGCTCACGCCGGTACCTCCTCGCTGACCATCAGGCTGGGCAGCACGATGCGCATGCACGTGCCGCCCCCGGGAGCATCGTCGATCGTGAGCGTGCCCGCGTTGGCCTCGACGAATCCGCGCGCGATCGCAAGGCCGAGGCCCGTGCCGCCCGCACCGCCGCCGCGACCGCGGTAGAACGGCTCGAACACGCGCTCGCGCTGATCCAGGTCGATGCCCGGCCCGTGATCGATCACCGAGATCTCGACGTGGTCGCCGAGGGTCGCCCGCGCGCGCAGGACGACGGGTGCGCCGGCGGGCGAGAACTTCGCCGCGTTCTCGATCAGGTTGACGAGCACGCGCTCGATCTGCGAGGCGTCGCAGTGCACGAGCGGCAGCCCGTCGTCGGCCTCGACCTCGACGCGCGCGCCCGCCGCGCGCGAGCGCCCGGCGGCGACGGCGCCGCGCAGCAGGTCGTCGACCTCGCACCAGTCGAGCGCCGTCGATGCGCTGCCGGCCTGCAGGCGCGAGACGTCGAGCAGGTCCGAGACGAGCCGGTCGAGGCGGTCGGTCTCGATGCTGACGTCGGCGAGCAACTCGCGTACGGCCTCCTCGCCGAGCTGCACCTGATCGCCGCGCAACGCCCCGACTGCGGCCTTGATGGCGGTCAGCGGCGTGCGCAGCTCGTGCGAGACGGCCCGCAGCAGAGCGGTCTTGAGTGCGTCGGAGGCGCGCAGCGCCTCGGCCTCGACGTCGGCGTGGGCCAGGCGCTCGCGCTCCTGGGCGAGCGCGAGCACGCCCGCGAGCGAGCGCGCGACGCGCTGGGCGTTCTCGTCCTCGAGCACGAGCGGATCCGCGCCCATGAGCTCGAGCCTGCCGATCACGCGCCCGTCGACGTCGAGCGGCAGCGCCACCTGGCCCGCCAGCGGGCCGCGGCCGAAGACGATGCGCGCCGCGGGCGCGCCGATCGCTGCCGCTGCGACGCGAGCGGCGTCGACCTGGGCCAGCTCGAGGCTCGCCCCGCCGACGAGCGCGCTCGAGAGGCCGGCGAGCAGCGCCGCCTCGCGCTCCCGCTCGTAGGCCTGCTCCGAGCGCCGGCGCTCGCGGACCGCCAGCTCGGCCACGGCTGCGCCGGAGAGCAGCAGCGCCGCGAAGAGCAGCCAGACGCGCGAGTCCGGCGTCTTGATGCCCTTCGGCGGCAGCAGCAGGATGTCGAACATCACCACTGCGGCAGTCGCGGTCACCACACCGGCGCGCAGGCCGAACAGGAACGCCACGCCGATCACGGCGGGCAGGTAGACGAGGCCGAGCGCCTCGTAGTTGGCGCCCAGCGAGCTGTGCAGCGCCGCGATCACGCCCGAGCAGATCGAGACGGCAAGCGTCCCGAGCACGAGCGCCGCGATGGCGTCCCCTCCCGTACGGATGCGCGAGCCGCCGCGGGGGGCGAGGCCGGGCACCCGGCGCCGGCGGCGTGCCAAGGGCATGTGCCAAGCCTACCGCGCTCTCGGGGCTCCCCGGTCTACGCGGCGGCTAGGTGCGGCGGCCGTGACCCTTGCCCTGGCGGCGGCGGCGCTCCTCGCGCCTGCGCCGTGCGGCCTCGCGCGCGACGCGCTCTTCCTCGCTGAGCTCCGCCGGCACGGCGACCCCGGCGGGCAGCCCCTCGGCCAGCTTCGTCGCCGGCACCGTCGTCGTGGACGCGGCGCGGCCTCCGGTTCCGCCTGCCATGCCCGGCACGACCGTTCCGAGCGTCGCCTTCTCGATGCCGATTGCGTCGCGGCGCTGGAACTCCCGCTCGTGGCCCTTCCAGATGCTCAGCAGCGGGGCGGCGATGAAGATCGACGAGTAGGCGCCGGAGGCGATGCCGATGAGCAGCGCGAACGCGAAGTCCTTGAGCGTCGAGCCGCCGAAGACGAGCAGGGTGGCGATCGGGAACAACGTGATCAGCGACGTGTTCAGCGAGCGCGTCAGCGTCTCCCAGATCGAGACGTTGACGATCTGGGCGAACGAGTTCTTGCGCAGGAGCGGCGTGTTCTCGCGCACGCGGTCGAAGACGATGATCGTGTCGTAGAGCGAGTAGCCGAGCACGGTCAGGACCGCGGCCACGGTTGCCGCCGTGACCACCCGCCCCGTCAGCGAGTACACGCCGATCGTGATGATGACGTCGTGGAACAGCGCGACGATGGTCGGGAGCGCGTACTTGAACTCGAATCTGATCGTCAGGTACCCGACGATCAGGAACATCGAGAAGATGATCGCGTAGAGCGCTCCGATCAGGATCGTGCGGCCGAACGAGGCCGAGACCGATTTCGAATCGAAGAGCTGCGTCTTGTCGGTCTTGTCGATCGCGATGCCGAACTTCGCGTCCAGGATCGACTCGACCTTGGTGATGGCCTTCGGCGCGAGCGCCTTGGCTGGCGCCTTGATCTCCCAGCGGCGGTAGTTGTTGCCGACCGACGGCGCATCCGGATTGCTGCGGCCCTGGACGACCGCGTCCTTGGTCAGGTTGCTGTTGACCGACGCCAGGACGTTGATGACCTGCTGCTGGGAGGCCGGCTTGACGAACGTCGTCTCGATCGCCGTGCCGCCCTTGAAGTCGATCCCGA
>CAZYYP010000188.1:5889-7059 GCA_964651695.1 uncultured Gaiellales bacterium | reverse complement strand
GCTTTACACGCAGGAGGTCGTGGGTTCGAGCCCCACACTGCCCATGCCGCCCCGTGCGCCAGGCTCGCCTGGCCGAACTGACAACGGGCGCGGGGCGCCCGTGGGTTGGAACTGCGCGCTACCGATCCTCGGCGAGCAGACCGAGGCGCCTCGCCGCAGCGACTGCCTCGCCGCGCGTGCGGGCGTCGAGCTTGCGCAGCAGCGCCGAGACATGGAAGTCGATCGTGCGCGGCGAGAGGAACAGCCGCTCGGCGATCTCCGCGTTGCGGAGACCCTCGGCGACCTGCCGCCGCGCCACGATCGCGGCCGCCGCCGCGCCGCGAGCTTGTACAGCATGTCGTGGGCACGGCGCAGAGACGGCTCGTCGTGCGCCTGCGACAGGGCGAGCGCCGCCTCGTAGCCGCAGCCGAGCTCGAGCCAGCGTTCTGCGGCAGCGGCCGGCGGGCCGGCCAGCTCGAGGCTCCACGGCTCCGGGACGGGAGGCACCGCCTCGGTCTCGATGCCTGCGCGCCGACGCCAGCAGGCCGGCTGCCCGACGAGCCAGGAGGCCTCGTCTGCGAGCGCCAGTGCCAGCGCAGGGTCCGTGGCATCCCCTACGCCGTCGGGGTCGCAGGCCAGCAACGCGGCCTCTGCCGCTGCCGCCGCCGCCGGCGCGACACGCTGGAGCTCTCGGCTCGGAGTGGCAAGCGCCACCGCCTCGGCGAGCAGCGTTCGCGCCCGCGGTCGCCCCGGCGCGCCCCGGCGAGACCGATCACGACCTTGCCGAGGATGCGGGGCAGTGGCGAGCTGCGAGGGTCGCCCGCCTCGATCGCCGCCGACTCGACGGCCTCGTCCGTCCTCCCCTGCTCGAGCCGAATGCAGGCGCGGTACCCGAACAGCAGGAGGCGCCAGAGGTCGAAGTCGGGCTCCTGACAGCGCGCCAGCCCCGCCTGCAGGAAGCCATCGGCCAGCGCGAGGCCGGCGATCGCGAGCCAGGAGCCACCGAGACGGCAGTGCAGCAGCCTCGCGACGAGCGTCGTCAGCACGCCGAGCGCGGCGGTCACGAGCGTGAGCTCATAGCTCGGCTGCGGGTGCCGGTGCGGCGTGTCCGAGTAGGCGTGGAGCCAGGTGACGACGACCGGCGCCGCACCGCAGGCCATCACGATCGCCTCGGGCCACCGCCGTGCGCTC
>CAZYYP010000188.1:3967-5789 GCA_964651695.1 uncultured Gaiellales bacterium | reverse complement strand
GCATTCGTTCGCTAGGGTCCCGGGCATGCCGTTCTCGATCGACACCGACACGCCGTTCGGCGCGCGCGCAGCGCCGCTTGCGCGAGGACAAGATCGCCTGGTTGACGACGACGAGCGCAGACGGGACGCCCCAGCCGGTTCCGGTGTGGTTCCTGTGGGATGGGCCGGCCTGGTTCCTGCTGTATTCGAAGCCCGCGACCGCCAAGCTGCGCAACATCGCCGCGCGTCCGCGCGTCTCGCTCCACCTGGACAGCGATGGTCAGGGCAGCGACATCGTCATGGTGCTCGGCGACGCCGCGCTGACCGACGCCCCGCCAGCGCACGAGGTGCCCGGCTACGTCGAGAGTACGCCGGCTTCATCGAGCCCAACTCGTGGACGCCGGAGAGCTTCGCCGCGGACTACTCGGTGCCGGTGCGCATCGAGGCCACAGCGCTGCGCGGCTGGTAGCTACGCCTGCAGCCTCTCGGCATGAGTTGGTTGGCCCGTTACCAGGACATCAACCGCTCGTTTCAACGGGTCTGCATTTATCGCGTCGGTGCTTCGGGGGCCGGCTTCTTCTCCGAGTACAACAACTTGATCCTGGCGATGCTGTACTGCCTGCACCGTCGGATCCAGTTTCGTCTGGCCTCTGCCGGCGCGAGTTTCGCCGTCCACCGGGGCTTCGCCGACTACTTCGTGCCGTACTTCCCGCTGGAGGAAAACTGGTACGACCGGCTCAACAACCGGCCCGGGTGCTTGACGCCCGAGGCCAGGTCGATGGCCGACAAAATCAAGCCCGCGGAGGGCATCGACCATTTCACCCAAGATCTGTTCGATGACTTCCGTAGTCCCGAGTTTGCACGAACGACGTTCGACATCCCGGCTCTCGGGATCCAGGGCGACGTGCTGCAGGCGGCGTCCGTCGTGCTCGAGCACATCTGGGACCTGCAGCCGTCGGTGCGGCGAGAGGTCGATGCGAAGATCGCACGACTCGAGCTCCCCGATGAGTACATCGGCTTCCATATCCGGCGGGGCGACAAGGTCATCGAGACGCCAGGGGTGGCAACGGAGGACTACTTCCGCGCGGCCGAGGAGCACACCCGCGTGCGCTCAGTCGTCATCGCGACGGACGACTACCGTGCGGTGCGCGAGGCACGAGACGGATTTCCGGCGTGGACTGTCTACACGCTCTGCGACGAGGAAGCTCGGGGCCATGACCAACTGCGGTTCGATTCGCAGACACGAGCCGAGATCTACGGCGACATCGTCACGCTCCTCGCCGACGCTGAGCTCCTCTTCTCGGCAGGGAGCACGTTCGTCACGTACACCGCCAATATGGGGATGTTCCTCGGGATGCGCCGGGGGCACGCCGAGCGACCAGACATCCACTCGCTCGACGTTCCCCATTGGCAAATCTGGTGAGCCGGTGTCACCGACGCGATCGGGATCTGGTCGACGAGCGCCCTCATTTCGGCCACGCCCCTGCGCGGCTGCTAGCTACGCCTGCGGAAGCAGGGGCGAGGCGGCGCATTGCAGGAGCCCGCGGGGCTCGGCGAGACGCTCGTCGACCTCCTTGTGACGCAGCCCGGCAAAGGACGACTCCTCGCGGGTGACGTGGGTCATCTTGTAGCGCCCGCGGCGCACGAGCTCGAACAGCGTCGCCGCCAGCTGGTCGCCTCCGACCACGACGCGCTGCGCGAGCAGCGAGGGCACGAGCGCAGGCGCCAGGTCGTCCGGCGGCTCGTGGATGTACTCCGGCGCCGTCCTGCGACTGAGATGCACGAGCGCGACGCGGTGTTACTCCCGCTGTTACTCCCGAGACGGTCAAGGCATTCAAACCAG
>CAZYYP010000188.1:0-3867 GCA_964651695.1 uncultured Gaiellales bacterium | reverse complement strand
GCCGGCTCAGGCTGCGCGAAGGCCACTGAGGCGAAGGGCGTCCTCGTGAGCGTCGAGCCAGGTCGATATCTCGTCATACGCGAGCGGGCGCGTGAGCAGATAGCCTTGAATGGCGTCGCAGCCAAAGGCCGAGAGAGTGTCCCAGTCGTTCTCTTCCTCGACGCCTTCGGCGACCACGCGAATGCCGAGCGCGTGGGCGAGAACGATTGTCGACTCGACGATTCGCGCGGACGACGCGTGACAACTGAGGCCGGTGATGAACGATTGGTCGACCTTCAGCCAGTCGACTTCGAGGTCGCGCAGATAGCGGAGCGAGGAGTAGCCGGTTCCGAAATCGTCTATGGACACGGTGATGCCGCGGCTACGGAGTTCGCCGACAAGGATCCGCGCCCGCCCTCCATCGGTCATCAGCACGTCTTCGGTGATCTCGATCTCGAGCACGGTTGGTGGTAGCCCTCGTGCAGCAAGCAGTTGGTCGAGTTCCTTCGGGAAGTCAGCGCGGAGCAGGGTCGGCACGGACACGTTGACCGCGACCGTGAGCGCAGGGTGGCGTGTGCGAAGGGATGCGAGGTCGCTCAGCGCGCGCTCGAGCACGCAGAGCGTCAGGTCGTGCATGAGGCCGGACTGCTCTGCAAGGGTCAGGAACTCGGCAGGGCCGAGCAGGCCCCGCTCGGGGTGCGGCCAGCGGACCAGCGCCTCGAGGCCGCTCGCGTGGCCGGTGGAAGTCACCGCCTTGGGCTGGTAGAAGACGGCGAGGTCGCGCTGCGTGATCGCCGTGCGGAGCTCGCCGGCGAGCGCGAGCCGCGCGGGGCTGCCTTCGTCGGCGCGCGTCTCGTACACCTCGTGGCCGGTTCGCTCGTGCTTGGCGCGGTACATGGCGATGTCCGCACGCCGAAGGAGGTCGGAGGGGTCGTGGCCATGCCCGGGAGCGCAGACGATGCCGATGCTGGCGGTCAGTCGTAGCGGGATTCCCGACACGTCGAACGACTCCGCGAGAGCGGCGGCGAGATGAAGCGCGACGTTGACTGCGCGTGCTTGTCGGCCGCCGAGGAAGATCGCGAACTCGTCGCCGCCGAGCCGCACGAGCAGGTCTCCCGGGCCCAGAGGCCCCGAGAAGCGCACGCCGGTGGCGATCAGCACCTCATCGCCGCTGGCATGGCCGAGCGCGTCGTTGATCTCCTTGAAGCCGTCGAGGTCGATGACGAGCAGCGAGAACTCCTCCCGGAGTCGGGCCGCGGCGTCGAGGCGTTGCGTCAGCAGTCGGCGGTTGCCGAGTTTCGTCAGGTCGTCCGTGACGGCCTGGAGGCGCACCTCGGCAAGCGTCCTCAGCTCGCGGAAGGCGAGCCCCGTGCGGAGAGTCGCGGCGACCAGCGTCGCGACAGCGAGACCGATCGACAGCCAGCCCAGCGGATGTATGCGAGCAGCCGCAAGCAGGGTGATGGCGCCAAGCGTGAACAGGGCCGGGACGATGTGCGCTCCGCTCAGGCTGGGTGCCATGCGCTCACGGCGGGGAGCGTCGTTCATCCAGGCAGCGCCGGCGAGCAGGGCAACGCCGGCGGGCCACCCGATATCCAGCGGCGTACCCTCCTGGTATGCCCCCGACGACTGCTGCACGGCGAAGACGAGGTCGACAGCCGTGAAGATCGCAATCCCGGCAATGATCGCCCACCACACCGGGGTGAGCCGCCAGCTGCAGAGCGACGCCACAGTCGCGATCAGGCAAAGCAGCACGATGTCGCAGACCGGATACGCAAGCGTCGTGGCGACGACGGTGAACCGCCCGCTGGTCGCGCTCATGACGCGTTCGATCACGAATGCCGAAAGGAGCGCCGAGGCGCCGAGCGCTGCGGTCGCACCGTCGAGCCACAGACTCAGCTGGAACGCGCGAACTCGCGGCCGGGCGAGCAGCACCAGGCCGAGATACACACAGGGGTAACACGCCAGGGACAGGCCGTCGGCGATCGACGGGTAAGGAGCATTCGCGTCGCCACCGAGCACGAAGCCCGTCCAGATCCCTCCGGCTGCGTAGAGTGCGATGCCGAGTGCGACCAGCGTCCACCCTGCGCGATTCTGGGCAATCCGCAGCGGACGCCACGCGCATACCAGCGCGGCGGTGACGAGGAGCCCGTCGTACAGCCAGTGATCCAACAGCGGGATCGGCCTCGGCCGCGTCGCGAGTCGCACGACGGTCGACGCGCCGAAGACGATGAGGCCGAGGATGAGCATTGCCGCCCATCCGCGCACGATGAGACGGTTCCGACGATTCATTTCCATCCCGCTAGGGGATGGAACGCCGCTCATGGCGGGCCACGAAGGAGAGCGCCGCACGGAGGACGGGGCGCCCTGGTCGAGACCGCGCGATGACCCGTGTCTTGCACTGCGCCCCAGTCCGAAAAGAGGAAACACTCCACCCATCGGCCGCCGGCGTTCTGACCTTGAGCCCGACTCCAGCCGAGCGCGTCGTCGTCGATGCGACGACTCGGTGCTGTACACGCAGGAGGCCAGGCTGGATGGCAGGTTGCGGGTTTTCCGCAGCATCCGGGCAGGGAGTTCGCGGATGTCGCCGCATGGCCTCGATGCGAATCTCCGCGTTGATGACGGCGAGGCGTCAGAACGGGGACCGGTCGGTGCAACGATGATCGACCTCGGCGGGCGTCCGCACTACGTGCATTCCGGCTGGTTCCTGATCTCGGATGCGAATCTGGTCGTGATCGTGGCGATGCTGGTCGTGTTCGCGCTGGCGATCGTCGTGCCGTTCCCGCGCGGGCGGAACCGCCGATGAGCGCTTCCGAGGAGCCCGGCACGTGGACGGGGAGGGTGCGGGAGGCGGCGGTCGCCGCGCTGCCGCCCGAGCGATTGCTCCCCGAGACGCAGCCGGTCTACGTGTCCTCGTGGGTCTACGTGTTCGGCGTGCTCACGCTGGCGGCGTTCGTGCTCGTGCTCGCCTCGGGTGCGGTGCTCGCGCTGGCGGGCCCCAGCTGGTGGCACGTCTCCGGTGTGGGCCATTTCGGCAACAGCGTGCACCTCTGGAGCACCGAGCTGTTCTTCTTCTTCATGGTCTGCCACCTGTGGGGCAAGTTCTTCATGGCAGCCTGGCGGGGCCGGCGCGCGCTGACCTGGATCACGGGCGCGGTCTCGTTCCTGGTCGCGATCGGCGCGGCCTTCACCGGCTATGTCAGCCAGCAGAATTTCGCCTCGCAGTGGATCGGCGGAGAGGCCAAGGACGGCCTCAACGCCTCGGGCGCCGGCGCCTTCTTCAACGTCCTCAACTTCGGCCAGATGCTGATGTGGCACATCGTGCTCCTGCCGCTGATCGTCGGGCTTCTGATCGTCGTGCACATCATGCTCGTCCGCCGCACCGGTGTCGTCCCGCCCCTGCCCGGGCGGTCGCACGGCGGTGAAAACGGATGAGCAGTGCGGACTATCCGCTCGCGCCCGACCCGGCGAGCGAATGGACCGGGGCCAAGCGCCATTACGACCTCGTCAAGGAGTTCGTGGTCGCGCTCGTTGCCGTGGCGGTGCTGGCGGTCGTGCTGGCGGCCGTGTTCTCCTCGCCCGACGAGAAGCCGGTCACGATCGCCGGCTGGGCCCACGCCGCGCCGCGCGACTTCCTGGCCACGGCGCTCAGCGAGCTCGACGGGACGAGCGGGACGGCGGGCTACGGGCCGCCGTACACGAGCGCCGCCGGCGCCAGTCAGAACATCATCGGCGGCTTCTCCCTGCAGCGCCTCGTCGGCGCCCGCATCCCGGTGAATCCGGCCAAGGTCTTCATCTTCGACCCGCTCTCCGTCCCGGCCCAGAGCGATCCGCGGCTCGCCGCGGCGCTGCGCGCCTACGCGGCCGCGCCGGGCGCACAGCAACAGCGCT
>CAZYYP010000187.1:0-7073 GCA_964651695.1 uncultured Gaiellales bacterium | reverse complement strand
CGTACGGCTCCGGCTACGGCGGCAACGCGCTGCTCGGCAAGAAGTGCTTCGCGCTCCGCATCGCCTCGGTCATGGCGCACGAGCAGGGCTGGCTCGCCGAGCACATGCTGCTCCTCAAGCTGACGTCCCCGGGCGGCGCCGTCCACTACGTCGCCGGCGCGTTCCCCTCGGCGTGTGGCAAGACGAACCTCGCCATGTTGGTGCCGACGGTTCCCGGCTGGACGGTCGAGACGATCGGCGACGACATCGCCTGGATGCGCTTCGGCGAGGACGGCCGGCTCTACGCGATCAACCCGGAGGCCGGCTTCTTCGGCGTCGCGCCCGGGACCGGCTTCGCCACGAACCCGAACGCCATGGCCTCGCTGTGGGGCAACATCGTGTTCACGAACACCGCGCTGACGCCTGCGGGCGACGTGTGGTGGGAGGGCATGACGACGGAGGTCCCGGCCGAGCTGACCGACTGGCTCGGCGAGCCCTGGACGCCCGGCTGCGGGCGGCCCGCCGCGCACCCGAACGCGCGCTTCACGGTGCCCGCCGACCAGTGCCCGTCGATCGCACCCGAATGGGAGGATCCCGCGGGCGTCCCCATCTCGGCGATCCTCTTCGGCGGCCGCCGGGCGGCGACCGTGCCGCTCGTGTACGAGGCGCGCTCCTGGGAGCACGGCGTCTTCGTCGGGGCGACGATGGCCTCGGAGACGACCGCCGCCGCGGCCGGCACCGTCGGCAACCTGCGCCGCGACCCGTTCGCGATGGTGCCGTTCTGCGGGTACCACATGGGCGACTACTTCGCGCACTGGCTCGCGCTCGGCGCTTCCGCCGACCCATCCAAGCTGCCGCGCATCTTCCAGGTCAACTGGTTCCGCAAGGGTGCGGACAATCGCTTCCTGTGGCCGGGGTACGGTGAGAACAGCCGCGTGCTCGCGTGGATCGCGGAGCGCTGCGAGGGCACGGCCGGCGCAGTCTCCTCGCCGATCGGCCTCCTCCCCGCGCCCGGATCCCTGCAGGTCGAGAACCTGGAGCTCTCGCCGGCTGCGCTCGACGCGCTGCTCTCGGTCGACGTCGCCGGCTGGCAGTCCGAGCTGCCGCGGATCGCCGAGCACCTGGCGACGTTCGGCGACCGCCTGCCGCCCGAACTGAACGCTCAGCTCGAGGATCTCCGCGCCCGCCTCGCGGCGCGCACCGACTCCTGACGGCGCAACGATCATCTAGCCTGGCCCGCATGCCTCATCGCGTCACATTGATCCCCGGAGACGGCATCGGGCCGGAACTCTCCGACGCCACGCGCCGCGTCCTCGAGGCGACGGGAGTCGCCTTCGACTGGGACGTGCGGGAGGCCGGCGCCGACGTCATGGCGAAGCACGGCGGCAATCCGCTGCCCGACTCCGTGATCGAGTCCATCGCGCACACGGGCGTGGCGATCAAGGGCCCGATCACGACGCCGGTCGGCACCGGATTCCGCTCGGTCAACGTGGCGCTGCGCAAGGCGCTCGACCTCTTCGCGCAGGTGCGGCCCTGCAAGAGCTACGCCGGCGTGCGCTCGCGCTACAGCGACGTCGACCTCGTGATCGTGCGCGAGAACACCGAGGACCTCTACGCGGGCATCGAGTTCGAGGAGGGCACCGACAACTGTGCCGTCCTGCGCGACACGATCCAGAAGCTCTCCGGCGCGCAGATCCGCGAAGACGCGGGCATCTCGATCAAGCCGATCTCGATCATGGGCACGCGCCGCGTCGTGCAGTTCGCGCTCGACTACGCCCGTGCCGAGGGACGCCGCAAGGTCACGGTCGTCCACAAGGCGAACATCATGAAGCACACCGACGGCCTCTGGCTGCGCGTTGCGCGCGAGGTCGCCGAGGACTACCCGGACATCGAGTTCGAGGACCGCATCGTCGACAACATGTGCATGCAGCTCGTGCAGAAGCCGGAGCTCTACGACGTGATGGTCCTGCCCAACCTCTACGGCGACATCGTGTCCGATCTCTGCGCCGGCCTCGTCGGCGGGCTCGGCGTGGCGCCGGGTGCGAACTACGGACGCGAGGTCGCCCTCTTCGAGCCGACCCACGGCTCGGCGCCCAAGTACGCCGGCATGAACAAGGCGAACCCGACGGCGATGATGCTCTCCGGCGTGCTCATGCTGCGCCACCTCGGCGAGCGCGACGCCGCCGACCGCATGGAGGGCGCGATCGCCGCGGTCATCGCCGAGGGCAAGGACGTCACCTACGACCTCAAGCCCAAGGCCGACGATCCGACCGCCGTCGGCACCTCGCAGTTCGCCGACGCGGTCATCGCCCAGCTCCAGAAGTAGCCAGGCCCCGTCGCGATGACGGGCGTCCCGCGCATGAACCGCCGCGCGACCCTGGCGACGGGGGCGTTCCTGCTCGCCGCCTGGGTGCTCGGTCTGGGCGACCTCCTGCCCTCCGCGCACCGCTGGTTCCTCGTGCTGCTCGCGCCGGCGCTCGTCTACCGGCGCGTCTGGCCCTACGTGCGCGACTTCGCGCCGTTCGCGGCCGGCGTGCTCGTCTACGAGTGGGCGCGGACGACGGCGCACCGCATCAACCCCGATGCGTTCTACCGGCCGCAGATCGACCTCGACAAGGTCATCGGCCTCGGCAAGGTGCCGACCGTGCGCCTGCAGGGCTGGCTCTACGACGGCACGCCCGGCGTCTTCGAGCATGCCCTCGACAGGGCGCACGACTGGTACTTCGGCGGGCTCCTCGTCGCGCTCTTCCTGCTCTGGCTCGAGAGCCGCAGGGAGTACCTGCGCGCCGCGGCGGCCGCGCTCGGTGCGGCCTTCGCCGCGGCGGCCGGATTCCTGATCTTTCCGGCCGCCCCGCCGTGGCTCGCTGCCTGCCGCGGTCTCATCGGGCCACTCGATCGCATCCGCGAGCACGGCCACCAGTGCCCGCGCGGGCTCACCGATCCCTCGCTCGCGACGCGGCTCTTCGACGACAACCCGGTGGCGGCGATCCCGTCGCTGCACGGCGCCTGGTCGACGCTCGCGGCGCTGATGCTCTGGCGCTGGCGGCCGCGCCTGTGGCCGATCGCCGTCGCGTACGCGTTCGTGCAGCAGTTCGCCGTCGTCTACCTCGGCGAGCACTACGTGACCGACATCATCATCGGCGACGCGCTCGCCGTGGTCATGTGGTGGTTCTCGGGACGGATCTTCCCGGTCGGGGCGCGTCCCGATCAGGCGCGCGAGCGCGCGACCAGCGACAGCATCTCGTAGGCCACGTTGGCCGCAAGCAGCGCCGTGATCTGACCGGCCGCGTCGTACTGCGGCGCGACCTCGACGACGTCGAAGGCGCGGAAGTCGAGTCCGTGCAGCGAGCGTACGTAGTCGAGCGCCTCGGCCGAGGTCGGGCCGCCGACCTCGGGCGTGCCGGTGCCGGGACAGAACGCGGGGTCCACGAAGTCGACGTCGAACGTGAAGTAGACCGGCCCCGAGCCCGCCGTCTCGCGCACGAGGTCGCCGTAGGCGGCCGGGCCGAGCCCGCGCAGCTCGAGCCAGGGCAGGATCGTCATGCCGAGATCGCGCGAGACCGCGTAGTCCCCGGGCCCGTAGAGCGAGCCGCGCATGCCCGCCTGGACGCAGCGGGCGGGATCGAGCAGGCCCTCCTCGCACGCGCGCTTGAAGACCGTGCCGTGGTTGTAGGGCCGGCCGAAGTACGAGTCCCAGACATCGTGGTGCGCATCGAGATGGACGAGACCGAGCGGGCCGTGCACGGCGGCCGCGGCGCGCAGCTCGGCGAGCGTCACGGAGTGGTCGCCGCCGATCCCCAGCGGAATCGCCCCGCCGCGGTGGATGATCTCGGCATAGGACTGGATGCGCGCGAGCGTGTCCTCGATGTAGCCGGGCACGGTCGGCGCGTCGCCATAGTCGACGCAGGAGAGCGCACCGAAGACCATGACGTCCTGCGCGGGGTTGTAGGGCCGCAGCAGCGCCGAGGCCGAGCGCACTGCCTCGGGCCCGAAGCGGGCGCCCGGGCGGAACGAGGTGCCGGAGTCCCAGGGGATCCCGAACAGCGCCACGTCCACGCCCTCCGTCGTCTCGATGTGGGGGAGGCGCCCGAACGTGCGCGGGCCGCTGTAGCGCGGCGATTGCAGCGCGTCGACTGGCTGGTACATGCGCGAGAGCCTACTCCGCGAGGGGCGTCGGCGAGAGCAGGCGGGCGACGTCGGAGCCGGCGAGCTCGAGGATCACGCCGCGCGCGCCGCCGTTGAGCGCGACGCGCTCGCGCGCGAGCCACTCGGCCACGGCGAAGACGGGTAGGGCCGTGCGCGAGCCGAAGGGCGAGATGCCGCCGATCTGATACCCGGTCAGCCGCTGCGCGTCGCGCTCGGACGCCAGCGCCGCCGAGCGCGAGCCCGCGGCGCGCGCGAGGCCGCGCAGGGAGAGCTCCCGATCGCCCGGAACGAGCGCGAACGCGAAGCCGCCGTCGAGCTGCGCCACGAGCGTCTTCGCGACCATCGCGGCAGCCAGGCCGACTGCCTCGGCCGCGTACGCCGCCCCTTTGACGCGATGCTCGTAGCGGTGCTCCTCGAAGGGCACTCCCGCCTCGCGCAGCGCGCGCATCCCCCGGGTCACCGCCACGGGCCGATCATGCCAAGGCTACGGTGCGGTCGTGGCCACGGAGCGCTCGCACTCCCAGATCGCGGGACTCTCGGTCGTCGGCATCCTGCTCGTCGTCCTCGCCGCCGGCTGGCTGCTCGCGACCCCGTCGGACGAGTACGTCCTCCTCCCCGACACCCCGCATCGCGCCGACGCCGTGGTCAGCGTGGGCGGCGTGAAGCCCACCATCGCGCGCGACGGCTCCGGTATCTACTACCTCGACGTGCTCGTCCATCGCGCGAGCCTGCCCGAATCGTGGCTGACGCGCTTCGAGGACGCCGGGACGGTCCTGCCCGCGGCGGAGATCGTCCCGCCCGGCGGCAGTCAGACCGACCTCGATCGCGTCGATCACCTGACGTTCACGGACTCGCGCACGGTCGCCGGGGTCGTGGCGCTGCGCGCGCTCGGCCACAAGGTGCGCGTCGAGTATGCGGGCGTGACGTTCGACGGCGTCGACAGCTCGGCGCCTTCGTGGCGCGCGGGTCTGCGGCCGGGCATGGTGATCACCGCCATCGACGGGGTGAGCACGCCCCGGCTGAGCACGCTGACGGCGGAGATGAAGGGCCGCAAGCCGGGCGACCCGATCCACCTCAGCGTCCTCGACGGCACGAAGAAGCTCGAGTTGCACACCACGCTGACCCGTGATCCCGATCAGGCGAGCCGCGCCATCATCGGCGTGCTCGGCGTCCACGACGCCCCGCCGCGCGCGCAGCTGCCCGTGAAGGTCACGATCACGCCCCGCGGCCTCGGCCGCGGGCCCTCGGCCGGGCTCGCCTTCACGCTCGAGGTGTACGACGCGCTCAGCGGCCATCGCCTCGCGAAGGGGCGCAAGATCGCCGTGACCGGCACGATCGACCTCGATGGCAACGTGGGCCCCATCGGAGGCGTGAAGCAGAAGGTCATCGGCGCCGTCCGCGAGCACGCCGATCTCGTCCTGGTGCCGGTCGCCAACGCCGCGGACGCCCGTGCCGCCGCAGACGGGCGTATCACGGTGATCGCGGTCTCGACCTTCAGCGGCGCGCTCCGCGCGCTCGGGGCAAAGCCCCTGCCCGCGAGCTGAGAGCTCGCCCGTCGTTTCGGGCTTTGGCGCTCGTAGCGGGGATTCCGGGTCGCGAGCGGTGGATCGAAGGGTGCCGCACGGCTAGCCTCTCCCGAGTTGAAGACGCGACGGACCATCACCTGTGAGGATTGCTACTTCCGGCGCGAACTGCTCTGTGCACTGCGACTGGACGAGCCCTGCCCGACCTTCCGCCCGGCGAGCGTCGACGGGCTCGTGCCGCCTCCCCAGGCGCCGCTCGTACCGCTGACGTACGCGCTCGATCTCGCCGAGGAAGCGGTCGCCGCGGTCTCGTAGCCGGCGCTCGCCCGGTAGCTGTCTCGAGCGCGCCGAGCGGGCAGCCTAGAATGGCCCCCATGCTCCAGCGCATCCGCGATCTCCCCGATCAGGGTCTGTATGGCCTGATCGGCGTGCTCGCGGTCGCGGCGCTCTACGTGATCGGGTTCGTGATCAAGAACTCGAAGAACGTCAGCGTCGACTTCGTGCTCTTCTCCGCCGGCGTGCCGCTGATCACGCTGATGGTGGTGATGGTGCTGTTCGGTGCCGTGCTCGGAGCGGTTCTGACGCTCGTGCTCGCGCGGCGCCGCGCGACCCCGCGGCCCGTCACCGTCACCCCGTCCGCGACTGCGCCCCCGCCCGTGGAGACCCCCGCACCGTCGCCCCCGCCGGGTCCCGGCGTCTGAGTCTCGCCCGCCCGCCAGCTGATAGCTCGACCTCTACCTGAGAGTCAGGTCAGGCCCGCCGAGAGCCGTGCCACCGACTCGTCGTGGCGCACGTTCACCTCGGCACGGCCGGCGGTGCTGACCGCGAGGTCGCGCAGGACGCCGTCGGCGAGGCCGTAGACGACGCCGTGGACACTGATCGTCCGGCCGGCGTCCCAGGCCTCCTGCACGATGGTCGTGCGGCATACGTTCGTCACCTGCTCCACGACGTTGAGGCGGCAGAGGAGGCCGGCGCGATCCGCACTCGAGGCCGCAGCCAGGAGATCGGCGTGCTCGTGGGCGACGTCCTGCACGTGGCGCAGCCAGTTGTCGATCAGGCCGTGGCGCTTGCCGTCGAGCGCCGACTGCACGCCGCCGCAGCCGAGGTGACCGCAGACCACGATCTCCTCCACGCCCAGCACCTCGACGGCGTACTGCAGCACCGAGAGGCAGTTGAGGTCGGTGTGGACGACGACGTTCGCGACGTTGCGGTGGACGAACACCTCGCCGGGGTCGGTGCCGGTGATCTCGTTCGCGGGCACGCGGCTGTCGGAACAGCCGATCCAGAGAAAGCGCGGCGCCTGCTGCGACTCGAGCCGGCGGAAGAAGCCCGCGTCGCGACGGACGACGTCGGCCGCCCACGCGCGATTGCCGTCGAGAAGCTCGTCGAGTGCCATCGGCCGATCCTACCCGGGCCGGTCCGGGG
>CAZYYP010000186.1:0-7144 GCA_964651695.1 uncultured Gaiellales bacterium | reverse complement strand
TCGCGACCGTGACCGCACGCGACTCGGGGATGCTCAGCGTCGTCGCGCCCTTCGCGGGCGTCTGCAGCTCGAGCACCTCGCCGGTGAGGCCCGCGACCTCGATCGAGTCGCCGGGCTCGATGCCGGCGCGCTTGAAGGCGTGCAGCAGCTCCTCGGCCTCGTTCTCGTGGCGCAGGATGCGCACGGTCGACCCGACGGGCACCGTCACGAGCGGCACGCCGGGCTCGCGCGGCGCGTCGCCGATGGGATGCCCGTGCGGGCACGTGGTGACGCCGACGAGCAGCATGCGCATGCGCTCCTCGAGGTTCTCGGAGATCCCGTGCTCGAAGGAGTGCGCCTCCTCGTGCACCTCGTCCCACGGGATGCCGAAGACCTGGACGAGGAAGGCCTCGATGAGACGATGGCGCGTGACGATGCGGGCGGCCAGCTGCTCGCCCTCGCCGGTGAAGGCGAGGCGCTTGCGCTCGTCGCGCACGACCAGGCCGTCGTCGGTCAGGCGGCGCACCATCTCGAGTGCCGTCGGCTGCGAGACCCCCACCGCGCGCGCAAGGTTGGCCTGCGTGGCGTCGATGCCCGCCTCGTTCATCCAGAAGAGCTTCTCGAGGTACTCCTCGACCGTCGACGTGAGCGTTTCCACCCGGCGAGTGTACCGGCCGCGCGCCGCGCCCAGCCTTCCGTCGCGCTATCGTCGCGGCGGTGGCGGGACGTCAGGTGATCACGGCGCGCATGCGCGCCGCGGCGGTGCTCGCCATGGTGATGGCGGCGACGGCGCTGCTCGCCGCGCCCGCAGTGGCCAACCCGCCGGCGGCCGCGCCCGTCCCGGGCCCCGGCTGGACGACGTGGGGCAACAGCGCGGCGCGCCAGTCGCGCGCCAACACCTCGCGGCTCACCGTCAAGACGGCGCCCAGGCTCAGGCTCGCGTGGTCGCGTCCGCTCGGCGGCACGGGCGCCGCGCAGCCGCTCTACCTCACGCGCATCGCGGTCGCCGGCAAGCGCCGCGACATCTACGTCGCCGCGAGCGAGTCCGGGCGCGTCTCCGCATTCGACGCCAAGTCCGGCACGGTGCTGTGGACGCGCGAGCTCGGAGCGCTCCCGACGGGCTGCCTCCAGATGCCGAAGGGCGTCTTCGGCGTCACGGGCACGCCGGTCTACGACCCCGCGGGCGGGTTCGTCTACGTCGCGGCGACCGACAAGCTGTGGGCGCTGAACGTGCACAGCGGCCAGCCGCGTCCCGGCTGGCCGATCGCCCTGCCGATCGACCAGTTCCACGAGCACGTGTGGGGTGCGATCGCGCTCGGCAACGACCACGTGTACCTGGGGCTCGCGTCGTACTGCGACCGCCGTCCCTACAGCGGTCGCGTGCTCTCCGTGAGCATCCACAGCGCGGTGGTCGACCATCAGTGGGTGTCCGTGACCACGGCCGGCGGCGATCCGGGCGGCGGCGGGATCTGGGGCTGGGGCGGGATCGCGCTCGCCGGCGACGGCCGCGTCTGGGCCGCGAGCGCAAACGCCAACACCGCCGAGAGGGACCCCGAGGACCTCGATCACGCCGAGTCGGTCGTCGAGCTCAGCTCCTCGCTCGCGCTGCTCGCCGCGAGCCACGCCCCCGGCATGCCGACCAAGGGCGACTTCGGCTTCGGCTCGACCCCGATCGTCTTCAAGACGACGCGGTGCGGTGCGCTCGTCGCGGCCGAGGGCAAGGACGGCGTGCTCTACCTGTGGTCGCGCGACAAGCTCGCGGCCGGCCCGACGCAGCGCCTGGCGCTCGCATTCCCCGCGACGCTCTACGGCTCGCCGGCCTGGGATCCGCTGACCCAGCAGTTGTTCGTCACGACCTCGCAGGGCTACGCGGGCACGCCCGGCGGGCTCGATGCGCTCGCCCTCACGAGTGGCTGCAAGCTGCGCTTGGCCTGGAACCGCAAGCTCGGCGGGCAGCTGAACGCCATCCCGACGGTCGCGAACACGACCGTCGTCGTCGCCACGGGCACCGGGCAGCTGCGCGTCTACGCGACGGCGACCGGCAAGCTGCTGGCCCACCGCGAGATCGGCGGCGCGGTCTTCGATGCGCCGATCGCCGTCGGCGGCGACGTCGCCGTCGCGACCTGGAACCGCAAGCTCGTGGTCTACCGGCTCCCGTCGTAAGGCCGGATCCGCCGCTCCGCGCGCTGCGCGCGCCTATCCTGCGCGCTGTGGCCGTCCCGGTCGATCTCCCCGCCATCGCCGGCGGTCAGCCCGTACGCGGCGAGCACCGGCTCGACTTCGCGCCGCCTGCGCTTGGCGAGGAGGAGCGCGCCAACGTGCTGCGCTCGCTCGAGACCGGCTGGCTCACCACCGGCCCGTTCGCACGCCGGCTCGAGAGCGAGTTCGCCGTCTACGCCGAGGCGCCGCTCGCGCTCGCCGTCTCGTCCTGCACGGCGGCGATGTACCTCGCCCTGCGGGCGCTCGGCGTCGGCGAGGGCGAGGGCGACGAGGTCATCACGACGCCGCTGACGTGGCCCGCCACCGCCAACGTGATCGTCCGCGCGGGCGCGCGGCCGGTCTTCGTCGACGTCGACCCCGACACGCTCTGCCTCGACCCCGAGGCCGCAGCGGCAGCCGTCACGCCGCGCACGCGAGCGATCATGCCGGTGCACTACGCAGGCCATCCCGCCGACCTCGCCGCGCTCGAGCGCACGTGCGAGCAGCACGGCCTGAAGCTGATCGAGGACGCCGCCCACGCCACCGAGACGCGGCTCCCGGACGGGCGCAAGATCGGCTCGGTCGGCGACATCACCTGCTTCAGCTTCTACGCCAACAAGAATCTCGCCGCGGGCGAGGGCGGCATGCTGACGCTGGTCGACGACGAGCTTGCGACCCGCATCGCCTCGCTGCGCCTGCACGGCCTCACGCGCGACTCGTGGAAGCGCTACGAGAAGAAGGGCCCGGGCGCCTACGACGTCCTCGAGCCCGGCTACAAGCTCAACCTCAGCGACCTGCACGCGGGCGTCGCGCTCGGGCAGCTGCACCGGATCGACGAGCACCACGCGCGGCGGGTCGCGCAGGCCGAGCGCTATGACGACGGCCTGGCCGGCCTCGAGGGCATCACGCCGCTCGGCCGGCGGCTCGGCCCCTCGGGCGTCCACGGCTGGCACATCTACGTCGTGCGCATCGCGCGCGAGGGCGCCGGGGCCGATCGCGACGCCTACGCGGAGGCGCTCGGCGAGGAGGGCATCGGCACCGGCCTGCACTTCCTGCCCGTGCACGACCTGACCTATTTCCGCGCCTCGCACCCGACTCGGGCGCTGCCCGTGGCCGAGACGGCGGGCGCACAGGTGCTCTCGCTGCCGCTCTCGCCGGCGCACTCGCTCTCCGACGTCGACGACGTCATCGCGGCCGTGCGCCGCCTGCACGCGCACTTCACGCGATGACCCGGAACCCCGGGGCGGCGCGCTCATCCTGAAGACACGCCTCGCACGGGTCGCGCTCCAGGTGGGGCTCTCGGTCGTCCTCATCGCCGCGGTGCTGTGGCAGGCCGACCTGCATCGCATCGGCAACGCGCTGCGCGCCACGAGCCCGGGGTGGTTCGGCGCGGCGATCGCGATCAACATCGCGGCCACGGGCATCATGGCGCTCCGCTGGTACCTGCTCCTGCTGGCGCGCGGTCGTCGCGATCCCGGGCTCTGGTGGCTCTTCGAGACGTACTCGATCGCGCTGCTCCTCGGACAGGTCCTGCCGACTGCCGTCGGCGGCGACGCCGTGCGCGCGATCGACCTCGCGCGCCGCACCGGCGCGCGCGCCGAGGCCGTCTCGTCGGTGCTCGTCGACCGCGTCGTCGGGCTCGCGGCGCTCGGCGCCCTCGCCGCGGGCGGCGCGCTCGCCGGTGGCACCGGCATCGGCCGCGGCACCGCGATCGCACTCGGCCTCGGGGTGGTTGCGGCCACGGCGCTCGCGGCCGCCGCGCTCTTCTCGCTCCGCCTGCGGCCGCTCGTGCGCCGGCTGACGCCGCTCGCGGCGAAGCTGCGCGTCGAGGCGCCACTGCGGGCGCTCTACCACGCGCTGCACGCCTACCGCGGGCATCCGGGCGCGCTCGGGCTCGTGTTCCTGCTCGGTGTGGTCGCGCAGGGCATGCGCGCCGTCTCGATCTGGTTCCTCGCGCAGGGCATGGATCTCGGCCTCGGCTTCGCCTCCCTGCTCGTGCTCTGCCCGGTGCTCTTCCTGGTCACGATCGTGCCCGTCTCGCTCAACGGCATCGGCCTGCGCGAGGCGACGTTCGTCGTCGTGCTGCGCGGCGCGGACGTCGGCCGTGAGGACGCGTTCGCGCTCGGCCTGGCGTACTTCGCGGTCGGCGTGATCACGGGTGCGCTCGGAGGCCTCGCCCTGCTGCGGCGGGCCGCCGCCGGCCACCGCGGCAGGACTGGCGGGTCGAGTCCAGTAACGTGACCCTGCATGCGCCGTCCCGTGCTCGTAGCGGCGACGCTGGTGGCGGTCGCCGGGGCGGCGCTCTGGAGCGCGGCAGGGCGATCGCACGCGTCTCCGCCCTCCTCCTCGCTGACAATCGCCGCCGCACCTGGTCGTGCCGCGGTCGTGAGCCGTGAGCTCGCGCGCCTCGGCGCTCCCGTGACGGTGCGCGTCGGCTCGCTGCTGCAGGTGCGCTCCGCGCCGGGTCTGGCCGCGCGCCTCCGGCACGTGCCGGGTGTGAGCGGCATCGGGCCGGCCGACGTGGCGCAGCCGGATCAGGTCATCTCGCAGGGCCTCGAGCGGGTCGGGGCCGATGCGCTGCAGTCGCAGGGTCTCGACGGCACGGGCATCCGCATCGCGATCGTCGACCTCGGGTTCGGCAGCTCCTGGCGTCCGCTGCTCGGCAAGGAGCTGCCGCCGCTCTCGCAGATCGACGCGATCCAGTCGTTCGACCACACGAGCGGCGCGCCGGACATCACGGGGCTCTCGAACGACGACCAGCCGACCAACCACGGGGCGAACGTGGCGCAGGTCGTGTGGGACTTCGCGCCCGGCGCCCGCTACACGTTCGTCAACTACCACACGCAACTCGAGCTCTCGCAGGCGGTGGACTGGCTCGTCGACGGTCCCGGCGGCAAGCCGCGCGTGGACATCGTCGTGCACTCCAACTCGTTTCTGGACGGGCCGTTCGACGGGACGAGCGTGGCGGCGCAGGCCGTCAACCGCGCGCACGACGCCGGCATCTTCTGGGCGAACTCCGCGGGCAACTACGCCCATCGCCACTGGGAGGGCGTCGCCGGCGACGCGAACGGCGACGGCTGGGCCGACATCGGGCCGGGCGGACAGGGCTTCCTGACGTTCCCGCTCACGGCCGGCGTCGGCATGGGGGCGACGCTCTACTGGAGCAACTGCACGAAGGACGGGCTGCCGGTCGCCGCCTCGAGCGCGCACTACGAGCTCGATGTCACCGACGCCTCGCCCGTCTCGCCTGTCGTCTACGCGCAGGGCCAGAGTGACGCGTCGCTGCCCTCGGGCTCGGTCGGGTACACGCCGCCGGCCTCGGGCATCTACGGCCTCCGCATCCGGCAGACGACCCCACGCGCGGTCTGCAACCTCGAGATCTTCGGCGGCGGGCTCGAGCTCGGCGACGAGGCCACCGTGGAGTCGAGCATCCCGACGCCCGGCGATGCGCGCGGGTCGTTCACGGTCGGGGCCCGCGACTGGGTGGGCGACGCCGCGGCGAGCTATTCGTCGGAGGGGCCCACCGAGGACGGGCGGCTGAAGCCCGATGTCGTCGCGCCGGCCTCGACCGCCGTGTGGCCGGGCATCGCGATGGTCGGCACGTCGGCATCCGCGCCGCACGTCGGTGGCGCGGCCGCGCTGCTGATGCAGCGCGATCGCGCCGCGGGCCGGCCGAGCGATCCCGACGCGATCGCGCGGGAGCTGACCAGCACCGCGCTCGACATCGCGCCCCCCGGGCCCGACGAGGTGACGGGCGCGGGCCGCATCCGCCTCGATCTCGATCCGCCGACATGGATCTCGACGACCCCCGCGGCCGGTCAGCCGGTCGGCGACTCCGCGCGCTTCGACATCGCGGTCGACGATGCCGGCACGATCGAGGCCTCGGGCGTCTCGGTCGACGGCGTCGCGCTCGCGGAGGTGCAGGGCATCCTGCACCAGCGCCTCTCGACGAGCGCGCTCGCGCCCGGCCCGCACACCGCGGTCTTCTGGGCGCGCGACATGGCGGGGAACCGCTCGGAGCAGACCGTCGCATTCGTGCGCGACGCCACGCCCCCCACGCTCGCGCTCTCCTCGAGCGGCAGCGCGCTCGAGGTGACGGTGAGCGATGCCGACTCGCGCACCGGGAGCCTTTCCGTGAAGATCGACGACGTGACCGGGAAGACGCACATCTCGCGCACCCTGCCGCTGACCTTCGCGGCGGGCAGCGCCCGGGCGCGCATCGTCGCGCCGCCCCTGGCGCTCGGCCGGATGCGGGTGCGCGTCCAGGCGGTCGACGAGGTCGGGCACGCCTCCGAGGTCGCCACGGCCGGCCTTGCGCCCGGTCCGCGATGAGAGGCTTGGGCCGCGACCGTCTCGGGCGGCGCATCGCGCGTTCGCTGCTGCCCCCCGCCGTGGTGCTCGACGTGAGCTTCGTCAACGGCCTCGAGGCGATCCGCTCGCTCGCGGGGGCCGGTGCGCCCGTGATCGCCGTCGATCACCGCTCCGGGGCGCTCGGCTTCCGCTCGCGGCTCGCGGCGCACGTGCTCTCGCCCGACCCGAAGGACGAAGGGGCCTACGTCGCGTTTCTCGCCGACCTCGCCGAGCGCACGTTCTCCGAGCCGGCGGTGGCGTTCCCGACCCACGATGCACCGCTCGAGGTCCTCGCGCGCAACGCCGCCAGCCTGGCCGCCTACCAGCTGCCGGGGAGCGGCTGGGACGTGCTCGAGCCGCTCCAGCAGAAGCGCCACCAGTACGCGATCGCCGAGGCTGCGGGCATCGGCGTGCCGCTCACGTTCGCCGTCGACAGCGAGGACGAAGCGCGCGCCGCGGCAGCGAAGCTGGCCTATCCGGCGGTCGTCAAGCCCGGCGACCCGATCCCGTTCAAGCAGCGCTTCGGGCGCCCGGTGCTCGTATGCGCGACGCCGGAGGAGCTGATCGAGGCCTGGAGGAGCGCCGCCGACTGCGAGCCGCTGCTGCAGGAGGTCAT
>CAZYYP010000185.1:0-7154 GCA_964651695.1 uncultured Gaiellales bacterium | reverse complement strand
GCGACGAGACGACGATTCCTCATGCGTGCCCCTCCCTGGGGATTCGAACGCAGTGCTCGACCGGAAGACCGGGTCGAACCGACCTCCGTGTTGTATGGCAGGGGTTTGGGCTGGGAGTTGCGGAGGTGTAAGGAACGTGTACGGAGTGCCTGATCTGGTATCCGCGCCGCGAGAACGGCCTCCCCCATGCGAGCGTCCCGCGGCGGGGGCCGCCCCTCGCCGACCGTTATCGTCGTGCCATGGCCGGATCCGCCAGCGCGCTCGTGAAGGCCTACGGCGGGCGCGCGCTCGCGCTCGTGCTGGTCATCGGGGTCTTCGTGGTCGTCCTGCCGCGCGTGGCCGACTACGGCGAGGTGTGGCGGGTCATGTCGGGCCTGAGCGGCGGCGGGATCGCCGCGCTCGCCGCCATGGCCATCGTCAACCTCGCGACGTTCGGCCCGCCCTGGATGGCGGCGTTCCCGGGGCTCTCCTTCATGCACGCGCTCGTGATGACGCAGGCCTCGACCGCCGCTGCCGGCGTCCTGCCCGGGGGCGACGCCGTCGGCATCGGCATCTCGTACGCCATGCTCCGCCGCTGGGGCTTCTCGGTCGAGCAGGTCGCGGTCGGCTCGGCCGCAACGACCGTGTGGAACGCATTCGCGAACGTCGTGTTCGCCGTCGCGGCGGTCGGGTTCCTCGCGACCACCGGCGAGTCGCACGCCCTCCTGACGACCCTTGCCCTCGTCGGCGCGGTGACGGTCGGCGTGGCGATCGCGCTGTTCGCCGTCGCGCTCGACGACGACGGCAAGGCGCGCCTCGTCGGCGGCCTGGCCGAGCGCACCTGGAACCGTGCCGCACGCCTCGTGCGACGCCGGCCGGCAACCGGCTGGGGTGAGCGGCTGGTCGGGTTCCGGCGCGAGGCCGTGGGGCTGCTGCGCCGCCGCTGGCTCGGGCTGACCGTGGCCACGCTCGTCGGCCACCTGACGGTCTTCGGCGTGCTGCTCGTCGCGCTCCGCGCCGTCGGAGTGCCGAGCGCCGACGTGAGCGTCGCCGAGGCGTTCGCCGCCTGGGCGCTGATCCGCATCATCACGACCGTGCCGCTGACACCGGGAGGCCTCGGTGTCGTCGAACTCGGTCTCACGGGCGCCCTCGTCACGTTCGGCGGGCACGAGGCGAAGGTCGTCGCGGCGGTGCTGATCTACCGCATGCTCACGTACGTGCCGCCGATCGCCATCGGCGGCGTCTGCCTGCTCGTCTGGCGGCGGCTCGGAGTTCTGCAGGTGCAGTCGCCGGAACGGAGATGAAGGGCAAGACCGCTCGCACTCCGGCTGCGCAAGCAGCCGACGACGGTGAGCCGTAGCCATCAGCCGCGTGCGCCTCGCTCATCGGCTGAGGACGGGCACCGGCGCGCGAGGCGCGTGTGCGATCGAGGTGCGCGTGAGAGTACGATTCGCTCGTGCGAACACGCTGGTTGCTCGGGGGAGTTGCCGGAATCATCCTGGTCGCCGGTGTCGGCGTGGTTGTGCGCGCGTCGCACTCTGGATCGAAGCGGGTGCCCGAGACCATCGAGTCGGTGACTCACGCATTCGCCATCAGGGGCATTGCACTGGAGCCCGAGCTCAACGCCGGAGTTGCTCCAGGCGTCAAGGCGCATCCGCTCGGCATTCTCTGGAACGGGTCGCGCGCGTCGCGCGAAGGTGTGATCTCCGTGATCGTGCTCCCGTCCGTCGCGCAGGCGAAGCTCGTGAACGCGCAGCACATGCCTCCCACCGCGCGTGACGTGTGCGGTGGATTGCCGGCGGCGGACCATCGTCAGTGGCAGGCCGGAAACATCGTGGCGACGTTCTCGAGATGCGACTACACCAAGCAGCCGTTCCATGAAGCCGCAACGCCAGCGAGTTCGACCGTCGATTCGGTCATGAGCAGCGTTGCCGGCTAGCCGACCCGGGATCCGCGCCCCCTCACACGAGCGTGTCCGTGCAGGAAGAGCGGATGAAGGGGCTCGAACCCTCGACCTTCGCCATGGCAAGGCGACGCTCTAGCCAACTGAGCTACATCCGCAGGAGGCCCAGCATAGCGCAGGCCGCAGCCTGAATCTCCGATTGGAGCGGGCCGCCGGCTCGCCGTCCGCACGCGGCATCCGTGCGGGGCGCTGCGCGCTGCGCCCGGAACGACCCTGCAAGCCCGCGGCCTGCACGCGAATCGGAGCTTCGGGCTTTCATGGCACGATCAGGTCGGCCGGCCACCGCCGGCGCCACGAGGGAGGTTCTGCATGCTCACCATCGACGACATCTTCCACCGTGTCGGACTCGAACGCGCGCTCTTCGCCGAGGGCGACCTCGAGGTACGCACGCCCATCTCGGGCGAGCCGCTCGCCCACGTGAGCCGCACGAATGCCGCCGGGACGGACGCAGCCGTCGAGCGCGCCGCCGGCGCCTTCGAGGCCTGGCGCGACGTCCCGGCGCCGCGCCGCGGCGAGCTCGTGCGACTGCTCGGCGAGGAGCTGCGCAGGGAGAAGGACGCGCTCGGCGCCCTCGTCACGCTCGAGACCGGCAAGATCGCCCAGGAGGGCCTGGGCGAGGTGCAGGAGATGATCGACATCTGCGACCTCGCGGTCGGGCTCTCGCGACAGCTCTTCGGGCGTACGATCGCATCCGAGCGCCCGGGGCACCGCATGCTCGAGACCTGGCACCCGCTGGGCCCGATCGGCGTCATCTCCGCCTTCAACTTCCCCGTCGCGGTGTGGAGCTGGAACGCCGCGCTCGCACTCGTCTGCGGCGACCCCGTGGTCTGGAAGCCGAGCGAGCGCACGCCACTCACGGCGCTCGCCTGCCAGGCGCTCTTCCGGCGCGCCGCCGCGAGGTTCGGCGACGCGCCGGACGGCCTGCTCGAGGTCGTCGTCGGCGGCGCCGACCGCGCGCGCCAGCTGGCCGAGGATCCGCGCCTGCCGCTCGTCTCGGCGACCGGCTCGACGGTCATGGGCAAGGCGCTCTCGCCGCTCATCGCCAATCGTCTCGGGCGCGCGCTGCTCGAACTCGGCGGCAACAACGGCATGGTCGTCGGGCCGAGCGCCGATCTCGACATGGCCGTGCGCGCGGTGGTGTTCAGCGCCGTCGGCACCGCCGGCCAGCGCTGCACCACACTGAGGCGCCTGATCGTGCACGAGAGCATCGCCGATGACCTCTGCGGCCGCCTCGAGCGGGCCTACGCGACGGTTCCGGTCGGAGATCCGCGCGAGGAAGGAACGCTCTGCGGCCCGCTCATCTCCGAGGACTCCTTCCGGCGCCAGCAGGCGGCGCTCGAGCGCGCACGGGCCGAGGGCGGCGCCGTGAGCGGCGGGGAGCGCGTGCGCGGGGACGAGCACCCGGGCGCCTGGTACGTCCGCCCCGCGCTCGTGCGGATGCCCGCGCAGACCGGGGTCGTCCGCGACGAGACGTTCGCTCCGATCCTCTACGCCCTCACCTACCGCACCCTCGAGGAGGCCATCGAGCTGCACAACGGCGTGCCACAGGGGCTCTCGTCGTGCATCTTCACGACGGACCTGCGCGAGGCGGAGCGCTTCCTCTCGGCGACCGGCAGCGACTGCGGCATCGCCAACGTCAACATCGGGCCGAGCGGCGCGGAGATCGGCGGGGCGTTCGGTGGCGAGAAGGACACGGGCGGCGGACGCGAGTCGGGATCCGACGCCTGGCGCGCCTACATGCGCCGCCAGACCGCGACCATCAACGGCTCGAGCGAACTGCCGCTGGCGCAGGGGATCGTCTTCGACGTCGGCTGACGCCCCGGGCGTCCGGGCCCTCAGTCGAGCCAGTGCGTGAACGGCGCCGCGCTGCGGTCGGGCTGCGGCGGGAACGGCTCGCCTGGCAGGCCGAGGTGCACCACGCCGATCAACCGCACCTTCCTGGGCACGTCCAGGATGCGCGCGACCTGTGGCCGCGAGAGCACACCGGGCGTGCGCCAGAAGCTCGCGAGCCCGCGGCCGCGCGCCGCGAGCATGAGGTTCTCGATCGCGCACGCAACCGCGGCGTAGTCCTCCTCGGCGGTCTGCGCATCCTCGTCGCGCTTGACACCGACGACGATCGCCGTGTGCGAGCGCAGGAGCTTCTTGTCGCCCGTGGCGTCCGACAGCGCCTGCAGCGTGGCACGGCCCACGACCCAGAACCGCCAGGGCTCGGTCTCGTGGTGATTCGGTGCCAGCACGGCGAGGTCGAGCAGCTCGCCCACGACCCGGCGGTCCACCGGCTCGTCGGTGAACGCCTTGAGCGTGCGGCGCGCGCGGATTGCCTCGTCGACCTGCATCCGGGCAGGCTAGGTGGAGCGGCTGCTCAGCGGTCGAGCTTCTCGCGCTGCTTCGGATCGAGCCTGCGCAGCTGGCCGAGCAGGAGCGCGACGTGCTGCTTGCGCTCGTCGAGGATGCGTGCCACGCACTCGCGCGTCTCCTCGTCCGTGAGCGTGTACGTCTGCTGCTCGTAGCGGTTGATCGCGAGCAACTCGTCGGCGATGTCGGTCCGGAGGGCTTCGAGATCGGACGCCAGCTCGGTCAGTCGCATGGGCGCATCCTCTTCCGCTTGGTGGGCACGCTCAGACGAGCGTCAGTTGGCCGTCGGGCGCGACCTGGGCGTTCCAGTCGCGCCAGCGCTGGTCGATCACACCCGGGTCGTCGCCGCGATCCTCGAGGCGCACGTGCCCGCCGTGCTCGGCCTCGACGCGGTACTGGTACCAGGAGATCTCCCAGGCCACCGTGACGATCGCGTCGGGCCGGTTGCCGGAGAGCACGACCACGGATGCGCGCGGCACGCCGAGACCCTTCGCGATGCTCGCGACGGTACGCCGATACGCGCTTGCGTTGAAGGCGTCGACGCCGCGCTCGAGCGCACGCGCCGCGGGCACGGGCAGGGAGCGCTCGGGTGCGGGCTCGGGCTCCTCGACGTCGGCCGGGCCGCGTCGCCGCCGCAGCCAGCCGCGGCGCTCGCCGTCGCCGGGCGCGTCCTCCTCGACCGGCGGAGGCGCCGGGGCGCCCGCGCGCAGCCAGCCGCGAGCCGTGGCCTCCGAGAGGCACAGCGTGCACACCGACACACGACGCACGCCGTTCGTGAACTCCTCCACCTGCTCGCCCAGAAGCAGCGTGCGGCCGCAGACGCCACACTGGCGCGTGACGCCGATCTTGGCGATCTGCGTCACGCCTTGGCCGCTTCGCGCTCCCGTTGCAGATCGGCGATGAGGCGCTGCGAGACATGCGCGGGCACTTCTTCGTAGCGTGCCAGCGTCATCGCGTAGTCGCCCCGCCCGCCCGTCAGCGACGTCAGGTCGGGAGCGTAGGAGAGCATCTCGGACATCGGAACCTCGGCGCGGATCACGGTGTTCTGCCCGACGGGGTCCATGCCCAGGGGGCGCCCGCGGCGCGAGTTGAGATCGCCGATCACGTCGCCGACGATTTCGGAGGGCGAGGTGATCTCGACGGCCATGATGGGTTCCAGAAGCACGGGGTCAGCCTCAGAGTAGGCCTTCTTGAAGGCCATCGAGCCCGCGATCCGGAAGGCCATCTCCGAGGAGTCGACCGAGTGGTAGGAGCCGTCGACCAGCGTGACCCGCACGCCGATCACCGGATAGCCGGCGAGGTCGCCCGCATGCATCGTCTCCTGGATGCCCTTGTCGACCGCCGGCCGGAAGCCCTGCGGGATCACGCCGCCCACGATCTTGTCGATGAACTCGTAGCCCTCGTGCGCGGGCAGCGGCTCGACCTCGATGTGGCAGTCGCCGAACTGCCCGCGGCCGCCGGTCTGCTTCTTGTAGCGCGCATGCGCGCGCGTCTTCTTGCGGATCGCCTCGAAGTAGGGCACGCGCGGCGGGTGCGTCACGAGCTCGACCCCGAAGCGGCGCTTGACGCGCTCGACCGTGACCTCGACGTGCATCTGCGAGAGGCCGCTGACGAGCAGCTCGCTCGTGCGCTCGTCGCGACTGATCCGGAGCGTCGGGTCCTCCTCGGCGAGCCGGCGCAGGGCGGTCGCCATCTTCTCGTCCTCGCCGCGCACCCTGGGCTCGACGGCGACCGACACGATCGGCGCGGGCAGCGGCGCCCCCTGCACGATCATCGCGCGCTCGGCGAGCACGTCGCCCGCGACGACATCCTTGAGCTTGGGCACCGCACCGATGTCCCCCGGGCCGAGCTCCGTGACCGGGTGGTGATCCTTGCCCTGCACCTCGAGCACCTGCCCGACGCGCTCCTTGGTGCCCGTGCGACCGTTCACGAGCTGAACGTCGGAGCGCAGCGTGCCCGAGAACACGCGCACGAAGTTGATGCGCCCGACGTGGGCGTCGGCCACCGTCTTGAACGCGTAGATCGCCGTGGACGACTCCGCCGAGGAGAGCACGACGTCCTCGTCGCCGGCGCGCGCCGCGATGAAGTTCTCCGTCGGTGCCGGGACGCCCTCGACGATCAGGTCGAGCAACGCATGCGTGCCCTCGTTCTTGGTCGCCGAGCCGCACGCGACCGGGAAGAGCTCCCCGCGCAGCACCTCGGCATGCAGTGCCTCACGCAGCTCGTCGCCCGTGATCTCCTCACCCTCGAGGTACTTCGCGGTGAGGTCGTCGGAGACCTCGACGACCGCCTCGATCAGCCGTGTGCGCCAGAGCGCGGCCTCATCGACCAGGTCGGCGGGGATCGGGCCGGGCTCGGCCTCGCGCGAGCCGTCGCCCGCGTCCTCGTAGGCCACCATGTGCAGCACGTCGATGACGCCGCGGAAGTCCTTCTCCGCCCCGATCGGAATCGCGATCGCGACGCAGCGGGGCGATAGCTGCTCCTGCACCTGGGCGAGCGTGGCAGCGAAGTCGGCGCGGTCGCGGTCGAGGTGGTTGATGAAGACGACACGGGCCGACTCGAGCTCGTCGCAGCGGCGCCAGAGCCGCGTCGTCATGACCTCGACGCCGGCGACCGCCGAGACGGTGAAGAGCGCTCCCTCCACCACCCGCAGCGCCGCGAGCGCGTCGGCCACGAAGCTCGGGTCGCCGGGAGCGTCGAAGATGTTGAGCTTGTAGCCCTCGTACTCGGCGTGCAGCAGGGATCCCGAGATCGACATCGTGCGCCGCTTCTCGTCCTCGTCGTGATCCGACACGGTGGTGCCGTCCGCCACGGATCCCAGGCGCGTGACCGCGCCCGCCTGGAAGAGCAACGCCTC
>CAZYYP010000184.1:0-7219 GCA_964651695.1 uncultured Gaiellales bacterium | reverse complement strand
CGATGCACCAGACCGCCGAGTACGGCGTCGCCGCGCACTGGATCTACAAGCACCGTGGCGAGGAGCGCCAGCTCGCCTGGCTCGGCCGCGTGGTGGACGCAGCGGGCCTCGCCGACCCCGCGGAGTTCATGGACTCCCTGATGGGCGAGATGTTCGACGACGAGGTCTTCGTGTTCACGCCGCAGGGCGAGGTCAAGGCCCTGCCCGCGGGCGCGACCCCGCTCGACTTCGCCTACGCCGTGCACACCGACGTGGGCCATCGCTGCGTCGGCGCCAAGGTCAACGGCCGCATCGTCCCGCTGCATTCCGAGGTCGCCTCGGGGGACATCGTCGAGATCCTCACCTCGAATCGCGAGCGCGGCCCCTCGCGCGACTGGCTGACGCTCGTGCGCACCTCGCGCGCCCGCAACAAGATCCGCCAGTGGTTCGCCCACCAGCAGCGCGAGGACCTCGAGCAGAAGGGCCGCGACTCGCTCGCCCAGGCCTTCCGCTCGAACGGCCTGCCGAGTCAGAAGCTCTCGTCGGCGCCGCTGCTCGCACAGCTGATCCGCGAGATGGGGTTCCGCAAGGCCGATGATTTCTACGTCGCGATCGGCGGCGGCAAGGTGCCCGTCAGCCAGGTCGTCAACAAGGTGCTGCAACGCCTCAAGACGAGCGAGGTCGCCGAGGAGCAGTCGCCCGCCACGCGCCGGCACACGCGCGCCCGCGTCGGGTCGTCGTCGCAGTACGGCGTGGTCGTCGACGGCGCGACGGATCCAAACGTGCTGGTGCGCATGGCCAAGTGCTGCACGCCGGTGCCCGGCGATCCCATCACCGGCTACATCTCGGTCGGGCGCGGGATCACGATCCATCGTGAGGACTGCCCCAACGTGCGCGCGCTGATGCGCTCGCCCGAGCGCTTCAGCCCGGTCGGCTGGGACGGCGAGGCGAGCCAGTCGTTCCGCGTCGAGGTCGCGGTCGAGGCCTGGGACCGCCCCCGCCTGATGGAGGACATCGGGCGCACGTTCGCCGAGAACGGCTGCAACATCGTCGAGTACGGCGGCACCACGCAGGATCAGATGTGCAAGAACTGGTACGTCGCCGAGGTCGGCGACGTGAAGGAGCTCAAGAGCGTGCTCTCGGCCCTGCGCAACGTCGAGTCGGTGTTCGACGCCTATCGCGTCACACCGCGCGCGGGCCCGGTCGACTGACGGGTGCAGGTCCTCCAGTGCGACGATCTGCGCAAGACGTTCGCGGACGGCTTCGAAGCCGTCCGCGGCATCACCTTCGACATCGAGGAGGGTGAGGCGTTCGGCCTGCTCGGGCCGAACGGTGCCGGCAAGACCACCACGATGCGTATGCTCGGCACGCTCCTGACGCCGAGTGGCGGCCGCGCCACCGTGGCGGGCCACGACGTCGTGCGCGAGGCGTCGGCCGTGCGGCGGGCGATCGGGTTCGCGATGCAGGAGGCGGGGCTCGCGCGCTACGCGACGGGCCGCGAGCACCTCCTGATGATGGGACGCCTGTACGGCCTCTCGCGCTCGGGAGCGCGCGCGCGCGCCGACGAGCTGCTTGCGCTGTTCGCGCTCGAGGAGGCCGCCGACCGCCAGGTGCGTACGTACTCCGGCGGCATGCGCAGGCGCATCGACCTCGCGTGTGGACTCGTGCACAAGCCGCGCCTGCTGTTCCTCGACGAGCCGACGACGGGCGTCGATCCGACCTCGCGCGCCGCGCTCTGGGAGGAGCTGCGGCGGCTGCAGGGCGAGGGCGTGTCGCTCTTCCTGACGACGCACTACCTGGAGGAGGCCGATCGCCTCTGCGACCGGCTCGCCATCGTCGATCGCGGCGTGATCGTCGCGCGCGGAACGCCCGACGAGCTCAAGGCCGAGGTCGGTGCCGATGTGGTGACGGTCGGGCTGAGCGAGAGCGATCCCGCGCCCGCCGCCGCGGTGCTGGAGGCACTCGGCAGCGTGCGCATCGCGGGCGGCGGGCGCAGCATCGCGCTCGAGCTGACCGACGGCGCGGCCGCCGTCGCGGGCATCGTCGAGCGCCTGCGCGGCGCGGGCATCGTGCCGGCGACGATCACGGTGGCGCGCCCGACGCTCGACGACGTCTTCCTGCGCTACACCGGGGCGACGATCGAGGAGCACGACCAGCTGCCCGAGCCGGCCGGGCGGCGCTGATGCGACTCGCCGTCGAGTCGGGCGTGCTCTTCCAGCGCGCGCTCCGCGAGATCCCGCGCGTGCCGACGCGCATCGCGTTCCCGGTCATCGGGCCTGTCATGCAGCTCGTGCTGCTGACCGCCGTGCTCTCGCGTGTGACGCAGCTGCCGGGCTATCCCGCGCGGTCGTCGGTGCAGTTCATGACCGCGGGGGTCCTCTCGCTGACCGTGCTCGCAGGCGCGGGCGGGGCCGGCTTCCAGATGGTGCAGGACATCGACACGGGGTTCTTCGACAAGCTCCGGGTCGCGCCGATCAGCCGCGCCGCCATTGTGCTCGGGCTGCTGCTGACCGACGCCACGCGGCTCGCGGTGCAGTCGCTCGTGGTGATCCTGCTCGCGCTCTGCCTCGGCGCGCACATCGCCACGGGGATCCTCGGGCTGCTCGGCATGCTCCTGCTGGCCGCGATCTTCGGCGCGGCCTGGTCGGGAATCTCGCTCAATGTCGCGCTGCGCACGCGCAACCCCGAGGTCACGGCCGCGGCGGGCGTGCTCACGTTCCCGCTCTACTTCGGCTCCACGGCATTCATGCCGCATGATCTCCTGCCGAGCTGGCTGCAGTGGTTCAACGCGTTCAATCCGGTCAACTACCTGATCACCGCCGACCGGGCGCTGATGTCGAGCCACTGGGACTGGCGCGCCATCGGCGGTGCGCTGCTCGCCTCCGCCATCATCGGCGCGATCACGATGCCGCTCGCCACGCGCGCGTTCCGGCGCGCCGTGTCCGGCTGACGCACGCGACTCGCGCTGGTATGTTCGCGCCCATGGAATTGCTGTCGGGTGAAGAGATCGTGTGGAGCGGGCGCCCGTCGTGGCGCTCGATGCTCGCCTTCTACATCAAGTGGGGCCTGCTGGCGCTCCTGCCGGGCGTGATCGGCCAGGTCGTGGCCAGCACGACGAGCCACGACACGTACCGCTGGGAGCTCTGGCTGCTCACGGTCGTGCTGCTCCTGCTCGTCCTGCTCGCCGGCTGGCTCCAGCGCATCGACACCCACTACGCGGTCACCAACCAGCGCATCAACATCCGCCATGGCATCTTCTCGCGCTCGGATCACGCGACGTCGTACGAGCGGCTCCAGAACGTCAAGACCTACCAGAGCTTCCTCGAGCGGATGCTCGGCGTCGGTCTCGTCGACTTCGACACGGCCGCCGGCGATGACTTCGACTTCAAGTTCACCGGGATCACGGACCCCGCAGGGCTTGCGCGTCAGATCGCCGAGCTCCAGCGCTCCGCCATGCAGGGCCACGCCGCCGCCGGCGGCACGCAGATCCAGCACGGCGTCTGACGCCGCCCGCCGGAGGGGTCCTCGCGGTTCAGGGCACCCATTCCTCGCCGCCGGTGTCCCAGCCGACGAGGCAGTACGGCGCGAGCAGCGCCGCGGCGCGGTTGAGCTCGCCCTCGACGGCGTCGGAGGTCGTGCCCCCGAACCAGAGCGCGGCGACGGTGTCGCCGCGGTAGACGATCGGCACGGAGAGCGCGGGGGCGGGGGAGTCGTCGGGCGCCGTCCCGATCACGGGGCCGAGCACCATCTGCCGTTCCTCGACAAAGGCGATCGCGCTCCAGGGCGCGCCGACGCCCTCGTGGACAGCGGCCAGGGAGGCGCGCAGGATGGCGTCGGCCTCCTCGCCTCCGTCGACGATCGACTGCACGGTCTCGTCGATCGTCATGCGCCGGCCTCGAAGGTCTCGACGGCGGTGCGCATGGCGGCTGGGACCGGCTCGGGCCGGCGAGCGCTGCGATCGATCAGCACCATGACCTGCTCGGCGTGCGCGAGCAGGGCGCCCGACTCGCAGTGGTGCACGGCCATCTCCCAGCGCCACGACGTGGTGCCGATCGCGGCGGTGCGGATGAACACCTCGATCTCGTCGTCGAAGCGGGCGGGCGCCTCGTACTGGCACGTTGCGCGGCGCATCACGAACTCGAGGCCTGCGGGCAGCGTGTGCAGGAGCTGCAGATGGCGCTGGTACTCGACGCGCGCGCGGTCGAAGTAGGGGAAGTAGCGGCCGTAGTAGACGACCGCCTGAGCGTCTGTCTCGTCGAATCCGACGCGCATGCGCGCCGAGAAGCGGTAGGGCGGCTCGGCGATCGTCGGGCCGGCGCTCACGAGCGGATCAGGGCCAGCACCTCGTCGCGCCGGCGCTCCATCTCGGCGGCGGTGGAGGCCTCGAGGTTGAGGCGCAGCAGCGGCTCGGTGTTGGACGACCGCACGTTGAAGTGCCAGTCCTCGAAGTCGACCGAGACGCCGTCGAGGTGGGTCACGACGCCGCCCTCGCCGCCCGGGCCGTAGCGCTCCTTGAGCTCCTGCAGCTTGAGTGGCACGTCGCTGACCGTCGAGTTGATCTCGCCCGAGAGGTGGTAGCGCTCGTGGAGCGGCGCGAGCAGCTCGGAGAGCTTCTTCCCGGAGCGCGACACGAGCTCGAGCACGACGAGCGCGGGCACGATCCCGGTGTCCACGCCGTAGAAGTCGCGGAAGTAGTAGTGACCCGACACCTCGCCCGCGAAGAGCGCGTTCTCCTTGCGCATGCGGTGCTTGATGAAGGCGTGCCCGACGCGGCTCGCGATCGCGGTGCCGCCCGCCTCGCCGACCATGTCCGGGACCGCGCGCGAGGCGCGCAGGTCGTAGAGGATCGTCTCGCCGGGCCGCTTGGCGAGCATCGAGACCGCGACGAGCGCGGTGATGAAGTCGCCGGGGACGAACTCCCCGGTGTCGGCGATGAAGAAGCAGCGGTCGGCGTCGCCGTCCCAGGCGATGCCGAGGTCGGCCCCCGTGCGCGTGACCTCGCCGATGATGAACTGGCGGTTCTCCTCCAGCAGCGGGTTCGGCTGGTAGTGCGGGAACGTGCCGTCGGGGTCGAAGTGCGCGCGGTCGGCCTGCAGCGGCAGTCGCTCGAGGATCGGCTCCATCATCGTCCCGGCCATCCCGTTGGCGCCGTCGAGCACGACCTTGAGCGGCGCGATCGCATCGGTGTCGACGATCGAGAGGCAGCGCTCGGCGAAGCCCTGCAACACGTCGCGGCTCGCGCGCACCCCCGGCGCCTTCGGCGTGCGGAACTCGCCCGCGAGCGCGCGGTCGCGCACCTTCTCGATGCCGCCGTCTCCGCCCAGCGGCAGGCCGCCGCGGCGCACGATCTTCATGCCGTTGTACTGCTTGGGGTTGTGCGAGGCGGTCACGATCAGGCCGCCCTCGTAGCCGTATTCGCAGACGGCGAAGTACATCATCTCGGTGCCGACGAGACCGATGTCGTCGACATTGCTGCCCGCGTCGAGCGCGGCCCGGATGGCGGCCTCGCACAGCTCGGCGGAGGTCAATCGCATGTCACGCCCGATCGCCATCGTGCGCGGCTCGAATTCGTCCACGTAGGCGCGGACGGTGCGGTACACGCCATCGGCGTCGAGCTCGTCCGGCACGAGGCCGCGGACGTCGTACGCCTTGAAGACCGAGGGATCGAGCGTCATGGGCGCAATGCTAGTGCGGCCACGCGGCGATGAGGGCAGCACGCGTCTCGGCGAGGTGCTGCGGCATCACGCGCACGTCGGCGAGCACGGGCATGAAGTTGACGTCGCCGCGCCAGCGGGGCACGACGTGCAGGTGCAGGTGATCCTCGATGCCGGCGCCGGCGGCGGCGCCCAGGTTGAACCCGACGTTGTGACCCTGGGCCCCGAGGCCCGACTCGAGCGCCTGCAGCGCCCGGTCGAGCAGCTCCCACAGCTCGGCCCGTTCGGCCGCAGCGAGATCGCCGGGCCGCGAGACGTGCCGGAACGGCAGGATCATCAGGTGCCCGCTGCCGTAGGGGTAGAGGTTGAGCACGACGTAGCAGCGCTCGCCGCGGTGCACGATCAGGCTCTCCTCGTCGTCCTGCTTCACCTGATCGCAGAACACGCAGCCCTCAGAGCGCGGGGCCTTGATGTAGCTCAGCCGCCACGGTGCCCACAGTCGCTCCACGGACGGAGGCTACACGCCGAAACGCACACGGGGCCGGCCAGGAGGCCGGCCCCGTGCTGGGGGAGCATGCGCGGCGCAGCGGCCGCGGCTTGAGGGTGCGGGGTGAGGGGGCCCCGCGGGTGGTCGATCAGGTGCCGGGCAGCTCCGCACCGTCGCGCAGGGCGAGGCGCATCGGCTCACCGAGCTTGACGCGCCAGAGCGGCGTGGCGAGCAGGGTGGGCAGCGGCGTGTTCCAGGTTGCGCCGAAGACGCGCAGGGTCAGGGCGTCGCCAGGGTGGATGACGCTCGGATCGACGCCGATCGGGACGCCGTTGCGCCACTTCAGGAACACCGTGTTGGCGTCGTAGGTGAACGTCTCGTGCACGGGCTGGCCGAGCAGGGCGTAGAGCCCGCGCCAGTTGCCGAAGTTGACATCGACGGTGATGGTGTGATTGGTCGTGTCGATGGCCGAGGCGGTGGCGCCGAAGAGGAACAGGCGACCGGCCGGGCGCGTCCTCGAAGAGAGGTCGGTCACGCTGGTGGCCGGCGTCGCGACGAGCGTCGCGAGCGGCGTGTGCCACGGGGCGCGCACGACGACGCGGACGTCATCGCCGGCGAGCACGGTGTCGGACGCGGCGAGCAGCGGCATGTTGCCCTGGACGTTGATCCAGCGGGTCTTCGCGTCGGCCGCGAACGTGGTCGGCTGCGCTGCACCGAGCAGTGCCTTGAGCGCCGGGCGGTTGCCGCCGGACACCTGCACCTGGATCTGCGTTGCGCCGGTGCCCGGGGCGACGACTGCGGTGCCACGGAACTCGTAGGCGACGCCTCGAGTATGCGCGCTCGCGGCGCCCACGAGGCTGAGGCTGGCGACGGCGACTGCGAGTGCAGCTGCGGTCAGGCGGATCGTGCGGAACATCGGACTCCCTTTCCCTGAGGTCTCGGTGCACGTGGTTCCGTGCCCGAGACCAACGCTCGCACCCGGAGGTGAGGGATCAAGGGGCCGCGGGTAAGCATTCGCATCGCAGATGTGAGCGATGGGGCCGCATCTGTTTGGAATCCGTGAAAGGCGCGACGTCGCTCCCTGCGCCGGGGGATGCTA
>CAZYYP010000183.1:0-7254 GCA_964651695.1 uncultured Gaiellales bacterium | reverse complement strand
CTTGAACAGGCGTCCCGCCTGCCCTGCGAGCCGGCCGGCACCCCCGCTCGCTCCACCCGTCCCCGCCATCCACGCTTATTCAGTCAGAGCCTCTTACGCGGCGAGGCCGTGGCGGTGGGCGGCGTAGCGCTCCCGCAGGGCGGCACGTTGCCAGGCCGCCAGCGGCAGGCGCCGGATCACGGCTGCCGCCGTTGCGAGCGCCGTGTCGTCGAACGCGCCGTCGATGAGCTCGCAGGCGGCGTTCCAGGGGTGCGCGTGCGGTTGTGGCGGGCGCCGGAACGCCTCGACGCATGCGGTGCGCGACGCCGCCAGCACCTGCGCGGTGCATCCGAACGCCTCGGCCAGCTCCAGGGCGCGGTCGCGCAGCTCGAGCAGTGCGACCGCGTCGTAGGCGGCGTAGTCGAGCTGGGCAGGCGGCAGCGGCTCGGCGCCCCACCAGTCGGGTCCGAAGTCGCCTTTGGGCGCACCCAGCAAGCGCCGCGTGACGGTCGCGAGCGTCGCGTCGCGTCGCTCGTAGGCCGGGTCCTGGATCGACCAGTGGCGTTCGAAGACGCGGAACGCGCAGCTCGTGTCCATCACCGAGTGCCAGGCCGGGAGGCCGAACTGGAACGTCAGCCAGGCCTGCTCGTAGCGCGCGTTGTGGGCGATGATCTCGCGGCCGTCCGCGAGCATCCGCAGGAGCGGACGGGGCGCCACCCGGTAGCAGTCGACCACTCCGCAGACGACCTCGCCGCCGCTCCGTGCGGCGACCTGCAGCAGGCGCACCGCGCCGTCGGCCGGCGACCAGTCGGCGGGCGCCCCGAGCGGCCCGCAGTCGGTCTCGATGTCGACCGCGAACGCGGTCGCCGGCGCGAGGCGCTCGCACAGCACGGCGAGTGCCGCTGCGTCTTCGACGAGGGCGAACGGCGGATGGGGGAGTGGCGCCTGCGGCACGTCGGCGGGCGGCGCGACGCGGCGTGCCGTCGGCGCCTCCGGCAGGCCGGGCGCGAGCTCGGCCCGCGGCCGCGGGCCCTCGAGGTAGGCGACGTCCGCGAGACCGTCGGCGGCGGTCTCGAGAATGCCGGCGTAGGAGCGCTCGGCGAGGTTGCGCTCGAGCAGCGCCCGCTGCTCTCCGGCCGCGAGCGCCGCGATCGTCTCCGGATCGCTGTCGCAGAGCAGCGCGAGGCGCCCGCGGAACCACTCGGGGTTCGACTCCGGCCAGAGCCGCAGCTCGGCGTGCACCCCGGCTGCAGGCCCGTCGGCCGCGCGCAGCGTGACGGCCCAGTAGGGCCGCTGCCGGCGGCTCGAGGTGCCGCTGCGCAGGAGTGCGCCACGATGCGGGACGGCCGTGAGCAGCGCGCGCGTGCGCGGCTCGATCCCGACCGTTGCATAGCAGCGTGGATCGAGCGCTTCTTCCTCAGGCACGCCCCACACCATACGGCCGCGGTCGGCGGTCGAGTGCGCGCGTTACTGTGTGGGTATCGACGCTCCTGAATGCACGCCTGCGCGCCCCCCGCGCGCGCCGTTCCTGCTCTCCCTCGTGGCCACGGCCGCGGGTCTCGCCGGCCTCGTCGCCGTCATCACGCCGACCTGGGCCGGGCGGCTCGAGCTCGTCTCCGAGCTGCTCAGTCCCGCTGCCCCGCACGTGGCGGACGGCATCCTCGTGGCGTCCTCTCTCGGCCTCGTGTTGCTGGGGCGCGGGCTCGCTCGCCGCCGCCACCGTTCGTGGCAGGCGGCGCTCTGGCTGCTTGCCATCTCGTTCTTCGGGCACCTCCTCAAGGATCGCGACATCATCGACTCGCTCCTGAGCGTCGTCCCGTTCGGCCTGCTGTGGTGGAAGCGCGCCGACTTCGATGCCGCCGGCGACCCGGACGGCCCGCCGCGTGCACGCGCAGCGCTCCTCTGGGCGCTCGGCGGGCTGTACGTCTACGGCGTCTCGGCGACCTTCATCCATGCCGAGGTGCGCGGAGGTCCCCCGTTCACGCTCGGCGACACGCTCGTCAATGTCACGCTCGGGCTCGCCGGCATCGACCCCACCAACAATCCGGGCCGCTTCGAGCACGGCCTCACGATCAGTCTCGCCAGCGCGGCGATCATCTGCGCCGCCTACGTCGCCTGGCTCGCGCTGCGCCCGCGCGACTCGGCCGTCAGCCAGGTCGCGGCCGATCGCCGCGATGCGCGCCGCCTGGTCGAGCGCCACGGGCGCGATTCGCTCGCGTACTTCGCGCTGCGCCGCGACAAGTCGTACTTCTTCAACGCCGAGCGCACGGCCTTCCTCGCCTACCGCGCCGTGGGCGGCGTGGCGCTCGTCTCGGGCGACCCGGTCGGCGACCCGGCCGCCACGCCGGCGCTGCTCGCCGACTTCGCTCGCCACTGCCACGCTCACGCCTGGCGCGTGGCCGCGCTCGGTGTCGCACGCCCGCAGCTCGCCGCCTGGCATGCGATCGGCCTGCGCACGATCTACATCGGCGACGAGGCCGTGGTGCATCCGGATCGCTTCTCGCTCGAGGGCCGCCCGATCCGCAAGGTGCGCCAGTCCGTGACGCGCCTGCGCAAGGCGGGGCACAGCGCGCGCGTCGTGCGCGCGCGCGAGCTGACGCTCGAGCAGCGGCGCGAGATCGAGCGCGTCAGCCGGTCATGGCTGCGCGGCCAGCCCGAGCGCGGCTTCACCATGGCGCTCGACGACATGCACGCGCCCGACCACGGCGACGCGGTGTTCGCGCTCGGCTACGACGCCGATCGCCGGCTCGTGGGGTTCGTGCACTTCGTGCCCGCACCCGCGAGCGGCGATCTCTCGCTCTCGGCCATGCGCCGCCTCCATCACACGCCCAACGGGCTCATGGAGTTCCTGCTCTGCGAGACGTTCCAGTGGGCCGGCGCACGGGGGATCGCGCGCATCTCGCTCAACTTCAACGCCTTCGGCGACCTGCTCCGCAGCGACGCCAAGCTGCCCGCCTGGGAGCGCGGCCTGCGCTTCGTACTGGCGCGCGCCGACCGCTACTTCCAGGTCGAGCGCCTGCTCGACTTCAACCGCAAGTTCTTCCCCGAATGGGAGCCGCGCTACGCGGCGTTCGAGCGCTATTCCGACCTCCCGCTGGCCGCGCTCGTGCTGCTCTCGATCGAGAGCCTCGTCGCGTGGCCGCGCGTGCTGCAGCGGCTCTGGCCGCACGCGGCGCCGGCGCCGGTCGGGCCGCCGGCCGGTCGCGCCGTCTGAGCCAGGATCCAGACTCGCGCCCACGGCCGCGCCAATCGATCGATCGGGGCCGGGTTCTGGCCCCGGCTCCGTCCGACGGTCCTCGTACCCTGTTGTCGATGGCCGATTTCGCCTCCACCTCGCCTCCGGCGCCGCTGCCGGCGTCGCGAGAGCAGCTCGCGTCGGTGCTCGATGCGCGCCTCACGGAGATCTGGGCCGAGCTCTTCCAGGTGCCGCGCGAGCGCTGGGACCACGAGTTGATCGGGTGGTTCCTGCGCGCGGCCTACGGCCAGGGCTACTGCGACGCGCTGCGCGAGCCGCCGGGTGGCTCGCTCACCCGCGAGCTCGGATTCGAATCCTCGTAGCCGTACGAGCCCGTCGCCCGCAAGCGGCAGCCTTCGGCCGAGCCAGGGTATGCTGCAGGGGCCGATGCGCGGTAGCAATATCCGCCTAATCGTTGCGCTCCTCGTCGCCTCGACGCTGGGCGCCGCGCTGATCTATTCGACCGTGCTGGGCGGCACGATCGCGGTCGTGCAGGTCCAGCAGATCCTGTCCGACAAGGCGAGTGCAGGCGACGTGCGCCTCAACGGCACGGTGGTGTCGCACGAGGGCGACGCGTCGAGCACGTCGGGCATGCGCATCCAGCTGGCCGACAACGCCGCCTATTCGCACGACGCGGCGACGGCTCGCAAGCTCACGATCGTCTACCACGGGACGGTGCCGTCGGCGTTCCGCGACGGCCGCGCGATTCTCATCGACGGCACGGTCCAGGGCAACTCGTTCAGCGCACGCAACGACTCGCTGAGCACCAAGTGCCCGTCGAAGTACTCGTCGACATCCGTCGCGCCGACGCAGTGAAACCAGTTCTGAGCGCCTGATGGAGTTGCTCGGCCGCGGAGCGCTGCTGCTCGCGCTGCTCGCCGCCGTGTACGCGCCGGCTGCGGCGATCGTTGGCGCCCGCACGCACGACCAGCGCCTGATCGCGAGCGCGCGCCGCGCGCTCGCGGGCTGCTTCGTGTGCGTCGTCGTCGCCTCGGGCGTGCTCGTGACGGCGATCGTGCGCCACGACTACCGCTTCGCGAGCGTCGCCAATCATTCGTCGCGCGAGGTCCCCGAGCCGTACCTCATCTCGTCGTTCTGGTCGAGCCAGGAGGGATCGCTCCTGCTCTGGCTGCTCGTCCTCAGCGGCCTCTCGGCGCTCGTGACCTACCAGCACCGCCGGCGCTCGCGCGAGCTGATGCCGTATCTCGTCGCGTTCCTCGGCGGCGCGTGCGCGTTCTTCGCCTTCGCGACGAGCTTCGTGGCGAGCCCGTTCAACACGGTCGCCCAGGTACCGCGCGATGGCGCAGGCCTCGTCCCGTCGCTGCAGAACCCGTACATGCTGATCCATCCGCCGTTGCTCTACCTCGGCTACGTGGGCTTCACGGTGCCGTTCGCATTCGCGATGGCGGCGCTCGTGAGTGGCCGCACCGACGGGCGCTGGCTGCAGGCGGTGCGGCGCTGGACGCTCGTGCCGTGGCTCTCGCTCGCCGTCGGCATGATCCTGGGCGCCAAGTGGGCCTACGAGGAGATCGGCTGGGGCGGATTCTGGGGCTGGGATCCGGTCGAGAACGCCGCGCTGATCCCGTGGCTGACGGCGACGGCGTTCCTGCACTCGGTGATCGTGCAGGAGAAGAAGGGCATGCTCAAGGTCTGGAACGTGTCGCTCGTCGCGATCACCTACGTGCTCTGCATCGTCGGCACCTTCCTCACGCGCTCGGGCTTCACGTCGTCCATCCACACGTTCGTCGTCTCGAGCGTCGGGTGGTGGTTCGTGGGCTACATCGCGATCGTCGCCGCTGTGGCGATCATCGTGATCAGCCGCAACCTCGATCAGCTGCGCTCGCCGCACCGCATCGATTCGCTGGTCTCGCGCGAGGCGACCTTCCTGTTCAACAACCTGCTCTTCGTCGCGCTCGCGTTCGCGATCCTCTGGGGCGTCCTCTTCCCGTCGATCTCGGACGCGCTGGCGGGGCACCGGGTCGCCACCCAGTCGCCCTACTACGATTTCTTCGCCGTCGTGTTCGGCCTCCCGCTGCTGCTGCTGGCGGGCATCGGCCCCGTCGTCGCCTGGCGGCGCTCGTCGCTGAGCGGCGTGGTGCAGGCCTTCCGCTGGCCGTTCGCCTCGGCGCTCGCGGCCGGTGCGCTGCTCGTCCTGCTCGGATACGCCTCGAGCGTTCCCGGTGTCGTGGCGCTGAGCCTCTGCCTCTTCGTGACGGTGACGATCGGCCTCGAGCTGGCGCGCGGGACTGCGGCGCGCCGCAGGCTCATGCCGGGCACCTCGTGGCCGGTCGCGCTCGCGCAGCTCGTCGGCCGCAACCGGCGGCGCTACGGCGGCTACGTCGTGCACCTCGCGGTCATGATCGGCGTGGTCGCGATCGTCGGCACCAGCGCGTACGCGACCAGCCGCACGATCGAGCTCGCGCCGGGCCAGATGGTGCAGTTCCACGGCTACGGCCTCAAGCTCCGCGGCATCGAGTCGCCGATCACGCGCGCCTACATCTCGACCGAGGCGGTGATCGACGTCTACCAGGGCGGCCACCGCGTCGACACGCTCCGCCCGTCGGCACGCACCTATCTCGATTCGGGCGAGCCGACCAAGCAGGTCGCCATCCGCCCGCTGCTGCGCACGGGCGAGGATCTCTACCTCGTCTTCGACGGCTCCCCGCGGCCCGGCGTCGTCTCGATCAAGGCCTTCGTCAATCCGCTCGTCAATCTGCTCTGGCTCTCCGCCATCGTCCTCGTGCTCGGCTTCGCCATCGCCATCTGGCCCGATCCGCGCACAGCGGCCCGGTTGGCGCGGCGGACCAACGAGGCGTTCGCGCGCGCTCGTTGATGCTGCTCGGCGTCGTCGTACTGCTCGTGCTGGCCGTGGTCGTCGTCGCCCTCGTGGGGTGGCCGCTCGTGCGCGAGCGCACCGCCGAGACGACGGCTCCGGACGCGCGCCGCCTCGCGCTGCTCGAACGGCGTGACGCCGCTCTGCAGGCCTTGCAGGAGCTCGAGCTGGACCATCAGGCCGGCAAGCTCACCGACGCGGATGCCGAGCGCGAGCGCGTGACCCTGCGCGACGAGGCCGTCGCGGCGCTCGCGGAACTCGAGAGCCTTCCGCCCGAGCAGCCGGCCGGGGAGCCCGTCAGGCCGCGCGCTTGATCGTGCAGATCTCGCCGAGGCGCTCGACGAGCCGCACACGGTCGCGCGCGTAGAGCGCGAAGCAGCGCACCTCCGGGTGCATCTCGTGCAGGCGGCGCAGCTTGCGGTTCTTGCGCGTGACGTGCCGCTGGCGCATCGCGGTGACCTCGAGGTAGAGCTGGAGGTCGGGCAGGTGGAAGTCGGGCGTGATCGCTTCGCGCACGCGTCCCTCGCCGTCGCGGCTGAGCACGAACATGTGCGGCTCGTAGGCCCAGCGGATGCCGAGGGCGTCGAGCGCGCGGGCACACTCGACTTCGGCCTCGTGGGCGAAACGCGTCACGGGATGTCAGGCTAGGGACGCGGTCGGACGGCGCTCGGCGCGCGACGGGTGTGATTCAATTCCCGCGATGGATCACGGCGGAAGGAATCGCATGCTGCGCACGCTCCTGGTGTCCCTCGTCGCGTTGCTCGCGGTGCCCGCCGGAGCATTCGCCGCGGACGGCTCGGGCGGCCACAAGGACCGCACGACCGAGATCATGCTCGGCCTGATCGCCGTGCTCTTGGTCGCGATGGTCCTGATCGGCGTCCTCGAGAGCCGCAGCAAGCACTGACGTGCGCGTGGCGGCGTTCCGGCAACGGACGTCGTAGAGTGCGGGCATGACCACTACCGAAGCTCTGCGCGAGGCGCTGAACGCCGTCGAGGATCCCGAGATCGGCATGGGGATCGTCGACCTCGGCCTGGTCTACGACGTCGCCGTCGAGGGCGAGGCCGTCAAGATCACCTACACGCTGACGTCGATGGGCTGTCCCGTCGGGCCGTGGATCGCCGAGCAGATCGAAACGGTCGCCGCGGGCTGCGAGGGCATCGAGAAGGTCGAGACCGAGCTCGTCTGGTCGCCGGCCTGGTCGCCCGA
>CAZYYP010000182.1:5944-7256 GCA_964651695.1 uncultured Gaiellales bacterium | reverse complement strand
TCTTCTCGCCCTCGTCGCCGACGGCCGAGAGCACGATCACCGGCGCGCTCGACCAGGTGCGCAGCTCGCGACAGACATCCGTGCCGGTGCCGTCGGGCAGGACGAGGTCGAGAATGACCGCATCGGGCGGCCGCATCGCCGCGGCCGTGAGCGCGGCGGCCGCCGTCTCGGCCGTGTCGACCGTGTAGCCGGCCGCCCGCAGGCTCGTGGAGAGTGCCCGCAGGATCTGGCGCTCGTCGTCGACGACGAGGATGCGCTGCCCGCTCACCCGTCGTCCTCGGGGACGTCTGCGATCGGCAGGGCGAGCACGAACGTCGCGCCCTGGCCGGCGAGGGACTCGGCCCATACCCGTCCGCCGTTGGCCTCCGCGAAGCCGCGCGCGATCGCGAGGCCGAGGCCGGCGCCGCCGACGTCGCCCACGGAGCCGCGCTGGAACGGTGCGAATACGCGGGTGATGTCCTCCGGAGCGAGGCCCGGCCCGTGGTCGATCACGCGCACGAGCGCCTCGCGCGCCGTGGCGCTGACGACGACTCGCGCGGCGTGGTCGGGCGAGTACTTGATCGCGTTCTCGATCAGGTTGGCAAGTGCCCGTTCGATCTGATTGGCGTCGACCCGCACGGCGGGCGACGCCGCGGAGAAGGTCACGTCGACGCGATCGGCGGCCTGGCCGAGACTGCTCAGCGCCTGCACGACGAGACTGTCCGCCGCCCAGACCTCGGGCGCGGGGACTGCCGCCCCCGCCTGGAGGCGCGACAGGTCGAGCAGGTTCGACACGAGCCGGTCGAGGCGCTGGGCCTCGCTGAGGATGCCTGCGAGCAGCTCCGCGCGGTCGGCGTCCTCGAGGCTGAGGTCGGGGCGCGAGAGCGCGGAGGCCGAGGTCAGGATCGTCATCAAGGGCGAGCGTAGGTCATGGCTCACGCTCCGCAGGAGCGCCGTCTTGAGCGCGTCCGACCGGCGGAGCGCTTCGGCCTCCAACGCCTCGCGCGCGAGGCGCTCCTGATCGATCGCCACGGCGAGGAGCGAGGCGAGCGCCGGCAGCAACGGCGAGTCGGAAGCTCGGCGCGGCCAGGTGCGCGTCCAGGCGTGCAGCGCGATCGTCCCGACGCGGCGGTTCCCCGCGATCAGGGGCGTAGCCTCAGGATCGGCGCGGAGGGCGGCGGACGGCTCGCCGAGCTCGATGAGCGCATCGCCCGCGCCGAGCGCGCGTGCCGCGCCCGCCGCGATCTGGTTGAGCTCGTCGCTCACGCTCCCGCGTTCCAGCAGCGAGCGCGCGATCTCCGCAAGCAGACCCGCCTCCGTGGCGCGCCGCCGC
>CAZYYP010000182.1:0-5844 GCA_964651695.1 uncultured Gaiellales bacterium | reverse complement strand
GCGACCGCGACGACGCTCGCCGCGACGCCGAGCCGCGGGTCCGCGCGCCTGAGCGCCGCAGCTGCGCGGTGCATCTCCGGCCGTGCCAGCCGAGCGCTCACCCGGCAATCATGCCCGCGCGACGAGGCGCGCCGTGTCGCGCAACCCGGGAAGAGGCTCGCCCGCGGCGGCGTTGACGGAATCTTCAGATCGCACCGCCGAACCTTCAGGCGGCGTTCGCGGCTCTCCGGGAACCCTGCGCGAGATGACCGCTGCCGACCTCCTCGGTCAGACGCACCCACTCACGCGCGCGAGCCGGCGCTTCGACACGGCGTGCCTGCAGCTGCTGAGCAGCCTGGCGGTCCTCGCCGCGATCGTCCTCTTCGCCCACGGTCAGGCGCGGCGGCTCGAGGTCGTCGTCGGCGCCGCCGCGTGCGTTGCGAGCGGCGGGTTTGCGGCCGGCTCGCTCTGCAGCCGGCGCAGGCAGGCGCTGGAGCTGATCCTCAGCGGGGACGAGGATCTTCCGCTCGAGGCACTCGCCCCCCTGCGCCGGCGACTCGAGGATCCGCGCCGGCGCGAGCTGCTCGCGTCATCGCTCGAGCGCTACCTGCGTTCCGCCGAGCGCTGGCACCAGACCGCGCCACTCATGCGGCCCGTCGGCAACGCCCGGCTGCTCCTGCCGGTCGAGGACGAGGTGCGCACCATCGCGCGCCTCCTCCGTGCCGGCACGGTGCCGCACGTCCGCGGGGTCGCCCTCTGCGAGCAACTGCTCAGCGACGGAACGCGGTCGCCGCTCTACGGAAGCGACGCCGACGCCCTGCGGCGCGAGCTCGGGCGCATCCGATTCTGCCTGGATGCGCGCTAATGGTTCGGTCTTGACGCCAATTTGACACTCCCGGAGCCAATCGTCAGACGGCCCTCACACCGGTCTTGCGATGCTGGGAACGTCATCATCAACCGTTCTTCTCCAGAGGTGAGAAAGCGATGTTCGTCAACAACGAAATCACCAACCGCGGCCTGCTGCACAAGGTGCTCGCCAAGGCCGCCCGCGAGGTCACGCTGGACGAGCGCGAGGTCTGGGCCCGCTCCATCGAGAACTCCATCAAGGACGCAACACGATCGTCGGTCCCGATGCGCAATCGCGTCGCCCGCCCGGCCGTCGTGCTCGCCGCGGCGCCTGCGCTGTCCGTCGTCGCCGCCATGCTGCGCAACGAGAGCACGTCCGTCTCGCGCGAGGCCATCGAAGCGGTCCGCAGGTTCATGACCGACGGGATCGACTCCCCGCTGTTCGGACGCGATCCGCTGGCGGCCCGCCGCGGCGCCGACGCCCTGCGCCGTCTGATCTTCACGGACGAGGCGACCACGCGCACCCATGAGGTCGCGCAGCGCTCGACCGCTGCCTGAGATCTCCGTACCCCACCCAAGCAGAGGCGGGCGGCGTCCGAAAGGAGCCGCCCGCTTCCGTTTGCCGCCCCCGGGCGCTCTCAGGCGATCGCGTGCAAGCGGCGTTCGAGGAACGCGCGCTCGCCCGGATTGGCCGTGAGCTCGAGCGCGCGGCGGTAGGCGGTACTCGCCGCGCCGGCATTCCCGCACCTGCGCTGCACATCGGCCAGAGCCGCATGGAACGGCGCATACCCGGCGAGCGGCCGCTCGAGCGCGGCAAGCAGCGGCAGGGCCGCCTCGGGGCCCTCGGCGAGCGACACCGCGACCGCGCGGTTCAGCTCGACGACCGGCGAGTCGTCGGAGCGGGCGAGCACGCCGTAGAGCGCCGCGATCTGGGCCCAATCGGTAGCGGCGTAGGTCGGCGCGAGCGAGTGGAGCGCTGCGATCGCCGCCTCGAGGGCATACGGCCCGGGCCGCTGGGCCAGCGTGGTGCGCACGAGCTCGTCCGCCTCCGCGACCGCGGCCGCGTCGTAGAGCGAGCGGTCGTGATCCTCGAGCGTCACGTATGCGCCCGCCGCCGAGTAGCGCGCCGCCCGTCGCGCGTCGGTCGCAAGGCAGAGCGCGAGGAGCCCGCGCACCTCGCTCTCGTCGGGCATCAGCCGGGCGAGCACGCGCGCGAGGCGGATGGCCTCGGCGCACAGCTCGGCACGCATGGGCTGCTCCCCGCCCGTGGCCGAAGAGCCCTCGTTGAAGACGAGGTAGAGGACGGCCAGCACGGCGGCCAGCCGATCGGGCAGCTCGTGGTCGGCGGGGACATCCATCCCGGCGCCCGCCTCGCGCAGCGTGCGCTTCGCGCGCACGAGCCGCTGCGCGATCGCCGGCGGGGTCGCGAGCAGCGCGCGCGCGATCTCCTCGATCGTCAGCCCGGCGACGAGCCGGAGCGTCAGGGCGACGCCGGCCTCCGGGGCGAGCGCCGGATGACAGCAGGTGAAGACGAGCCCGAGCCGCTCGTCCGGGATCGAGGAGTCGCGCTCCGGCTCGATCGCCTGCCGCAGCGCCTCGAGCTCGACGGCCTGGCGCTCGCGCTCGCCGGCCATCCGGCGCCGCCGCAGGAGGTCGATCGCGCGGTTGCGGGCCGTGCGGATGATCCACGCGCCCGGGTCGCCGGGCACGCCGTCGCGCGGCCAGCGCTCGAGCGCCGTCGCAAAGGCGTCCTGCACGACCTCCTCGGCCAGATCGAGATCGCCGACGCCGCGCGCGAGGACCCCGACGGCTCGACCGAACCACTCCCGGTAGAGCCAGCCGATGGCCTCGCGCTGCAGCGGCGGCGGCGCGCTCACATCTGTGCGATCGGGCGCACCTCGATCGCGCCGAAGCGGGCGCTCGGGATGCGCGCCGCGGCGTCGAGGGCCACATCGAGCGTGTCGCAGTCGACGACGTAGTAGCCGCCGACGATCTCCTTGGTCTCGGCGAACGGCCCGTCGGCAACGATCCGCTTGCCATCGCGCATACGCACGGTATGCGCGGCGTCGCGCCCCTGCAGCGGGTTGCCCTCGACGAAGATGCCCTCGTCGCGGATCGCCTGCGAGTAGGCGAAGTACTCGCCCATGACCGCATTGACCTGCTCTTCGCTCATGCCCGCCCAGGCGGTCGGATCGTCGTGGATCAGAAGCATGTACTGCACGGCTTTGGCTCCTTGCTGGCTGTGTGGTGACAGTAGCGAGGACGAACGGCGCGGACCGGAATCGACACGGGCCTACCTCGTGGCGAAGAGATCCTCGGGGAGCGCCGAATCGTCGAGCGCGACAACGCCCGCTCCGCCCTCGTCGAGCGCCGCCATCAGCGCGCCGTGCGCGGGCTCGCGACGGGCCCGCCGGAGCTCGCAGCCGGGGAGTGCCTCGGCCAGCGCGTCGACGAGCAGCGATGAGGGGTGCCGCATCACGCCGCCGGCGAGCGTGATCGGCGTGGGATCGCCGAGACCGCACGCGCGCGCGCCGGCGCGCACGTAGGAGGCGTTCTCGCGCGCGACCCAGCCGATGCGCTCGAGCGCCAGCTCGTCGCCCTCGACGGCGCAATCGAGCAACACCCCGCCGAGCGAGGAACGCGGGGGCCGCGGTGCGCGGCCGGTAACGCGCTCGATCGCCCCCGCCGCGTCGACGGCCCCGTAGACCGCGGCGACGCGCGCCGGAAGCGCGCTCGGCGGCATGAGCCCGAGCTCGCTGCGCACGGCTGCATCGAGCACCGCACGGGTGAGGTCGATCGTGAAGTACGGCGCCGCCAGCCAGCTCACGTGCCAGTGCCGCCCGCCCGGGGCGCGAGCGCCGATCGCCGTGCCGGTGCCGCACACGAGCGCGCAGCCGACGCCGTCGTCGGCGCCGCAGCGGATCGCGCCGATCGCGTCGTTGACGACGACCGTGCGCGCGGCGGGGATCAGTCGCGCCAGCTCCTGCTCGTAGAACGCGATGTCGGCCGGCCAGTCGGCCCCGGCCAGCGAGTAGTAGGCGCAGGCGATCTCGCCGCCGCCCGCCTCTGCGATGGCGGCATGCGCCGCGCGCGCGATCTCGCCGACCGCAAGCTCACCGTCGACGGAGTAGACGTCGCTGCACCCCGTCCGGGCATGCCCTGCGATGCGGCCATCCGTGCGGCTGACGAGCGCGATCGTCTTCGTGTTGCCGCCGTCGACCCCCAGGTAGAGCATCCCGGAACGCTACGCGGGCAGCAGGCGCGCCGGGAGGTGCTCCCGGTGGGCGTGCGCGAGCTCGTCGTAGACGCGCTCGGTGCGGTCGAGGTCGACCATCAGCGGGTGCGCCGCCAGCGCGTGGATGGCATCGCGGCGCGTGCCCGACCAGGCCGCGTCGGCCGCGAGCGCCTGGTACTCGCCGAGCTCGTGCACGAGCCCGCGCACGTGGTGGGGCAGCGGCGCGGGAACGGGCAGCGGATGGATCCAGCCGTCCGGGCCACCGCAGCGCCCGAGCAGCTCGACCACGAGCGTCTCGTCGAACCCGGGCAGCGCCCCGCCGGTGTTCGGGACGTTGACGGTGAGCACCTCGTCCTTGGCGTTGAAGACGGCGTCCATCGCGTCGATCGCCAGCTCGAGCTCGTGGATGCCACCGCGCGAGAACTTGGGGTCGAGCTGCGGATCGTCGCTCTCGGCCTGCTCGGCGTAGTGCTCCCAGTACCCCGCCGACCAGCCCAGGATGTCCTCGGCGCGCGTCGTCGGCTTCGCCTGCAACTCGGCGAGCACCTCGTCCTGGCAGTAGTAGTACTGGAAGTAGTCGGCCGGGATCGCGTCCATCTCGGCCGCGATGCGCAGCTGCCGGCGGAGCGCGCCGGTGAGCTCGGGATCGTCCTTGCGGCGCTCCCAGGCCTCGGCCACGAGCGGCATCACGTCGGCGCCCTTGTACTCGTGCTGCACGCTCCAGCAGGCGTGATTGAGGCCGACCATCACGGTCTCGAGCTCCTCGCGATCGAGGTCGCACGCCCGGGCGATCTGGTCGGCGAAGTAGATCGGGCCCTCGCAGAGCGACACGAACGGCACGTCCGAGTGCGACGTCACGGCCTGCGCGAGCACGTTGACCGGGTTCGTGTAGTTGAAGATCTTCGCGCCCGGGCAGACATCCTCGACGTCGGAGAGGATCCCCTGCATCGCGTGGATCGCCCGCAGCGCCATGAAGAAGCCGCCAGGGCCCTGCGTCTCCTGGCCGATGATGCCGTGCCTGAGCGGGATCTTCTCGTCGAGGATGCGCGCCGCGAACCCGCCCGGCCGATAGCTCGAGAGGATCGCGTCGCAGTCGGTGAGGCCCGCCCTGCGGTCGGTCGTCGCCTCGATCGTGAGGTCGAGGCCGCGCGCCTTGACCATGCGCTCGGCGAGCCGGCGGATGAGGTCGAGGCGATCGGGATCGAGGTCGATCAGGACGACCTCGGAGCCGTCGAAGTTCTCGCCCTGGTGGATGAAGCTCGCCATCGTGCCGGCCCCGCGCGTGGAGCCGCCTCCGATGTACGCCATGCGGATGCGTGCCATTTTCGTCGTGCTCCTTGCTCTCTACGCCAGCGCCGAGCGCGGGTCGTGGATGCGGCGGCCGTCCGGACGCGCCTCGAGCGATGCGAGGTCGGGCCGCGGGAAGTCGCTCGAGATCTCGCGCGCGCGGCCGTCGACCGCCGCGGCCTGCGCTGCGAGCATGATCTCGAGCGCGTGGTAGGCATGCTCGGGCCGGGTCACGGGCTCCCGCCCGCCCTCGATGCAAGCGACGAGGTGGCGCAGGCCCTCGGTCCACTGCCAGCCGGGATCGCTCTCGGGGAACAGCTCCCAGGTACCCGTGGAATTGCGCCAGAGCTCGTGGCCGTCGGGCGCCCAGTCGTCGCCGAGCAGCTGCAGCACGCCGTCCGAGCCGTACAGCTCGATCGCCGGCGAGCGGTACTTCTGCATGGTGAAGCCCGTCGTGACCGAGGCGAAGCGCGCCTCGCCGAAATCGATCAGGACGT
>CAZYYP010000181.1:0-7282 GCA_964651695.1 uncultured Gaiellales bacterium | reverse complement strand
CGGTTTAGGAACCCCAGGGAGAGCCCGGTGACCAGGGATTTCTTGCGGTGTTGCCTCCCGGGCGCCTCCGCTTGGTGCGGTCTTATGTTGCTATGCCGCGAGCTGGGTCCGGAAGAGGCGGCCGAGCCCGTCGATTTCGTCGTTTATCCCGGCGAGTCGCAGGCAGTGCCAGGCGAGGGCGTGGTTGGATGACGTGATGGGCTTCCCGATGCGCTGCTCGGCGCGCTCGACGATTCCGCAGACGCGCAGGCTGGTGCAGGCCACGAAGCCGGCGTCGACGGCTGGATCCGATGCCAACTCGACGAGGGCGTCTTCGATCGAGGCTTCGCTGATGCGGGCCACGGCGTTGTCGTCGGGGAGGTTGAAGGAGCCCATCGCCGGCACCTCGACATTCTCCGCCAGGATCGCGCGGCGCATTCCCTGATTGACCTCGTCGACATAGGGTGTGAGCAGCGCGATGTGACGCGCCCCCATCGCCGCGAGTGCCGTGAGTGCAGCCGTGAACGGGTTCGTGACGGGGATGCCGGGCCGCGCCTCGTGCACGCGGGCGGCCACGTTCGCCGGGCCGATCACCATCGATGCCGAGGTACAGCCGTAGCCGACGACGTCGATCCGTTCGCCGGGGCGCAGGACGGCCGTGCAATCGACCAGGCCGGCCTCCATCGCGGCGAGGGTCTCGGAGTTGATGTCCGGCGAGTTCATGATCCTGCTCGCGAACACGCCGACGCCCGCGAAGCGCGGCACGATCTGGCGCCACTCGGCCTCGATCGTGTTGTCGGTCGCGAGCACGATCAGCCCGATCGCCGCCCGCGGCGCGACGCCGCCGTCGAGCGCATACGTGATGTGCTGCCGGTTGACGCGGAGATTCTGATCGGTCGCGGCGATGGTCATCCCGTCTACCGGTCGCTCGCGGCGAGCGTCAGACCGGTCACGTCGATCGCAGTTGGCTCGTGGCGCAGCATATCGGCGAGCACGCGCGCCGACCCGGCCGACATCGTCCAGCCCATGTGGCCATGCCCTGTGTTCAGCCACAGGTTCGGCTGCTTCGAAGGCCCGATGATCGGCGCACCGCCGGGTGTCATCGGCCGAAGACCCGCCCAGTAGCTCGGCATCGACCAATCGGCGGCATGAGGGAAGAGCGAGCGCGCCGAGCGCAGCATCGCGTCGAAGTCCGACGGTCTGTGGGACGTGTCGTAGCCTTTGAACTCCGCCGTCGAGGTGAGCCGGAAGCGATCGCCGAAACGGGCCCAGGCAACGAGGTACTGCTCGTCGACCCCGCCGACGTCGGGCGCGCCATCGCGAGCCGGCAACGTCACGGAGTAACCCTTGACGGGGTAGATCGGGAGGCGCAACCCGAGCTGCCTGCCGAGACCGGCCGACCAGCAGCCGGCGCACAGCACATAGGCGTCTGCGGAGACCGGGCCGCGCGAGGTGCGAACGCCCTCTACACGGTTTGCGAGCAGCGTGAAGCCGAGCACGTTCGTCGCGAAGCGGAACGCCACGCCGCGCTGCGCGAGCCAGTCGACGAGGCCGCGGGTGAAGAGACGCGAGTCGCCCGATTCGTCGCTCGGGCAGTAGATCGCGCCGCCGATCTGGTCGATCGACGCGGCCAGCGCCGGCTCGACAGTGATCACCTGCTCGGGCTCGAGGATCTCCATCGCCTGCCCGGCGTCGCGGAGGATTGCCATGTGCGCGACGCCACCCTTGAACGAGGCAGCGTCGCGATACAGATACAGCAGGCCCTTGCTCAGCCCGTCGTACGCGATTCCGGTGTCCTCGACGATCGCATGCAGCCGCGCTTGCGAGTAGCTGCAGAGCCGCAGCTTGGTAAGCGTGTTGACGCGGGCGCGCTCGGCGGTGCACTGACGCAGGAACTTGAGCGACCAGCGATAGAGGTCTGGGTCGAGGCTGGGCGAGAAGCGCAGCGCCTGGTCGCGTCGGAACAGCGACGTGAGCAGGATCTTCGGCGCCCTCGGCGAGGCCCAGGTGTACGAGTGACCGGGCGCGATCAACCCGGCGTTGCCGAAGCTCGTCTCTTCCGCCGCGCTCTCATGGCGCTCCACGACGGTCACCTCGTGGCCGTCCTTGCAGAGCTCGTACGCCGTCGTCAGCCCGACCACACCGGCACCGATGATGACGACCTTCACGCGTTATCGCGCAGCCACGACGCGGATCTCGACCTTGTACGCCGGGCTCGCGAGGCGCGACTCGACGCATGCCCGTGCGGGGCCGCAGCCGGCCGGCACCCAGGCGTCCCAGACCTCGTTCATCTCCCCGAAGCTCGCGATGTCGCTGAGCCAGATCGTCGCCATCAGGATCCGCGTCTTGTCGCTTCCGGCCTCTGCCAGGAGACGATCGATCGCAGCGAGGATCTGCTGGGTCTGGCCGGTGACGTCGGCCGAGGTGTCGGCGGCGACCTGGCCGGCGAGGTAGACGGTGTCGCCATGGATCACGGCCTGGCTCATCCGCTGGTTCGTGTGGAGGTGCTCGAGGTTGCTCATCGCCGCCATCGTTGCACCTGTGCCGCGGGTTGCGGCCCTGTGCGCAGCTTCAGGTCGCCAGCAGTATCGAGATCGACCGTCCGCCGGAGGACGTGTTCGCGTACCTCGCGGAACTCGAGAAGCACAGCGAGTGGCAGGCGGACCTGATTGGAAGCACGCTCAAGACGGACGGGCCGATCGGTGTCGGCACCCGTGTCGCTGACACGCGCAAGGTGCCCGGCGGACCTCGCGAGATGAGCTACGAGATCACCGAGCACGATCCGCCGCGTAAGAGCTCCTGGCGCGGTCTGGACGGCCCCGTGCAAGCCGACGGATCGGTCACCGTCGAGCCCGTCGGCGACGGCTCGAGCTCGCGCGTGACAGTGGAGCTCAACCTCAGGGGGCACGGAATCGGCATGCTCTTCGCCCCAATCGCGCGCATGCGGGTACGCAAGCAGGTGCCCAAGAATCAGGCCAAGCTCAAGGAGATTCTCGAGCGACGCGCTTGACACCACGGAGTTGCAAGGTTTCGAGGCGCTCCAGCTCGGCTACCCTGACTTCCGCCTACGCGATCGCTGAAGCTACGAGCTCGAGGTCAGCCGAGCACCGGCCGCCTCGATGGCGCCGACCAGCGCCTGGACGTCATCGGACCTGGTGCGCCAGGAAACGACCGCCACCCGCTGGCAGGTGCCGTTCGCGAGCTCCGCGCCCGTGAAGAAGACGTCGCCGGCACTGACGACATCCGCCTGGATGCGGCGATTGAGGTCGTCGAGCGCCTCGCCGTCCAGCCAGCCTTCGGGCCGGTAGCGGAAGCACACGGTGTTGGTCGGGGCGGGCGCGGTCGCTTCCAGCCGGGGCGCGGCCTCCACGGCTCGGGCGAGCTCCTGCGCGAGCTCGCAGCAGCGCGTGACCAGCTCGACCATGCCTTCGCGGCCGAGGAACTTCAGCGCGGCCCAGACGGTCGCGCCTCGCCACGATCGGCTCGCCTCGATGCCGAGCTCGTGCAGGTTGGCGCCTGCGCCCGGCGTCAGATACGCCGCGCTGCCGGCAAACGTCTCGCGCTGCAGGTCGGCGTCCCTCAGCAGTACGAAGCCGACGCCGTTCGGCACGTTCAGCCACTTGTGGCCGTCGACGGCCAGCGAGTCGGCGCGCTCGAGGCCGGCGACGAGCGCCGCGGCCGGCTCCCAGAGCCGGAAGAACGCGCCGAACGCGCCGTCGACGTGGAGCCACAGGTCGTGCTGCTCGCACACCTCGGCGATCGCCTCGACCGCATCGGAGGCACCGGTGTTGACCGAGCCGACCATCGCGATTGCGATCGCCGGCTCGATGCCGTTGGCCCGGTCGCGCTCGATCGCCTCGGCGAGCAGATCGACCCGCATGGCGTAGCGGTCGTCGATCGGGATGGTGCGTACGCAACCCGAGCCGAGGCCGAGCGTCCGCAGCGCCTTGTGGTCGGAGAGGTGCAGCTCCTCGGAGGCGTAGACGCCGAATTCGGGCAGCGCCCGCACGCCCTGCTCGGCGACGTTCACGCCGTGCTTGCGGCCGAACCAGTGCCGCGCGACTGCGAGGCCGACGGTGTTCGCCATCGTCGCGCCCGAGCCGAAGTACCCCGACGCCGCCGGGAAGCCGAGCAGATCGGCGAGCCAGCCGATCGTGACCTGCTCGAGCTCGACGGCGGCGGGCCCGAGCGGCCACATGCCCGGGTTCTGGTCGACCGCGGCCGTCCATGCCTCGACGATCGCTGCGGCCGGCAGCGACCCGCCCGTGACGTACCCGAAGTAGCGACCGCCGGTGCCGCCGGCCAGACCGCCGGCCGAACGCGCCTCGAGCTCGCCGAGGATCGACTCGAGCGGCGCGCCGTGCTCGGGCAGCGGCTCGTCGAAGCGAGCCGCAAGCTCCGCGCGATCCATCGTCACGCCCGCCTGCGTCGGCGGGTCGAGCGCCGCGCGGAAGCGCGCGGCGAAGTCCTCTACTGCTGCATCGAGATCGCGGTCGGCCATCGAGTCCCCTCGGCCTACGGCTCGGCGATCTGGATCGCCTGTTCGGGGCAGGAGTCGACCGCGAGTCGCGCGTCCTCCTCCGCCTCGCTCGGCACGACGCCCTCGCCGAGCAGGACGGCGTAGCCGAGCTCGTCGTTCGAGAACACGGCCGGGCAGATCGCCGAGCACTGGGCGTGGCCGACGCAGGCCGAGCGGTCAAGGCTGACCTTCATGTCCACACCACTTCCAGCGGGCCTGCCGCGTACCAGCCGGGGTCCGGCCCCGCGAGCTGGAAGTCCGGCACCCTGCGCAGCAGCTCCTCGACCGCGATGCGGATCTCGAGGCGCGCCAGGTGCGAGCCGACGCACCGGTGCGGGCCGATCCCGAACGCGACGTGCCGGCCATCCCGGCGGTCGAGGTGGAAATCGTCGGCGCCCTCGAACACTGTCTCGTCGCGGTTGGCCGAACCGAACAAGAGCAGCAGGCGGTCGCCGGCTCGCAGCTCCTGGCCACCGAGGCTCGTGTCGCGCGTGACGGTCCGGGACAGCCCTGTCACCGGCGCGTACAGGCGCAGCGACTGCTCGACGACGTTGTTGATCAACCCCGGATCCGCAGCGAGCGCGGCGCGGTCCGCGGGGTAGACGGCGAGGTGGCGGAGCGTCGCGCGGATCGAGAACGCCGTGTTCTCGATCCCGGCGATGACGAGGAAGAAGGCCAGGTCGAGGATCTCGTCCTGCGTGTACGGCCGGCCGTTGACGTCCCCCTCGAGCAAGAGCGACAGCAGGTCGTCGCCCGGCGCCGCCCGGCGCTGCTCCAGTTGGTCTGCGAGGAAGCCGTACAGCGCCTCTGCCGTCGCGATCACGGTGGTGGCATCGACGCCCTCGACGCGGCCGTACATGAGCAGCTCGACCCATTCCCAGAACAGGTCGTCGCGTTCCATACCGAGCAGCCGCGTGATCATCAGGAGCGGCAGTGGCTTGGCGAGCGTCTCGTAGAGATCGGCGCCCCCCGCCTCCGCGACGCCGGCCACGAGCGACGCGGCGAATTCGCGCACGTCCGACTCGAGTCGCGCCACCGCCGCCGGAGCGAAGCGCGGCAGCAACAACTCTCGGTACGCGAAGTGATCGGGCGGGTCGCTCTCCATCGGCAGGAGCGGACGGCCGTGACCCACCGGGGGGATCATCACGCCGGGCGCCGACGCGAACCGCTCGGGATCTCTCGCCGCCTCGTAGACATCCTGGTAGCGGCTCGCGACCCAGTAACCGCCCCAGGCTTCCGTCCAGAACACCGGGCAGCCGGCGCGCAGACGCGCGTACACCGCTCCGCACTGGCGCCGCATCCCGTGATCGTTGTGATCGAAGGACGCCGCGACCTCGGCCAGAGAGACGGCAAGGGGAGCGTTCACCTCGGGAGATGGTGCCAGAACGCGAGCCGCCGCTGGTTGGGGGTGACCTCGGCGCCGGAGTACTCGTGCACGTAGGTCGCGAGGCACGCGCGCAGCAGGTCATCCGGGTCGGTCCAGCGCTCGCCGAAGCGGCCGGGGTCGAACGGCCGGATCGCATCGGGCGGCACCTCGTCGGCGATCCCGGCCAGGTGCTGTCCGAGCGCCGGCGAGCAAGTGGTCGTCTGGGGTCATCGTCGGGAGCCCGCCGCGAACGACCTCCCAGGTCGCGTCCGCAAGGCGTGGGAAGTGGGTCGCCACATGGGAGCTTGTCGGGGTGCGGTTCGCCAAAGAGGCGGGCGGGACCGAAAGGCCTGACATCCCGACGAATCAATCAATTAGCTGATGCACCTAATAGGACGGCTTTCAAACCCGCCTGAGCCGCTAGCCCGTCTTCTTTGTCGTTGAGTTGAGGGGGAGCCCTGTGAGCGGCTCAGACGAAAGAACACGAGCACTCCCGGGCTGGCTCGACTACTACAATCGCCGCCCGACCAAACCGCAGCCTCAACCGCCAGCCACCCTCACTCGCCTCGCGCAAATGAGGAACAACCCTCCTGGGTCTTACAGCTAGGGTTTCTTGGGGGTTTGCTGAACCGGTGGCTTGTCCTCGTAATTGCGGTTGTCCGTGAAATCGATGAATGCGTCGATAGCACCCCCAACCACATCATTCTGTGCCGATGTGGGAGCGTCGAGATCCTCGATCGGCTCCTCGTCGCGTTGCTGCTCGTCTTTCATGGGTTGGGCTCCCTTGTTCTACGCTTCAGCGGACGCTCACGTGCCAGCTCGAGCACTCGTTGAGCGGCACGGCGATACGTGAGCGAGGCATCACTGCTCCCGCGCGCTCTCTCGGGACAACGTGATTTTGTTCGCCCTTGGGACAAAGTCGGGGCAAAGCATATTCCACGGCTAGCAAGCCTGCAACCGAAAACGCCGGCTTTACTGGGCCTTCTCGAAGGTGACGACTGGAATCGAACCGGCGTGCCCGGCTTTGGAGGCCATTCCAATTGCCGACTCAGGCTTGGCGCCCGCGCGAGACCGGCCTATCACGCCCAAACGCCAGTCATCCTGGAAGCTCCCGTGATCCGCCACGGACGCGCGGCTTGTTGGTCCTCGTTACTCATCCGAGGCCCGACCGATCGGTACACGGGGAGTCGCGCTGAGCGGGCATACGTTGTGCGTTCGACAACGCCATGCCCCCGGGAGGACTCGAACCTCCGACACACGGTTAAGGAAGCCGTTGCTCATCGGGATGGGCATTGGGATTGCGGGGTTGCGCGCTTCCCGTGGCGCCTCCCGTTTTCACGCCGTGTGGGGTGAGCAGAAGACACACGACGTCGAGGGAGTGCTCACGTCCCCCTGGCACCCGCCGCTACCGCAGCCGG
>CAZYYP010000180.1:0-7289 GCA_964651695.1 uncultured Gaiellales bacterium | reverse complement strand
CCGCGAAGGGCCAGTCGGTCGGTCCCAAGACGATCCTGAGCTACGTCAAGCTGCTCGCGCAGATCCCGCGCGGCAACATGGTGCAGGTGCGCATCACCGGCGCCACGCCGACGATCAACGGCGCCTCCGTCGTGACGGCGACGCCCGAGGCGATCCAGCAGGCGGTCGACGAGTTCGAGCATCCGAACCCCGCCGTCGCGAAGGTCGTGGCGAGCCGCTTCGGTGGCACGGCGCTCGGCCTCGTGAAGAAGCCGCCGAAGAAGACGAAGGGGCCGAAGGCGATCCCGCCGGCGAAGCTCCGCGTCGCGACGGTCAACGGCTCGGGCGTGCAGGGCGTGGCGCTGAGCGCCAAGCTCGCGCTCCAGAAGGCCGGCTGGACGCACACCGACGTCGCCGGCAACCTGCCCAGGCAGAATCTCTTCTCGACCGCCGTCTACTACACCAGTCCGCGCGCACATGCGTCCGCGGAGCGGTTGCGCCGGTCGCTCGGCGACACCAGCGCATCTGCGCGGCTGCCCCGTTCGCTGCAGAGTCTCGGTGCCGGCTCCGACGTCGTCGTCGCCCTCGGCAAGGCCTTCTCCGGTGTCACGCCGCCGCCCAGCGTGGCGGCGAAGGAGGCAGCACCGCCGCCCACGCCGGCGCTCGTGCAGGCAGCCGCCACGTCCGATCCCGGCGACTTCTTCGCGCTCCAGAAGCGGGTCGGCTACCAGTTGCTGTACCCCACCAAGGTGCCGATCGGGTCGGTCTACGGCGAGGCGATCGAGACCGGGGACAACCCGTACTACGTGTACAAGCTGGGCAAGCACGGCAAGGCCCTCGCGGTCGACGCCCGCACGGGCTTCGACTCCTCGCACGCCTGGGGCCTGCGTTACACCACCTGGACCGACGCCCCGATTCTCGACCAGCCGACGAGCCAGGTCTGCTTGGACTCCCACCAGGTGCGGATCTACGCCAACGGCGCCGCGATCCACCGCATCGCGGTGTACTACGGCGGTAAGCCCTGTCAGGCATCCGGCGGCGTGGTCGTCTGGATCGACAACTCGCTCGACGACAAGTTGTCGCCCGAGACCATGATCGCCATCGCGCGGAGTCTCGCGCCGGCACACCGCTCCCCCTGATCGCCCACGGGCGGTCCGCCCGCCGCTGCCGGACGGGTCATCCGAGGTTCACGGCGAAGCTCGTGCGGTGATACTCCGGGCATGGAATCTCACTCCGACGAGCCCACGACGAGCGATGGTGCACCGAACGGCGGGGCCGTAGCGGCCGAGCCGCCGGGGGAGGCCGGCAGCGGGTCGAGTCTGACGCTCGTCGATGCGGCCGGCGAGGTGCTCGCGTCGCCGGAGCGCGGCGACATCGAGCAGCGGCTGCGCGCCAAGACGTATTTCTGGCTCGATCTCCACCGGCCGGCGGCGCACGACATCGCCATGCTCGGCGAGATCTTCGGGTTCCATCCGCTCGCGCTGGAGGACTCCAGCAACTTCGACCAGCGACCCAAGATCGACCCCTACGACGACTACGCGTTCCTCGTCGTCTACGGGGCGTCCTCGGACGCGGACGGACTCGTCGAGGTGCACTGCTTCAGCGCCGAGCACTACCTCGTGACGGTCCGGCACGACGACTGTCCCGCGTTCGTGAACCTGCAGACGCGGTACATGAAGCGCCCCGACACGCTGAGCGACGAGTCGATGCTCATCTACCACGTCGTCGACGGCCTCACCGACAGCTTCTTCCCGTCGCTCTCCGACATGGACGAGCGCATCGACACGCTGCAGGCCGAGATCTTCAGCGATCCCCGCGAGGAGCAGCTGCAGGAGGTCTTCGCGATGAAGCAGCGGCTCGTCGGCGTGCGGCGCGTGATCGCGCCGCAGCGCGACATGTTCGCGCAACTGGTCGGCAACGTCGTCTCGATCCCCGGCATCACCGACGAGACGACGCGCTACTTCCGCGACGTGTACGACCACCTCATCCGCCTGTCGGAGATGATCGACTCCTACCGCGACCTGCTCACCGGCGTCATCGACGTGTACCTCTCGACGATCGCCAATCGCCGCGACCAGATCATGAAGCAGCTGACCGTCCTGGCTGCCATCTTCCTGCCGATCACGTACATCACCGGCTTCTTCGGGCAGAACTTCGGCTACATGGTCGACCACATGATCGGCTCGCCCACCGCGCTCGCGATGGGGACGGGCCTCCAGGTGGGGACCGTGATCTTCATCCTCGCCTTTTTCAAGCGGCGGCGCTGGATCTAGACTGCGGCGCTCACGCTGCCGGGGCAGGCGCGTTCTCGAGCGAGGCGAGCCGCGCAGCGGCGGCGCTCGAGCGGGCGAGCTGGGCGAGTGCCCATCCGCGGATGGCGGCGACACGCGTGTAGACCCCGGGGTGCCCGCTCCGGGCGCAGCCGAGGCCGAAGCTGGTGATCCCGACCAGTGCGAGGTGCCCGTGGCTGGTCGCGACCAGCGGGCCGCCGCTGTCGCCGGAGCAGGTGTCCCGTCCCGGGTTGCTCGCGCACAGCATGCTCGGCGCGTAGTACATGCCCAGCTCGGCGTTTCCGCGTGTGCACGACTGCGCCGTCCCGACCTCGAGGACCACGCTCCGCAGCTGGTCGGGCGAGGTCGGCCCGCGCTGCTCGGTCCTGCCCCAGCCGGCGGCGCCGACGGTCGTGCCTGCGAGCGGCGAGGAGGCTGCCAGTGCGATGGGTCGCACGCCGGTGACCGCGTGCTCGAGGATGAGCAGGGCGGCGTCGTAGCGCATGGTCGCGAGGGCGAACTTCGGGTGGACGTAGATCGCGCTCACGCCGATCGCGTGGCCGAGGCCGCCCCTGAGGCTGTGCGATCCGGCCAGGATGTGCAGCGCGGCGGGATCGTCGACACCGGCGACGCAGTGCGCCGCGGTGAGCACGACGCTCGGCGCGATCAGCGTGCCCCCGCAGTCGGGGCCCCTGCTGTCGCCGACTGCGACCACGAATGCGTAGCCACCGGCGCGTACGGCCGTTCCGCCGACGACCGCGGATGCCGGTGCCGGGACGGCGAGTGCGACGAGCGCGCATGCGAGGCCGAGCTTGATCCGCACGTGGTGTCCTCGTCTGGCGGGCGCCGCCGAAGCCGTGACATTCGGACAGGCCGGTGCCAACCGGACGGCGTCCGGCTGGAAGAGCGTCGTGACGATCCGGCAGCGCCGTCCCCTGCTGCCTGGAACCATCACAACCCGGGAAAGGGGATGCCCCCAGCCCCCGTTCGGGGGATCTCGCTCGCGGTCGCACGGAAGCCGGTGCTGCGGGCGGCGTGGTGCAAGCCGCACGAGCCCTGAGCGACTAGGCTCCTGCGATGGCTCACTGGTACGAGGTCACGTTCGACGGCGCTGCCGGCAATCCGGATCTCAAGCACCACTCGCTCGAGGAAGCGAAGGCGATCGGCTACGCCCGCATCGCGAGTGCCGAGGCCGAATCGTTCACGGTCTTCGAGGTCGACGATCGCAACGGCGTCGGGGCCGTCGCCGCGATGCACCGAGTGTTCGACTCGCGCGAGGGCTGAGCGAGCCGGACATCGCGCGGACGGCCACGGCAGCGCGGCCTGTCTGCCGCACGACCCGGCCGCGTGACGGCTCGGGTTGCGTCAGCGCCGCGGAGGCGGCGGGCGGTGGCCGTGCAGCGGACGGCGCTCGACCCGCTCGACGTGCCGGGCGCTCGTGCGCCAGGTGCAGGCCTGCCGGCGCGTCGGGTAGCAGGCGAGCGCGCCCCGGAGATCGAGGGCGTCGAGGATGCGGGTTGCGACGCTCCCCCCCTCGCCTTCGACGATGCGCAAGCTGCTTCCGGCCGGCAGCGCGCGCTGCTCGCGGAGGAGCCAGGTGATCACGGAGGAGTCGATGAATGCGGCCGTGCTGAGATCCACGACCACGCGTCTTGCCTGCTCCCAGACCTCGTGCGTCAGCTGGCGAAGCAGCGGTGCACTCGAGACGTCGTGCTCGCCTTCGAGCACGATCAGCCAGTCCCCCTCCACGCGGAGCCGGGTACTCACGACCGTCCCGTCGGCGGGCTCGTTCACGGTTCGCCTCGCGGCCCGAAGCGCGGGTTGGTCTCGAGCGCGATGCGCCGGGCGCAGGGCTCGACCTTGTCGACCACGGCGTACCGCGGGTATTCGCGGATGACCGTCTCGGCCTCGGGATTCTCGTGGTTGAGTGCCAGCGCGAAGTGCGTGGAGCCCGAGCGCACCCGTTCGTACTCGGGCTTGGTCAGCCTGATCGACGTCACGCACGTGCCGTCGCCGCACTCGCACACGAACGTCGTCAGGTGCTTCGCGCCGAAGCTGAGGTTCGCCTGGTCGATCCATTCGTTGCGGCTGCGAGCGCGCACCTCGTTGCGTGTTTCGGCCTCGCGCCAGCTCACGATGGCGGGCGCGCATCGGCTGGACCCGAGCGCACGCGCCGCGAGCAGGCGCGGTCGGTGTGGTGTGTGGTCGGGAATGCGGCCACGAGCACCTCGGCATTCGGTCGTCGCCGACCGCGATGGCTGGGGCCGGCTTCAGGAGGCACGGACGGGTGTCCGCGCCAGAGCGACCGGTGCTGGGGCCGCGAGGGGAGCGTACCACCCGCCCGCTCTCCGTCCGCGAGGGATTGGATTTTGCAAATTGTGGAATACTCGATAGTCCGGCCGGAGTCCGACGGCCGGCATCGGCTTCCCCTTGCCCCTGGGCGGCGTGCAGTCCTGCGGTTCCCGCAGGCCCTCGAGAAAGGGACGGAACGATGCCGGAGTCCGTTGACCCGCTCGCGCTCGATCGCGACGGGACACCCGAGGAGGGCGCCGAGCGCGCGGGTGTGACGCTCGTCGACGCCTCTGGTCGTCAGGGCGCACCGCTCTCCGCGCCGTTCGATCCCCCGCGGAGCATGACCGAGCTGCTCGCCGTCGTGAAGAGCATGCACCGCGCCAGCTGACCAGCCGGACGTTCCTGAGGCGCCTCCCGTCCTCAGGCGGCGACGCTCTGCGTCGCGTACCCCGACGGGGTCGAGCCGGATTGTTGGCCCTTCCCGGCTCGGCCCCGTCACCCTCGTATCAGCGCCATCGCGCGGCGGTCGTCGCGTGCACCGTGAAGGGTCTGGCCCTCGACCTTGCGGACCGCCAGGTCTCGGCGGTGGGCCGGGCTAGGCGTCCTCGGCCGCGAGTTCGGCGATGAGTTCGTCGAGTTCCGGTATGTGGGCGCGGAGGCTCGGGAGGTTGACGACGATGCCTTCTTGGGTGCTGCGGGCGAGGACGACGATCGCTTCTTCGTCGGGCGAGGGGTTTTCCTCGCGGTGGGGGACGTAGGGGGGGACGTAGATGTAGTCGCCGGGGCCCGTCTCGACGCGTCGTTCCCGGCCGTTCTCGAGGAAGACGAAGACGGGGTGGCCGGAGACGATGTAGATGCCGGTCTCGGCTTCGCCGTGGTGGTGGTCGCCGGAGAGCATGCCGGGGGCGACGTGGCTCTTGCCCATCCAGATCTTGCGTGATCCGTTGCGTTTGCCGGAGATCGCTTCGAAGCGGCGCATGCCGGGTGTCTGTGCGGTGTCCTCGCTGAGCTCGTCGTGACCGGTGTGGTGGATCATCCGGTGCCAGGCCTCCGTGCCGGCGTCGCGCGGATGGTCGTGATCGTGATGTTGGTCACCCGTCACGGCGCTGCCTTCCGGGCCTCGGTGTGCGCGGTCGTCGTGAGGGGGATCCGCTCGACGGTGGTGAGCCCGTGGCCTTCGAGGCCGGGGCGCTTGGCGGGGTTGTTCGTGAGCAGACGCAGGGCGGTGACCCCGAGGTCGGCGAGGATCTGCGCTCCGATCCCGTAGTCGCGCGCGTCGAGGCCGAGCGTCACTCCCTCGCCGTCGCTCTCGTGGCGCAGTCCGATCGCCCGGCGAGCGTGATCGCGGATGTACACGACCACCCCGGCGCCCTCCGTGGCGATCGCCTCCAGCGCAAGGGCGAGCTGATCGCCGCACGTGCACAGCGTGCCTCCGAGCATGTCGCCGGGGAAGCATTCGGCGTGGACGCGCACGAGCACGGCGTCGCGGCTGGCGATGTCCCCGAGCACGAGCGCGAGGTGCGTCCGATCGTGGAGGTCGACGTAGCCGTACGCCGTGAACTCGCCGTACGCCGTTGGCAGCCGTGTCGTGATCTCGCGCCGCACGAGCGTCTCGCGAGCCGCGCGGTACGCGATGAGGTCGGCGATGGAGAGCAGCGGCAGATCGTGCTCGGCGGCGAACGCCCGGAGGTCCGGCAAGCGCGACATCGTGCCGTCGTCGTTGACGAGCTCGCAGATGACGCCCGCGGGCGCGCAGCCGGCGAGGCGCGCGAGGTCGACGGCGGCCTCGGTGTGGCCGGCGCGCTCGAGCACGCCGCCGCGCTTGCTGCGCAACGGGAAGACGTGGCCGGGGCGTCGCAGGTCGTCGGGGGTGGTGTCATTCGCGATCAGCACCTCGATCGTGCGCGCGCGGTCGGCGGCCGAGACACCGGTCGTGGTGCCGCGTCGCGCGTCGACGGTGAGCGTGAAGGCGGTGCCCATCGCCTCGCTGCCGTCGTCGCTCATGAGTGGCAGATCGAGCTGCTCGAGCCGTTCGCGCTCCATCGCCACGCAGACGATGCCGGAGCCGTGACGCACCATGAACGCGAGCGTCTCGGGCGTCGCGTGCTCGGCGGCGGCGATCAGGTCGCCCTCGTTCTCGCGCTCCTCGTCGTCGACGACGACGACCATCCCGCCGCCCCGGATGGCCTCGATCGATCTCTCGACACTCGCACTCATGCTGATCTCCTGACCAAGGGCACGACGCCCTCTGCTACCCAATAGGCCTCCTCCAGGTGCGGGAACCCGGAGAGGATGAACTCGTCGCACCCCAGTCTGCGGTACTCCTCGATGCGCTCGGCGATCTCCGCATGGCTGCCCACGAGTGCCGTGCCCGCGTTGCCGCGCACGAGCCCGACGCCCGCCCAGAGGTTGGGTGCGACCTCGAGGCGATCGCGCCGGCCGCCGTGGAGTGCGAGCATGCGTTGCTGACCCACGGATGAACTTTGCGCCAAGCGCGCCTGAGCCCGCTGCACCGCCGCGGGCTCCATCTCGTCGAGCCAGCGCTCCGCGATGCTCCACGCGTGCTCCGAGCGGTCGCGTGCGATCACGTGGAGGCGCACGCCGAAGCGCAGACGGCGCCCCCGCGCCTCCGCGAGTGAGCGCATCCGCTCGATCCGCTCGCCGACCATCTCGGGCGGCTCGCCCCACAGCAGGTAGACGTCTGCATGGCGGGCCGCGACGAGCTCGGCCGCCGGCGATGCGCCCCCG
>CAZYYP010000179.1:0-7293 GCA_964651695.1 uncultured Gaiellales bacterium | reverse complement strand
AGCGCAGCGACCTGCTCTCGGCCAACGGCGCGATCTTCACCGCGCAGGGCGCCGCCCTGTCGCGCAGCGCGCGCCGCGAGGTCAAGGTGCTCGTGGTCGGCAATCCGGCGAACACGAACGCCCTGATCACGCTCAGCAACGCGCCCGACCTCGATCCGCGCCAGATCACGGCCATGATGCGCCTCGACCACAACCGCGCCGTCAGCCAGCTCGCGCAGAAGCTCGAGGTGCCGGTCACGAGCGTGAAGCACATGACCGTCTGGGGCAACCACTCGACGACGCAGTACCCCGACCTCCTGCACTGCGAGGTCGGCGGGAAGAACGCCTACGAGCTCGTCGGCGACCACGCCTGGGTCGAGGAGACCTTCATCCCGACCGTCGCCAAGCGCGGCGCGGCGGTCATCGCCGCGCGCGGATCCTCGTCGGCGGCATCCGCCGCCAACGCGGCGATCGGTCACATGCGCGACTGGGCGCTCGGCACGCCCGCGGACGACTGGGTCAGCATGGCCGTCGTCTCCGACGGCTCCTACGACGTGCCCGAGGGGCTCGTGTCGTCGTTCCCGGCCCGCTGCTCGGGCGGGAAGTGGGAGATCGTCCAGGGGCTCGACATCGACGACTTCTCGCGTGCCCGCATCGACACATCGACAGCCGAGCTGGCCGAGGAGCGCGACGCGGTTCGCGAGCTCGGCCTGATCTGATGGCCGCTGACGCGTCGGGCGCTCTCGGAGCGCCGGAGCTCGCCGGCTCGCTCGTCAATCCGAAGGGCATGACGAAGAAGTTCACGGCATCGGTCGCCGGTGGCGTGGCCGGCGGCGCCGTCGGTGGAATGGCGGCCCGGGCGGCCGCTGGGGATGCCTACGCGGGAGCGCCGGACGTGCCGTCGTTCGGGCGCGTGGGGTACCTGGCCGTGACCGACGGTGAGATCGCGCTGATCAAGACCAAGGCCGGCTTGATGAAGATGAAGGTCACCGACGAGGTCCTCGCCCGCGTGCCGCGATCCGAGATCGCCGCGGTCGGCTGGGACGGCGGCATGATGCTCTCGCATCTCACGATCACCTTCGCAGATGGTGCGGTGTGGGAGTTCGACGTCCCGAAGGCGAGCAAGAAGACCGCCGAGGGCGTCGTCAAGGCGCTCGGCTGACCGCTCAGGGCGCCCGCAGCACGAGCAGCAGCGGGCGGGTGTCCACACTGCCGCGCGCGACGGCGTAGCCCGTGACCTGACGGGTGCTCCAGGTGAGCACGAACTCGCGTGCCGAGCCGTCGGCCGCATGCATCGTGACGGTCGCGAAGACGGTTCCCGTCGCGCTGTCGTGGGTCACGAGGCCGTCGATCGCCGCGTCGCGCACGAAGCGCATCGCACGCAGCGTCAGGCTCACCGTCGTGCCGTGTCGCGTGACGGTCGCGGACCCGCCGCGCAGGCCCTTCACCGTCGCGGGCGCGGCGGGCGCCTCGGCGCTGTCGAGCGCATCCGCGACCCCGAGCGCGGCGGCCGTGGCCGCGCGCCGGTCGGCGAGCGTCGAGCGATCGCGGCCGTGCGCGTGGGCATCGCGCAGCGCGGCGGGCGTGGTCGCAAGCGTCGCGGGGAAGTCGGTGACGCCGCGCGGCCGCACCGGGCGGGCCGCGCAGCCGGCGCTCACATGCCCGCGCGTCTTCAGGAACGCGACGGCGATGGCTGCGGCGCAGCCGCCCGGGTTGCTCAGCGCCGGGAGCGCGCCGGCTCCGCGGACGCGCACGAACGCCCCCTTCGGCAGGAGCGCGGCCACCGTCCGCAGGGCCGAGGTCGGCGCGCGCACGTCGAGCTCGCCTCCGAGCACGAGCGCCGGCTCGTCGCCCAGCGAGGCGCCCGGGGGCAGCACCGGGTCAGGCGTCGCAGGCTGCGGGAAGCCCTTGCAGGCGGCGAGCCCGAGCGCCCGCCGCCAGGTCGCGCCGGTGAACGGCCCGCCGTCGATCTGCGCACTCGCGGCGGGTGTCGCGTCGTCGACGCACGAGCTGGCGCGGGCCTGAGCCGCCGCGGCCGCCCCCGCCGGCGCGGTCGCCGCGACGAGGCGCGCGAGCGGCGCGGGGTCGCCGTGCAGCGCCGCAATGGCAGCGCCCGGCAGCTCGGTCAGGGTCGCGGCGTCGCCGCGGGCCGCGACGCGAGCGAGCGCGTCGTCGTCGATCCGCCCGTGCGCGTGCAGCGGATGCGTCCTCAGCCGTGCTGCCAGCTGCGCGACTGCGGGCTCGGCCGTGCCGAGCGCCTTCGCGAGGGCATGAACCTCGGCCCTGCCGTCGCCGTGCAGGAGCGTCGCCCGCGGACCGCCGTCGAGCACGAGCGCGCGGAGCCGGTCGGCGTGGCGCGCGGCATACGCGAGCGCGATGCGCGCGCCGTCGCCCGCGCCGTAGAGCTCGACGTGCCCGACGCCGAGCGCCGCGCGCACGGCATCGAGATCGCCCGCGGCGGCGCCGGCCCCATAGGCGTCCAGGCGAGTTCCCACGCGGCCCGACCGCCCCGTCCCGCGCGCGTCGACGAGCACGATGTCGCGCCGGCCGCGCAGTGGGCCGAGCAGCGTCAGGAGAGCCGCTCGATCCGCGCTCGTGGCGCTCCCGTCGCTGCCCGCGCTGACGAGGATCGTGTCGCGCGCCTTGCCCCCGCGGCGGTGCGCGTAGAGCTCGAAGCCGATGCCGATCGTGCCGGCGGCCGGCTCGGAGGCCACGAGCGGCACCGTCACGGAGCCGCAGCGAGCGCCGACCGCGCACGGCTTCAAGCCGACGGCAGCCGAGACAGCCGCCGGGAGCGCGCACGCCGCGATCAGAGCCACCATCGCCATCCGCGCGCACGGCGCGGCTACCAGCGAAGTCCTCAACCCGCGCAGTTCGGGTCCCAGCGCTGCTCGAGTGAGACGTGCGGAGCACCGTCCTCGAGCGCACGCCGGAGTGCCCGGTGGGTGCGCACGAACGCGAAGCGGAACTGGCGGTCGCCGCCGGTGAAGGTCGCCTTGGTGCCCTTCAGCTCGACGCTGTCGATGCGCTCGAGCGGCAGTCCGTAGGCCTCCCCGACGCGCGGGGCGACGAACGCGCGGCGGTTCGTGAGCACCTGATCCTCGAGGTAGTGGCCCGCAGTCAGCCGGCGGCCGATCAGCAGGGCGCCGATCGCGGCCGCGACGAGCAGCGGGGTGACGAAGACGTTCGCGGCGACGGCGCCGACGACCGCCAGGATGGCCGCCGCCGCGACGCCCGTCTCCGTGAAGGGGGGCGAGCGGCGCTCGCGCCACAGCAGCACCTCGCCGTCGGCAAGGGCTGGTGCGTGGTCGGACCTGACGAGCTCCATGACGGTCACTCCCGCAGGATGACGGCTCCGCCCGGATTCGCCAAGGCCGATCAGGTACTCCAGACGCGCTCGCGCGCCAGCGCGCCGCCGGGCTCGAGCAGATCGGGCGCGTCGCTTCCCTCCAGCGGGGCGATCTGCGAGGCGTGGCAGCGCACTGCGGCGAGCTTGCGCTCGAACGCCGCCGCGCGCAGGCGCACGTCGCGCGCACGCAGCCCGGGCAGCGCCGAGGCGACCGCCGGCGGGAGCTCGTAGCCGCTCTCGCCGGCGTAGGGGAGGTCGGCGTAGACCCGCACGCGCGCACCCGGCAGCGTCTGCGCGAGCGGGAGCAGCGCGGCGCGCACGCCGAGGTGATCGGGGTGGCCGCCGATGGCGGCCGGCAGCCAGAGCACGGCATCTTCGCCCAGGAGGCGCTCGACCGCAGCGCGGATCGGCGTGCCGCGCAGGCGCTTGTGCCGGTACGGCCCGTCGCGGTGGCGCAGGTGCACGGACCGGGCGCCGGTGACGGCGCAGGCGCGGCGATCCTCGTGCGCTCGCGCACGCGCCGCCTCGCGCCCGCCGGCGAACCCCGACGCCGCGTCCCACTCGCTGACCGCCGCGGCCCGCGGCGGTGCGCCGCCGCACACGGTGACCACCGTGGCGAGCGCTCCCGCGCGCTGCAGCAGGTGCGCGGCCGAGAGCGCGGCGTCGTCGAAGTGGGTCGAGACCACGAGCTGCTGTCCGGCGGTCACGGATCGCGATGGTAGGCGCGGCGCGTACGCTCCCGCAGCGTGAAGATCTGTGTCGTAGGCGGCGGCTCGACGTATACCCCCGAGCTCGTCGACGGGATCCTCCGGCGCCGCGATCGCCTGCCGGCGACCGAGCTCGTGCTGCTCGACCCGAACGCGGAGCGGCTCGAGATCGTCGGCCGCTTCGCGCGCCGCATGTGCGAGGCAGCGGGCTCGAACCTCCAGGTGCGCTGGACCGCCGATGCGCCCGACGCGCTCGCCGGCTCGGCGTTCGTCGTCACGCAGCTGCGCGTGGGCGGCCAGGAGGCACGCCACCGCGACGAGCTCACGGGGCGCGAGTTCGGGCTGATCGGGCAGGAGACGACCGGCATCGGCGGCTTCGCGAAGGCGCTGCGCACGATCCCGGTCATGCTCGCCATCGCGCGCGAGGTCGAGCGCAGCGCGCCCGACGCCACCCTCGTCAACTTCACGAATCCCGCGGGTCTGATCACCGAGCTCCTGCGCCGTCACACCGCGCTGCGCGTCGTCGGGCTCTGCAACGTGCCCTGGAACATGCAGATCGAGGTCGCCGAGGCGCTCGGCTGCGAGTTCGCGGACGTCGACATCGACTACGTGGGGCTCAATCACCTCTCGTGGGCGCGCGGCTTCCGCGTCGGCGGCGAGGAGCGCACGGCGGAGGTGCTCGCGCGCTACCGCGAGCTGCTCGTCAACCAGGCCGCAAGCGACGATGATCCCGCCTTCGCGCCCGAGACGATCGCGATGCTCGGCGCCGTGCCCAACTACTACGACATCTACTACTACGAGACGGCGGCGATGCTGCGCCACCAGGAGCACGTCCCGACGCGCGCCTCGCAGGTGATGGCGATCGAGGCGAAACTGCTCGCGCGCTATGCCGACGAGACGCTGCGCGAGAAGCCGCCCGAGCTGATGGAGCGCGGCGGCGCCTACTACTCGGAGTCGGCCGCAGCCCTGATGGCCGACGTCCACGCCGATTCCGGCTCGGTGCAGATCGTCAACGTGCGCAACGACGGGGCGATCCCGAACCTCCCCGACGACGTGGTCGTCGAGATGCCGGCCCGCATCGGCCGCACCGGCGCCACGGCGATCCCGACCGGCCCGCTGCGCGCCGATCTCGACGCGCTGGTGCGCTCCGCCAAGGACTACGAGCTGCTCACGATCGAGGCCGCGCTGAGCGGCGACCGGACGCTCGCGGGGCTCGCGCTCGTCACCAATCCGCTCGGGCCGGACGCGTCGCTCGCTCCGCGCGTGTGGGAGCGGCTGCGCAGCGACAACGCGGGGCTCTTCGGGAAGCTCGATGGCTGACGCGCCCGGCCCCGCGCTCGGGGTCGACGGCGGAGCGACGAAGACCGACGCCGTCGTGGTGAGCGCCGAGGGCCGTGTCCTCGGCAGCGGGCGCGCAGGCGGGTCGAACTGGGAGAACGTCGGTCTCGAGGGCGCCGTGCGCGCCGTCGCGCGCGCCGTCGATGCCGCCCTCGCGGAGGCCGGCTGCGCGCGTCGCGACACGAGGGCGGCGGCCTTCGCGCTCGCGGGCGTCGATTGGCCGGACGATCACGCCCGGCTGGCCGCGGCACTCGAGGCGCTCGCACTCGGCGGGCGGCACGTCGTCACCAACGACGCCTTTGCCGCGCTGCGCGCCGGCGCATCGGGGCCGGTCGGCTGCGTCTCCTCCGCCGGCACCGGGGCCGTGGCCGCCGGGCGCAACGCGGCGGGCGAGACGGCGCGCACGATGGCCGAGGGCTTCGGCGAGCTCGGCGGCGCCGGGGACATCGTCGAGCGCGCCATCTGGGCGTGCGCGCGCATGCGCGAGTGGTCGGGGCCGGAGACGGCGCTCGCGGGCGCCATCTGCGGGGCTCTCGGCGTGCGCGATCTCGACGACCTCTTCGAGTCGATCAAGCGGCGCGGGCTCGCCCCGGGCGCCGATCTGTCGCCGCTCGTGCTCGAGGTCGCCGCGGGCGGCGATGCGGTCGCGCGCGGGCTGCTCGAGGAGCAGGGACGCTCGCTCGCCGACGAGGTGCTCGGCGTCGCACGCAGGCTCGGGATGATCGGCACGCCGTTCGAGCTCGTGATCGCCGGAAGCGTCCACCTCGCCGGGTCGCCGACGCTGGACCGCGCCTTCGCGGAGCGCGTCGCCGGTGCTGCGCCGGGCGCGCAGATCGTCCCCTTGCGCGAGCGCGCCGTGATCGGTGCCGCCCGCCTCGCGCTCGACCTCCTGGAGGGGCCGGCATGAGCTCGCACATGCGGCGCGAGATCGCCGAGCAGCCGGCCGCCGTCGCGGCCACGCTCGCCGCGGTGGCGGGCCCTGCCGCTGCGCTCGCCGCAGACGTGCGCAGGCGGGGACTCGACCGCGTGGTGCTGGTCGCGCGCGGCACCTCCGATCACGTCGCCATCTACGCGCGCTACCTGCTCGAGGCGCGCTGCGCGCTCTCGGCGAGCCTCGCGGCGCCCTCGCTCTACACGACCTACCGCCCGCTGGTGGATCTCTCGCGTGCGCTTGTGCTCGGCGTCTCGCAGTCGGGCGAGACCCCCGAGATCGTCGCCGCGCTGGCATTCGCGGCGGGTCGCGGCGCGCTCACCGCCGCGCTCACCAACGAGCCGGACTCGCCGCTCGCGGCCTCGGTCGGGCACGCACTCGTGACCTCGGCGGGCGAGGAGCAGTCGGTCGCGGCCACGAAGACGTTCACGACGGCGCTCGCGGTGATCGCCGAGCTCGCCCGGGCACTCGGCGCCGGCGACCTCGCGTCGCCGCTGCAGGCCCTCCCCGCAGCGCTTGCGGCAGCAGTCGCCCTGCCGGACGAGCTGGTCGACACGGCGGCTCGCACGCTGCTCGACGCCGAGGCGGCGGTCTGCATCGCGCGCGGCTACGCCTACCCGGCGGCACTCGAGGCGGCGCTCAAGCTCAAGGAGGTGACCGGGCTGTGGGCCGAGGGCTTCAGCGCCGCCGACCTCCGTCACGGACCGCGCGCGGCCGCGCTCGGCCTGCCCGCGCTCGTACTGCATGCAGGCGGTCCGCTGGCGGGCGATGTCGACGACCTCGAGCGCGAGCTGGCCGCCGCCGGCTCGCCGGTCGTCTCGATCGGCCCCGGCCGGGCGCTCCCGGCGGCCGAGGGCCTGTGTGAGGAGATCGCCCCGATCGCCCTGATCGTGCCCGCGCAACTCGTCGCCGAGCGCCTCGCCGTGCTCCGCGGACGCAACCCCGACCGCCCGCCCGGCCTGACGAAGGTGACGCGCACCCACTGAGCG
>CAZYYP010000178.1:0-7362 GCA_964651695.1 uncultured Gaiellales bacterium | reverse complement strand
GCGGCCGATGCCCTCGAAGCGGGCACGGTCACGCGCCTTGTAGAGCTGCGCGAGTCCGATGCCGACCAGGAACACGACGAGCGGCGGCAGCCACATCCACGTCACGAACGGGACGCCGCTGGCACCTCCGAGCGTCGTGCGGTACTTGATCAGGAGGTACGTGGCGACGATCATCGCGGCGCACGCGAGGACCGGCGCGACGATGGTGGTCCACCAGTTCTGACCGTCCTTCGCCGTGACGGCGAAGTAGCGGATGATCGCCAGTGACACGAGCGCCATGACGCTCAGGATGCCCATGTTGCCCATCATCGGAACCCACGTGCCGAGGTAGAAGAGCGCTCCGAGCGCGCTCGAGTTGTAGGCCAGGAACCCGGCCATGATCAGACCGCAGAACACGCCCACGAGCGAGCTCGAGTAGTACGGGCTGTGATGCGTGGGATGCGTCTTGCCGAGACTCTTCGGCAGCACCCCCTCGCGACCCATCGAGAAGAAGTAGCGCGTGGCCGTGTTGAAGAACGCGAGCTGACATGCGAAGGAGCCCGTGACGATCGTCAGCTCGAAGGCACGTGTCAGGATCGACTCGCTGCCGAGGTTGAGACCGATCGCACGATCCGTGGCCGGATAGAACACGGATGCGACGTTGCCGGCGGTCTGCGCCTGGAGGCCGGGGATGATGCCGGACTTGCCGTACGCGACCACGAGCATCCAGGTCACGAAGGTGTACAGGACGCCGAGCCCGATCACGGAGATGTACGTCGCCGGGCCCATGATCTTCTTCGGATCCCTGGATTCCTCGGCGTAGTTCGGCGCCATCTCGAAGCCGATCCATGACCAGAACGCCCCGAAGAACCCGGCACCGACGGTCGCTGTCTTGAAGGCCGCCTTGGTGCCGTTCCCCGTACTGTCGAAGAAGTTCCATGGCAGCAGCCCATCGAGCACGAGGCCGTGTTTCGGCTGGAACAGGGTGGCGACGGCGAAGACGAGCAACGCCGTCACCTCGATCGCCAGGAAGAACCCGAGGATCTTCGCGGTGAGCTCGATGTGGAAGAAGGCGAGCAGGACCATGATGCCGAGCGTGCCGAACTCCCATACCCAGACCGGGATGTCCACGCTGAACCAGTCGTTGAACGTGGCGTTTGCGAAGTAGGCCGTGACGCCGGTGACCCCCGCTGCGAAGAGCGTGTAACACGCGGCGATCAGCAACGCGACGCCCATTCCCATGCTCTGCCCGAAGCCGTGCGACGTGAAGCTGTAGAAGCCGCCCGCCGCGGTCACACGGCGAGCCATCGCGACGTACCCGACGGAGAAGACGGTGAAGGCGACGGTCGCCATGATGAAGGCGCTCGGTGCAGCCCAGCCGCCGCCGTAGACGGCCCAGTAGTCGTTGAAGAGCATCGCCGCGATCGGCGCACAGCCGGTGACGATGCAGAACAACACCTGGGGCAGACCGAGGGCATTCCGGGCGAGTCCGTGAGTGGGCTCGACCATGGTGGAACCCTCCATGACCACCTCGCTTTCCGACGTTGGGGCGCCGCCGGGGATTGCGGCGTGGCGTGAGGGTACAGTCCAGTGGTCTGCTCGACAAGCCCATGCGACGGATGACGCGGGCGAGCCCTCCGCGCGCCGCGACGGGCATGGCATCATCGGCCGGGCAAGGACGGCCCGACGCGGAGGTACGGAGTGAGCGAAACGCCCGTGGTGCTGCCCAAATGGGGCCTGACGATGCTCGACGCCACACTCGTCGAATGGCTCAAGCAGGAGGGCGATCGGGTCGAGGTCGACGACGCGATCTGCCTCGTCGAGACCGACAAGGTGGATGCCGAGGTCACCGCGCCCGTCGCGGGCGTGCTCGGGCCGCTGCTCGTCGAGAAGGACGCGGTCGTGACGGTGGGCACGGCCCTGACGTCGATCCACGAGGACGGCCCGGCCTAGGCGCGCGCGTGCGGATCGACCACGCGATCATCGGGGCGCGTGACGTCGAAGCGGTGGCGGACCGGCTCTGGGAACGCCACGGCCTCGCATCGCTGCCAGGTGGGCGACACCCGGGCTGGGGCACGTACAACCGCATCGTCCCGCTCGCCGGGGCCTATCTCGAGATCATCGGCGTCAGCGATGAGAACGACGCGCTGCGCGATCCGATGGGTCGCTGGCTCCTGGCGCACACCGCCACGGGCGATCCGCTCATGGGCTGGTGTTGCGAGACGGCCGACATCGAGGGCGTCGCACGCCGGCTCGATCTCGCGCTCGAGCCCGGCGGGCGCGAGCTGCCCGACGGCTCGCGGCTGACGTGGCGGCTGGCGGGACGCGACTCGGCGCTCGGTGCCAGGCCGTTCTTCATCGCATGGGACGCACCCACGCTGCGACCAGGTCTGCTGGACGCTCCCCACGCGGTCGACGTGCGCGGTCTCGCGCGGGTCGAGGTCGGCTGTACGCCTGCAGAACTGGACGACTGGATCGGCGAAGACGTGCCCGCACGGGCGGACGGCGCGGGCGGAGGGCTGCGCGCCGTGGTGATCGCGACCGGCGACGGCGAGATCCGCATCACGGGCGATTGATGAACCTGGGGTGAACTCGATGCCCGCGGCCTGGGACATGCGCCGCGCGCGCGGTACCTTGGGGGTATGGAGCGGCCCACACCGACCCCGCGCGAAGGCCTCCCGATCGGGCGCGCCGCGCTGCTCGGCACGTTCGCGGCGGGCATCGGCGGCATCGCGCTCGCCCCCAAGCTCAGCCGCCTGCTCTCGAGCGCGGTGCCCAGTTCCACCGCCCTCGGCGACGTGCTCCCGGGGCTCGGCGGCGGCTGGCGCATCTACAACGTCCAGTCGCCGATGCCGACGTTCCACCCGGCGACGTTCGAGCTCAGCATCACCGGCCTCGTCGAGCGCCCCCAGCGCCTGCGCTGGAGCGATGTGGCCGCGCTCCCCGGCGAGCAGCAGACGAGCACCTTCCACTGCGTGACCGGCTGGTCGGTCGACAACGTGCACTGGGAGGGGATCCGGTCGCAGACGATCATCGACCTCGTGCGCCCGAAGGCCGCGGCGAAGTTCGTCTCGCTGCAGTCGCTCGAGACCCCCTATATCGACCAGATCTCGCTGGAGCAGTTCCGCGAACCGAACGCGATGCTCGCGCGCCGGCAGGACGGAAAGCCGCTCACGCGCTCCCACGGGGCGCCGCTGCGGCTCATCCTCCCGAGCATGTACGGCTACAAGAACGTCAAGTGGGTGCGCGAGCTGCGCTTCGACGCCGTGCAGACGCCCGGCTACTGGGAGCAGCGCGGCTACGACACCGACGCCTGGGTCGGCAAGTCGAACGGCTATGGCTAGGAACCGCGTCCCGCGCTTCTCGCGGACGGAGCGCGCGGCCCACTGGGTGCTGGCGGCGACGTTCTTCGCGATGCTCTTCACCGGCCTCTGCCTGAGCGTGTCGGCGTTTCAGGGCATCCTCGACCGCCCCACCGCCAAGGCCTGGCACATCGGGAGCGCGATCGCGCTCGCCGCGGGGCTCGTGATCGTCACGCTGCTCGGCGACCGCCGCTCGCTCGCGCGCAGCGCGCGCGAGATCGATCGCTTCGACGCCGACGACGGGCGCTGGCTGCGCGGCGCACCCGGGCGGATCGTGACCGGACAACCCGCGCCACCGCAAGGACGCTTCAACGCCGGCCAGAAGCTCAATGCGTCGCTGATCGGCGGTCTCATGCTCGCGATGTACGTCACCGGCGGCCTGCTCTGGTACGGCGAGCGCGACACGACCTACCGCTTCGCGGGCACCGTGATGGTGCACGACTGGGGCACGCTCATCCTCATGTTCCTCATCGCCGGCCACCTCTACCTGGCCGTGCTGCATCCCGCCACCCGACACGCACTGCGCGGCATGACGCTCGGCGACGTCGACGAGGAGTGGGCGCGCAAGCACCACTCGAAGTGGGTCGAGCGCGCGCCCGCGAAAACCTCGCCGGAATAGCCGCCAGCGCTACCGTCGGGCGCGATGAGCGAGCGAGATCGGGCGCCTCGTGACACTCGGCGAGGCGATCGTCCCGCGGGGCGAGACCTCAGCGGTGTACGGCGCCCGCTACCGGGCCTGTCGCGAGCTCTCCGTGCGCTCAGGGCAGTGTGAAGGTAAAGCACGCACCGCCGCCCGGTGCGTCTCCCACGCGGATCGTGCCGCCGTGGAGCTCGACGATCGCCCGGGCGATCGCGAGCCCGAGCCCGGTGCCGCCCGCGCCGCGGCTCTCGTCGCCGCGCCAGAAGCGCTCGAAGACGCGCTCGCCGGAACCGGGCGGGAGTCCCGTCCCGGTGTCGATCACGCTCACCTCGACGCCCGGGCGCGCACTGATCAGGACGCGACCGCCCGGCGGCGTGTGACGGATGGCGTTGCCGACGAGGTTCGAGAGCACGCGGCCCAGCTGGAGCGGATCGCAGCGGCCGCGCAGTCCCGGCGGGCACTCGCGCTCGAGCACGACGTGCGCGGTGCGCGCGTCGGCGGCATAGAGCGCGAGGCAGTCGTCGAGCAGCGGCTCGAGCTCGGTCTCGGCGAGGTCGAGCGGGACGACACCCGCGTCGAGGCGCGAGAGATCGAGCAGATCGTCGACGAGCAGCGTCATGCGCGCGACCTGCGCCTGCAGCGAGGCGAGGTGCAGGGCGCGGTCGCCGACGCCGTCCTCCAGCGCCTCGGCGGCGGCGCGCAGGTTGGTGAGCGGCGTGCGCAGATCATGGCTCGCCGCGGCGACCAGCTCGCGCTGTGCCCGCAGCAGTCCGTCCAGGGCGGTGCTCATCTCGTTGACCACCAGGGCCACCTCGCGCAGCTCGCTCGGGCCGGAGATCTCGGCCCGGGCATCGAGCTCGCCGTCGGCGAGGCGCCGGGCCGTGCGCCTGAGCGAACGCAGCGGCAGCGAGATCGAGCGCGAGACGAGCAGGGCGCCGGCGAGCGCCGCGGCCGACGCCGCGGCGGCGACGACCGTGACCCACGCGTCGTGGCGGGTGTCGAACATGATCAGCCCCGACGCGACGACCGCGGCGAGCGGCAGCCCCGAGGCGAGCAGCGCCAGACCCGCGAGGCGCAGACGCAGCGTCGGCAGCAGCCGCAGTGCGAGGCCCCCGGCGATACCGGCGACGAGCGAGCAGAGCGCCAGCGTGAGTGCGAACGGGCCCATCAGGCGACGAAGCGGTAGCCGACGTTCCAGACCGTCTCGAGGCGCTGCGGCGTCTTCGGGTCGTCCTCGATCTTCTCGCGCAGCCGGCGCACGTGCACCGACAGCGTGCCCGTGTCGATCGCCGCCGTGTACCCCCAGACGCTCTGCATGATCTGCTCGCGCGTGAACACGCGGCGCGGGTTGCGAGCAAGGAACGCGAGCAGGTCGAACTCGCGCGCGGCGAGCCGTACGTCGTCGCCGCGCAGGCGCACCTCCCGCGCCGGCAGATCGATCTCGAGCTCGCCGAGCACGAGCAACTCGGGCGCCGCTCCATCCGCCGAGCGCCGCAGCACGGCGCGTACCCGCGCCACGAGCTCGCGCGGCGAGAACGGCTTGGTGACGTAGTCGTCGGCACCGAGCTCGAGGCCGACGATACGGTCGGTCTCCTCGCTGCGGGCTGTCAGCAGGATCACCGGAATGGATCCGCGCGAGCGGATCGCCCGGCAGAGCTCGAGGCCACCGGTGCCCGGCAGCATCACGTCGAGCACGACCAGGTCGGGCGACTCGCGCGCGATCAGATCCATCACCTCGCGGCCGTCGCCGGTCGCGACGACGCGATAGCCGTCGCGGGCGAGGTACTGGCCGACGATGTCGCGGACGGGGGGCTCGTCATCCACGACGAGCACGGTGCGCACGCTGTCCACCCGTCCATTGTGCCGCGCCGGAGATTACGGAGAGGTGAACTCGCAGCCCCACCGGAGCGGCGCTCGTGAACGGCGCCTGAACACGCGCTGAACATGCCCGCGAGAGCCGCAACGGAGGCCACATCCCGTGCGACGGTGACCCATCCGTCCCACCACGAAAGGATCCACATGCGGTTGCAGATCACCTCCCGGCGGCTCGCCGGACTCGCGGTCGCCGGCCTGGCCGCGATCGCCCCGGCGTCCGCGTCCGCCCACGGCGGCGGCTCGGTCTACACCGAGTCCAACGCGGCGGCCAACACCGTGCAGGTCTTCAACCAGGCCCCGGACGGCACCCTGACGCCGGGCGACGCCTACCTCACCGGCGGCGCCGGCACCGGCGCGGCGGGCCTCGGCTCGCAGGGCGCGCTCGCCATCGACCACGACTGGCTGCTCGCCGTGAACGCCGGCTCGAACGACGTCTCGGCCTTCCGCATCCACGGCGGGCACCTCGTGCTCGTCGACCGTGTGCCCTCGGGTGGCACGACGCCCAACAGCGTCACGATCCACGATGGCGTCGTCTACGTGCTCAACTCGGGCGGCACCGGCAACATCTCCGGGTTCCTGCTGCGCCGCCACGGCCTGATCCCGCTGAGCGGCGCGACCCAGCCGCTCTCGAGCACGACGGCGGGTGCCGTCCAGGTCTCCTTCACGCCGGCCGGCGATCAGCTCGTCGTCTCGGAGAAGGGCGCCAACACCATCGAGACCTACCCGGTCGACCGCTGGGGCCGAGCCGGGGCCGGCACCGCGCACGCATCCGCCGGCGCGGCGCCATTCGGGTTCTCGTTCGGCAAGCACGACTCGCTCAACGTGACCGAGGCGGGTGCAAGCGCCCTCACCTCGTATGCGCTCACCCCGTTCGCCCCGATCACGGCATCGCTCGTGAACGGCCAGGGCGCGGCGTGCTGGGCCACCTCGACGAGCAACGGCCGCTACACCTTCACGGCCGACGCGGCGACCGACGCCATCTCGGCCTACTCCGAGGATCGGAACGGCACGCTCTCGCTCGTCACCCCCGGCGGCGCCACGGCGCAGCTGGCGGCGGGCACCCACCCGCTCGACGAGGCGATCTCGAACGATCGCTACCTCTACGTGAACGGCGGCACCACCGGCCAGATCAGCGCGTTCAAGATCGGCGGGAACGGCTCGCTCACGCCGCTCGGCGCCGCCGGCGCGATGCCCGCCGGCTTCGGCGGGCTCGTCGTCGGGTCCTGAGCTGACGCGCGGGAGCGGCCAAGTGGCACTCGCGGCGAGTGCCACTTGGCCGCTCGGCCGAAAGCCCGGGCTCGGGACTGGGACCACGGGGGCAGGAGCGCCCGACGATACGCACTACCCCGTCACTGCGAACGCAGGGGGCCTGGCCCCGGCGACCACGCCAACACCCGGCAACTGGAGGGGCAAGCGTGAGGCAGCGCCAAAGCGAGCGCCACCCGCCAGCGGGTGGCGATTCAGGGTGTTGAGGGTCCGACCGATACCCGGCGACGCGCTCACACC
>CAZYYP010000177.1:0-7372 GCA_964651695.1 uncultured Gaiellales bacterium | reverse complement strand
GGCGCTGATCGAGGAGCTCGTCGAGGACTCGTTCGACCTCGTCGCGCCGCGCCGGCGGTAGCAGTCCGCCATGGTGCGGGGGTGGAACACCCCACGCAGATGCCGGTGACGGTGGCGGCCGAGTGGCGCAGCACGCCCGTCACGACCGATCCGCCGCGCCGGGCCGAGCATCTCGAGTGGGAGGTGGCGTTCAGGCTCGCCGCTCCGGCCGAGGTCCGCGTGGTCGCCCTCCTGACCCACGGCGGCGAGACACACTGGGGCCTGCAGCCGGACGAGCCGGCGCGTGAACTCGAGCTCCGCGCGCGCTTCTCCCCCTGGCGCTGGCGGACGTCCGAGTCGGTCGCGATCCAGTTTGCGGGGCGGCGCGTCCGCGTGACCGACGCCGTCCTCAAGCGCGACGCGCGGGATGCCTCGACGATCGTCGCGCCGCAGCAGACGGAGACCCGCGCCATCACCGGCCTCCTCCACCTGCCGGCCCACGTCATCACGCTCGCCTTCATCGCCTTCGCGCTCGACGACACCGAGGCGCGGCCGCTCGGCCGGTGGAGGATCGCCCCGGCAGCCGTCGCGCAGCTCTCCGAGCGGCTCGCGCCGCTGGCGAGCGGCTACCAGAGCGGCACCCTGATCGCCTGAAGCGGGGCTCAGACCGCAGCGGCGACGGCGTTGCGGTGAGCCTTGGCGAGCGCCATCAGGCCCTTCAGCAACGGCCGGCCGCCGACGGGGCCGAGCAGCTCGTCGATCGCGTGCTCGGGGTGCGGCATCAGGCCGCAGACGTTGCCGGCCTCGTTCGTGACGCATGCGACGTCGGCCAGCGCGCCGTTCGGGTTCTCGGCATAGCGCAGCGCCACCTGGCCGGCGGCCTCGATACGCTCGTACTCGCCGGGCGGCGCATACCACGCGCCGTCGTGGTGCTTGACCGGGATCCGCAGAACCGCGCCCGGCTCGAGGCCCGCGAGCCATGGCGAGCCCGCGTGCTGGACGACGAGGTCGACGTCGCGGCACACGAAGCGCCCGTGGTGGTTGGGTCGCAGGACGCCGGGGAGGAGGCCCGCCTCGCACAGCACCTGGAAGCCGTTGCAGATGCCGAGCACGGGCCCGCCCGCCGCCGCGAAGGCCTCGACCTCGCGCATCATCGGCGCGAAGCGGGCGATGGCGCCTGCGCGCAGGTAGTCGCCGTACGAGAACCCGCCCGGCACGATCACCCCGCTGCAGCCGTTCAGATCGGCATCGGCGTGCCAGAGCGCCACCGGCTCCCCGCCCACGAGCTCGACCGCGCGCAGCGCATCGCGGTCGTCGCAGGTGCCGGGGAACGAGATCACGCCGATGCGCGTCATCCGAGGACGACCTCGTACCCCTCGATGAGCCCGTTCGCGAGCACGCGGTCGGCCGCCTCACGGCCGATCCGCTCGGCCTCCGCGGCGTCCTCGACGTCGAGCTCGACGTCGAAGACCCGGCCCGCGCGCACGGAGCTCGCGGGATAGCCGAGCGTGGTCAGCGCCTGGCGGATGGCCTCGCCCTGCGGATCGAGGATGCCCTCCTTGGGCCGGACGAGCACCGTCACCTTCACGCGCGCACCCCCATCTCGTCGAGATAGCTCGCGAACGGGCGTCCGGCGAGTCGCTCGTAGGCCTCGCGGTAGCGCGCGGCCGTGCCGTCGCGCACCGCGTCCGGCAGCTCCGGCCCGGGCGCGGTCTTGTCCCAGTCCTGAGTCTCGAGCCAGTCGCGCACGTACTGCTTGTCGAACGACGCCGGCGAGGAGCCGGGCGCGTAGGTGTCGGCCGGCCAGAAGCGCGAGGAGTCGGGCGTCAGCACCTCGTCGCCGACGACGAGCGAGCCGTCGGCGTCGATGCCGAACTCGAACTTCGTGTCGGCGAGGATGATGCCGCGCTCGAGCGCCGAGGCGGCGGCGCGCTCGTAGAGCGCGATCGAGGCGCGCTCGACCTCGCGGTAGCGCTCCTCGCCGATCAGCTCCATGCCCTGCGCGGGCGTGATGTTCTCGTCGTGACCCTCGGTGGCCTTCGTCGACGGCGTGAAGAGCGTGCGCGGCAGCTTGTCGGCCTCGCGCAGCCCCTCGGGCAGCGGGATCCCGCAGACCGAGCGGGAGCGGCCGTACTCCTTCCAGCCGGAGCCGGCGAGATACCCGCGGACGACGCACTCGAGCGGCAGCATCTCGAGCCGGCGCACGAGCAGGGAGCGCCCGGCGAGCTCCGGATCGCGCGCGCCCTCGGGAAAGTCCTCGAGCTTCGCCGAGATGACGTGGTTGCGGACGATGTCGCCCGTCAGCGCGAACCAGTAGAGCGAGAGCGCCGTGAGCACGCGGCCCTTGTCCGGGATCGGCGTCGGCAGGATGACGTCGAAGGCCGAGATGCGGTCCGACGCGACCAGGAGCAGACGCCGGTCGCCCGCGTCGTAGATCTCCCGCACCTTGCCCGAGGCGAGATGTTCGAGGGCGAGCGAGCTAGACATGGGCAGCCTCCAGGCGGTCGAATGCGACGCCGGCGTGGCGCAGGGCGGCGTCGAGGTCGAAGATGCGGTCGAGCGCGGCGGCGTCGAGCAGCGCCGCCGCCTCGGGGTCGTGCTCGAGCAGGTCCCGCAGCGGCAGCTCCTCCTCGAACGCGCGCAGCGCGTTGCGCTGCACGATCGCGTAGGCCGCCTCGCGGGTAAGACCGGCCTCGACGAGCGCGAGCAGGACGCTGCCCGAGAACGTCAGTCCGTGGGCCGCGTCGATGTTGCGCCGCATGCGCTCGGGATACACCTCGAGGCCCTCGATGACCCACGCGAAGCGGTCGAGCAGGTAGTGCGCGAGCGTCGTCGAGTCGGTCAGCACGACGCGCTCGGCGGAGGAATGGGAGATGTCGCGCTCGTGCCACAGCGGCACGTTCTCGAAGCCGACGAGCGCGTTGCCGCGCAGCACGCGCGCGAGACCGCTGATGCGCTCGCAGGTGATCGGGTTGCGCTTGTGGGGCATGGCCGAGGAGCCCTTCTGCCCGCGCGCGAACGGCTCCGCTGCCTCGCGCACCTCGCTGCGCTGCAGATGGCGGATCTCGGTCGCGAAGCGGTCGAGCGAGCTGCCGAGGATCGCGAGCGCAGCGAGCAGCTCCGCATGGCGATCGCGGCCGACGACCTGCGTCGCGACGTCCTCGCGCGCCAGTCCGAGCGCCGTGAGCGCGGAGGCCTCGACCCGGGGATCGACGTTGCCGTAGGCGCCGACCGCACCGGAGAGCTTGCCGACCGCGACGCGCTCGAAGGCGCGCTCGACCCGCTCACGGCTGCGCACCAGGTCGTACCACCAGCCGAGCAGCTTGAGGCCAAATGTCGTCGGCTCGGCGTGCACGCCATGCGTGCGGCCCATGCACGGAGTGCCGCGGTATTCGAGGGCGCGCTCGAGCACCGCAGCGAGCGCGCGATCGATCTCGGCGATCAGCTCGTCACCCGCGGCACGCAACTGGAGTGCGAGCCCCGTGTCGACGACATCCGACGACGTGAGGCCGTAGTGGAACCAGCGCGACTCCTCACCCACCTGCTCGGCGACCGCTTCGGTGAAGGCGATCACGTCGTGGTGGGTGCGCTTCTCGATCTCCTTGGCGCGCTCGACGAGCACGGCGTCGACGTGCGCCCGCTCGCGTACGGCGTGCACGGCGCCTGCGGGAACGATGCCCAGTTCCTGCCAGGCTGCCAGCGCTGCGATCTCGACCTCGAGCCAGCACGCGAGGCGCCCCTCGTCGCTCCAGATGGCTGCAAGCCGTGGGAGCGAGTAACGGGCAATCACCCTGGCAGCATAGAAGGAGCGAGCCCCGCGCCGAGCTCGCGGGCGACCTCGGCGAGCGCGAGCACGTCGGCATCGGTCGAGCGGTGGTGCGTCATGCACGGCCGCAGCGCGAACGCCCCGCGGATCGTCGTACCCGAGGTGAGCACGCGCCCGTCGCGCTGCATGGCGTCGAGCAGGGCGCGGTTGTGGGCGTCGAGCGCCGCGGGATCGTCGAGGCCCGGGGGGTGGTGGCGGTAGACGACCACCGAGAGCTGCGGCTCGTCGAGCAGATCGAGATCGGGCGCGTTCCGGACCGCGTCGGCAAGCAGCCGCGCGAGCCGCACGTCGTTCTCGATCGCGGCCACCATGGCGTCGGCGCCGTAGGCCGTGAATGCCATCCACGGTGCGAGCCCGCGGAAGTTGTGCGTCACCTCGATGCCCTGCCAGACCGGCCAGACCGGCATGTCGAAGGGGCCCTCGCCGACGTTCTCGAGATAGGCCGCGTCATCGGCGAACGCCTCGGCGAGCACGTTGCCGTCGCGCACGAGAACGCAACCGACCGACTTGGGCAGGTACAGCCACTTGTGCGGGTCGATCGCCACGGAGTCCGCCCGCCCGAGGCCCGCGAAGAGCGCCGCCGTGCTCGGCGCCGCGGCCGCCGGGGCGCCGTACGCGCCATCGATGTGGAACCACACGCCGTGCTCGGCGCAGACATCCGCGATGGCGTCGAGCGGGTCGACGGCTCCGGTGCTCGTCGTGCCGGCGACGCCCACGACCGCAACGGGCGTCACGCCGGCGGCGCGATCGGTCTCGATGGCGCGGGCGAGCTCGTCCGGACGCACCCGGAAGGCGTCGTCGCAGCGGATGACGCGCAGCGCACGGCGACCCATCCCGAGCACGTCGCAGGCGCGGCCGATCGAGTTGTGCGCGTGCTCCGACGCGTAGACGGCGGCCGATCCGGGCGTCACGCCGTGCTCGCGCGCCGTCGGCAGCGCACGTGCGCGCGCCGCGGCGAGACCGGTGAGGTTGGCGTGCGTGCCCCCGCTCGTGAAGTGCCCTCCACCGGCCGGGAAGCCGATCAGCTCGGCGAGCCACCGCCACGCGACCGCCTCGACCTCGCTGGCCGCGCCCGTGCCCGAGCCGAGATTCGCATCGAGCGCCGCGGCCAGAACCGCAGCCGCGACGCCGGCCTCGAGGCCCGAGCCATCGATGAACGGGAACGAGCGCGGATGCGAGTGCGAGAGCGAGCGCGGCAGCACCTCGCCGGCGACGCGCTCGATCGTGGCTTCGAGCCCCGCGCCCGTGCGCGGCAGTGGCACGCGGTAGCGCGCCTTCTCGTCGGCGCCGAGCACGAGCGCCGCGGGCAGGTCGCCGACGTCGCGCCGGAACGCCCCCGCGCGCTCCCCCGCGAGCGCGATCGCCCGCGCGGCCTCCTCGGGTGTGCCGAACGCGCTCATTCCCCGTCGACGATCGGCGTCCCGCCCTGGGCGAGGATGCGCGACGCGAAGATCGCGGCGTTGCGCGCACCGCCGATGGCCATGCAGCCGACGGGCACGCCTGGCGGCATCTGCGAGATCGCGAGCAGGGCATCCATGCCCCCGAGCCCGCCCGATGCGATCGGGACGCCGATCACCGGCAGCTCGGTGTAGGCCGCGACGACGCCGGGAAGTGCCGCGGCCATTCCGGCTCCGCAGATCAGCACGCGGATGCCGCGCAGGGCGGCGCCTTCGGCATAGGCGGCGACCTCCTTGGGATTGCGATGCGCCGAGATGACGCGGATCTCGTACGAGAGGGCGCGCGCGTCGAGCTCGGCGCAGGCCTTCTCCATCACCGGCCGGTCGGACTCCGATCCCATCAGGATGCCGATCAGCGGGCCGGTCGATTCGAGCCCGGGGATCAACTGCTCCATCTCGGCCGGTGTGGGTGTGGGTGTGTCAGACACGTTCTGCCTCCTGGGCTGCCCGCAGGGCGATGTCGCTCCGCACCTGCTTGCCGTCGAATGCGATCTCGCGAGCGCCCGCCATGGCGCGCTCGCGTGCGATCGAGAGCGTAGGGGCGAGGGCGGTGACACCGAGCACGCGGCCGCCGGCGACGACGAGCTGCCCGTCGCGCAGGGCCGTCCCCGCGTGCTGGACGGTCACGCCCTCGAGCGCCTCGGCCCGCTCGATGCCCTCGATCGGCTGCCCCGTTCGCGTGGCCTCGGGATACCCGGGCGCCGCGAGCACGAGCGTGACCGCGGCGTCGCCGCGCACGCCGAGCGCGACGTCCTCCGGCGCGCCGTGCGCGATCGCAGCGAGCGCCACGGCGAGATCGCCGTCGAGGCGCGCCAGCAGCGCTTGGGTCTCCGGGTCGCCGAAGCGCACGTTGTACTCGAGCACGCGCGGCCCGTCGGCGGTCAGCATGAGCCCCGCGTAGAGACAGCCCGAGAAGGGGATGCCGCGATGCGCGAGCTCGGCCAGCAGCGGCTCGTGCACGAGCCTGGCGGCCTCGGCCGTCGCCACCGCGTCGAACCAGGGGACGGGCGAGTACGCGCCCATCCCGCCCGTGTTCGGCCCGGTGTCGCCGTCCCCCACGCGCTTGAAGTCCTGTGCGGCGGCGAGCGGTCGCGCGGTCTGGCCGTGGCAGAGCGCGAGCAGCGAGACCTCGTCGCCGACCAGGAGCTCCTCGATCACGACCGTGGATCCCGCCTCGCCGAACGCCCCGCCGACGAGGCTCGCCTCGATCGCGGCCAGGGCCGCCTCGCGATCGGGGCACACGGTGACGCCCTTGCCGGCGGCGAGACCATCGGCCTTCACGACGCACGCGCCGCCGAGCTCGTCGACCGCCCGCCGCGCCGCGTCGACGTCGGTACACGCCGAGTAGCGCGCAGTCGGCACGCCGGCGGCGGCCATCAGCTTCTTCGAGAACGCCTTCGAGCCCTCGACGAGCGCGGCGCCGGCGGACGGCCCGAACACGGGGATCCGCGCGCGGCGCAGCGCATCCCCGAGGCCGAGCACGAGCGGCAACTCGGGGCCGATCACGACGAGCCCCGCCTCGAGGTGGTGGGCGAGCGCAACGAGCCCGCCGACATCGTCCACCGCCACGTCATGGCAGGTGGCGATGCGGGCGATGCCCGGGTTGCCGGGCGCGCAGTGCAGTTCGCTCCGGGTGGGGCTCGCGGCGAGCGCCTGCGCAAGCGCGTGCTCCCGCCCGCCCGAGCCGACGAGCAGGATCCTCATCCGGCCGATCTTACTGAGCGGCCCCTCCACTGGGCGGCGCCGATGCACGTATCGGTGGGATGCACGTATCGGGGTCTGACCCCAGAGCGTGCGGACCTGGCACCCGAGCGTGCGGACCTGGCACCGGAGCGTGCAGACGGCCAAGCGCCCCAGGCATGCGAGAAGTCTCCTCGCCCGGCCCGGCGAGGCGACGCGCTCCCCATGCAGAGTGCGGACGCCCCGCTCGGCGACGCGCGAGGACAGCCGTCAAGAACCTCATGGGCACAGGCATCACGCGGTCCGCACGCCGCGGTGCCAGGTCCGCACGCTCCGGGGTCAGACCCGCACCGTGCCGGGTCAGACCCCGTTCCGTGCAGTCAGGCTTTGACTGGCTGGGCTATCTCGGCCGGCGGGAGGAGCTCGAGGT
>CAZYYP010000176.1:0-7447 GCA_964651695.1 uncultured Gaiellales bacterium | reverse complement strand
CGTCTTGCCGCCATCCGAGACCGCCGGCATGGCCGCCGCGATGTCGGGCACGATCTGCGCGCCGGCGGCGCCGGGCGCCCGCCGGAACGCGAGCAGCCCATCGCCCGTGGCCTCGAGGATCTCCCAGCCCTCGGTGGCGTACGAGAGGCCGGCATCGAGGTGATCGGGGTTGTCGGCGATGCCGGCCTTCAGCGTGCCGCCGTTGACGGGCGTATCGGCGCCGGCCGTCGGCGCGCCGACGGAGGCGGCGGCCAGCACCGCGGTGGTCAGACCCAGCAGGGCCCAGGTCGGGAGCGCCCTCATGCCGTCCTCCTTGTTGTCACCGGACCCCGCCGGATGGCCCCACGCGCCCCTCCTCGGCAGCGCGCGCGACGGCGGGCATGGACGCGGCAGCTGCTTCGAGCGTGCGTTCGACGTCGTCGTCGGTGTGTGCCCCGGACATCAGGAAGAGACCCTCCTGCGGCGGCTGGACGATGACGCACTGCTCGAGCATCTCCGCGAAGAACGTCGGGAACGGGCTCTCGGCGACGAGCGCCTGCCCGGTGCGGTAGTCGGTGGGTGCCGGGCCGCCCAGCCAGAGCTGGAACATCGAGCCGACGCCCGTGTGGCACGCGTCGTCGAAGCCCGCCTCGCGGGCGAGCGCGACGAGGCCCTCGGCGAGGCGGTCGCCGCGCGCCAGCAGCTCCTCGTAGAAGCCGGGCCGGCCCGTGGCCTCGGTGGCGGCGATCACGGCCGCGCACGCCATCGCGTTCGAGTTGTAGGTGCCGCCGTGCATCGTGCGGCCGCTGACGATGACGTCCATGAGGTCGCGGCGGCCACCCACGGCCGCCACCGGGAACCCCGCCGCCAGGGCCTTGGCGAGCACCGTCAGGTCGGGCGTGATCCCGAGCAGCCCCTGCGCGCCGCCAGGCCCCACGCGCATGCCGGTCAGCACCTCGTCGAAGATCAGCACGGAGCCGTGCCGGGTCGTCAACTCGCGCAGCCGCTCGAGGAAGCCCGGGACGGGAAAGACGCCGCCGCCGTTCCCCATGATCGGCTCGATGATCGCGGCGGCGATCTGATCGCCGCGCTCGGCGAAGATGCGCTCGACCGCGTCGATGTCGTTGAACGGCGCGACGGCCAGCGTCTCGGCGATCTGCGGCGGGATGCCGGTCGTGGCCGGCACGACCGCCGGTGCGCCGGCCGGGCCGGCCTCGTCGAGCGAGGGATGCGCGGACCAGTGGATGCCGTCGGTCCAGCCGTGATAGCAGCCCTCGAAGCGCAGCACGAGCGTACGCCCGGTCGCGGCGCGCGCGAAGCGCAGGGCGTACGAGACGCACTCGCTGCCCGAGTTGCCGAAGCGCAGCGTCTCCATCGAGGGCATGCGCGCGCTGACCGCGTCGGCGGCCCTCGCCTCGAGATCGTGGGCGAGCGCGAACAGCGAGCCGCGCTCGTTGATCGTGCGCGTGACGGCCGCCAGCACGCTCGGCGGGCGGTGGCCGAGGATCAGCGGGCCCTGGCCCATCTGGTAGTCGACGTACTCGTTGCCGTCGACATCGGTGACGCGCGATCCGCTCGCGTGATCGACGTAGACGGGGGCGGGCCTCCAGCCGGAGCGCGGCGACCGCGTGCCCGATCCGACGCCGCCTGCGAGGTGCTCCTGGGCCTTCGCGAAGAGCGCCTGCGAGCGCTCGGTGGAACGGGTGGTCGCGCGGATCTCGCTCATCTCGTCACCTCTGCGTGTGGGACATCGCCGGCCAGCCCGACCCGCGTGCACGCATCGGCCCCGGCCTGCGCGCCGGCGCGCAGCGCGGCCGGCACATCCTCGCCTGCGAGCAGCGCCGTGATGACTCCGGCGATGAAGGCGTCGCCGGCGCCGAGCGAGTCGACGACCTCGACCGGGATCGCCGGCTGGCGCCAGACGCCTGCCGCGCAGTGCGCCAGACTGCCGGCCGGGCCGAGCGTGACGACGGCGAGCTCGGCGCCGTGCTCGCGCAGATCGCGCGCCAGCGCCGTGGCCGCGGCGTCCCCGGCGTCCGCCGCGGAGGCGAAGGCCACCTCGACCGGGCAGGCGAGCGCGTCGCCGCTGTCGTTCAGGTCGCACGAGACGCGTGCGCCGGCGGCACGCACAACCGGGCCCCAGCTCGCCATGTCGGCCTGGCGCGACGCGTGGACCCAGCGCGAGCGGCCGAGGAGGGCCTCGTCGGAGGGTGACACGCGGTACTCGGCGGCGACGCCGTACTCCTCGGACACGAAGTGCCGCTCGCCGCCCTGGTCGTGGCCGACGACCGTGACGCCCGTGGCGCCCTCGGCCACGATCACGCGCGACACGTCCACGCCGCCCGCGCGCGCGCCCTCGAGCACGAGGCGTCCGCGCGCGTCGCTGCCGACCGCGCCCAGGTAGGCCGTCGCGTGCCCCGCCCGCGCGAGCTCGAGCGCGACGTTGAGCGCGTTGCCGCCGACGCGCTCGACGCCGCCCGCGTCGGCGTAGACGTCGACGCAGTTGTCTCCGACGCAGGCGACCGCGGGGGCGGAGGCGCTCACGGCCAGCGTGCGCCGCCCTCGGCCAGCACGTGCCGGCCCATCAGCACGCGCTCGTCGAGATCGAGGATTCCGCGCAGCAGCGCCGAGTGGACGACGAGCCACTGCAGCGGCGTCTTCATCACGAAGGGCGTCAGCAGGGGATGCACGTCGCCAAGATCGGCCGCGTCGTAGACGACCGTGTGGGCGCCGCGATCGCGTGCGACCTGCAGCGAGCGCTCCGTCATCGAGCGGGACTCGTCCGTGCCCAGCAGGAAGACCATGTGCGGCCTCTGACGCTCGAGCATCTCGGCCGGCCCGTGACGGAACTCGGCGCTCTCGATGATCGAGCCGTGCACGCGGATGTTCTCCATGAACACGGTCAGCGCGAACTTGTACGCGAGCCCGTAGAGCGGGCCTGCTGCCACGCAGTAGAGCTCCTGCGCGGGCAGCAGCATGCGCGCGACCTCGAGGCTCGGCGCCTGCTCGCGCGCGTACGCGGCAGCGATGGCGTCGGGCAGCGCGTCGAACGCGGCCAGCACCTCGGCGGCAGCCGGGTTGCCCTGGAGGCGCGCGACCTCGAGCGAGAAGAGCGAGACGACCGCCATGGGCAGCGCGTAGAGGGCGGTCGAGTCGTACGCGATCGCGCTGTCGGTCTCGCCGGCCAGCGTCGAGTCGGCCTTGCTCATCAGCCCGACCGTCCACGCGCCGGCTGCGCGCGCGTGCCGGGCGGCGGCGACGGTGTCCTCGGTCTCGCCCGAGTAGGAGGTGGCGATCACGAGCGCCTTCGGGCCGAGGCGGCGCGGGTTGCGCCAGATCAGCTCGTAGGAGAGCACGGCGTCCGTGGTCAGCGTGGTGAAGCGATCGGCCAGGTACTTGCCGGAGTACATGGCGGTCCAGGAACCGCCGCTGCCGGTGAAGTACACGGTCTCGGTGCCGCGCTCGACGGCTTCTGCCGCGAGCGCCAGCGCGGCCGGGCGGTGGTCGCGCAGGAAGCGCCGGAGATCGTCCGCGAGCCGCGGCGACGTGAAGAGCTCGGAGTGCTTGGCGCGCTCGACGAGCGCATCCATCCCGATCGCGCCGGGCTTGTCGGAGTCGATGGCCGTCGTCATGTGATAACGCTATCAGCCCGACACATGAGAGCGCTACCAGCCACCCGGGCGCGGGGCTAGGATGCCGTGTCGAATGGCCGTGACCATCCACGATGTCGCCCGGCTCGCGCGCGTCTCCCAGGCCACGGCCGGCCGCGCGCTCGGTGGCTACGGCTACGTCAGCGCAAAGGCCCGGGCCCGCGTCGAGGTCGCGGCGCGGACGCTCGGATACGTGCCCAACTCGGTTGCCCGGGCGCTCGCCTCGGGCGTGACGGGCGTCATCGGCCTCGTCGTCGGGGATATCGAGAACCCCTTCTTCGCCGCGGCGGCGCGCGGTCTCTCGGACGTCGTCGAAGCCCGTGGCTACACCGTGCTGCTCGCCAACTCGGACGAGGACGAGGCACGCGAGCAGGCCGCGGTCGCCGCGCTGCGCGCACGGCAGGTCGACGGCCTCGTGGTCACGCCGCACTCGAGCTCGGCCTCGCCGCACCTCGAAGCGGCGCTCGCGGCCGCTCCGGTCGTCCTCCTCGACCGCACGGTGCGCGGACTCAAGGTCGACGCCGTGACGGTCGACAACGTCGCCGGCGCGCGCGCGGCCACCGAGCACCTGCTGGCGCACGGCCACCGGCGCATCGGCATCGTGACCGACGAGCCCGTCATCGCGAGCTCGGCGGAGCGGTTGCGGGGCTACCGCGCAGCCCTCGAGGCCGCCGGCGTGGCGGTCGCCCCCGAGCTGATCTCGGTCGGCGGCTCGAGCCGTGCCGAGGGGTACCGCGCGGCGCAGGCCCTGCTCCGACTCGACCCGCGACCGACGGCGTTGTTCAGCTCCAACAACTTCATGACCGTCGGCACGATGCATGCACTGCGCGATGCCGGCCTGCGCGTGCCTCACGATGTGTCGATGGTCGGATTCGACGATCTCGAGTGGACGACGCTGATCGACCCGCCGCTGACGGTCGTGGCGCAGCCCGCGGGAGAGCTCGGCAGCGAAGCCGGGCGGCGCATCCTCGCGCGCCTCGACGGCGCAACCGGGCGGCCCAGGCGCGTGCGGCTCGACACCGAGCTGATCGTGCGCGGATCCGTGGCGGCACCGGCGTGAGCGACGCGCTCGAGCAGCTGATCGCGGCGCTCGTCGCCTGCGACTCGACGAATCCGGGGCTCGTCCCGGGCGGCGCCGGCGAGCACGCGGTGGCCCAGCTGATCGCGGCGGAGCTCACCGCGGCCGGGCTCGAGGTCGAGCTCTCCGACGCGCTGCCCGGGCGGCCGAACGTCGTCGGCCGCCTGCGCGGGACGGGCGGCGGGCGGACGCTGATGCTCTGCGGCCACAGCGACGTCGTGGCCGCGTCGCCCGGCCTCTTCACCCCCCGCGTGCGCGACGGTCGCCTGTTCGGACGGGGCGCCACCGACATGAAGGCCGGCCTTGCGGCGGCGCTCACGGCCGCACGCCGCCTCGCGGCCGATCCGCCGCCCGGCGATGTCATCGTCGCCGCCGTCATCGACGAGGAGTGGCTGTCGGCCGGGGCCGAGGCGCTCGCCGCGAACGTCCGCGCGGACGCTGCGATCGTGCTCGAGACGACGCAGCTCGACGTGGTCGTCGAGCACGGCGGCTTCGCCTGGTTCGAGCTCGAGAGCACGGGCTTCGAGGCCGCCGGTGACGACACCGAGCACGGCCGGGACGCGATTGCGCAGCTCGGCGCGGCGCTCAGCGAGATTGCGGCGCTCGATCGGCTGCTGTCCGCAGGGCCGGCTGCCGTCTACGGGCGGCCGAGCGTGCATGTCGGCACGATCGCCGGCGGCGTGCAGCTCTCGGCCTGGCCGGGGCGCGCGGTTGCGGGCGTGGAGCGCTGCCTGACCGCAGCCGAGCAGCCCGGCGACGTCCGCGCCGAGATCGCCGCGGCGGCGGCCCGCGCCCGCGTGCGCGAGCCCGGGCTCGAGTTGGCGGTGCGCGAAGTGCTGATGCGGCCGGGCATCGTGCTCGACATGGGGCATCCCATCGTCACGTCGCTCGCCCGCTCGTTCGCCGACGTCACGGGCCGCAAGCCGCGACTGCGCGGCGACATGGGCTGGATGGACTCGGGGGTGCTCGTCGAGGCAGGCATCCCGAGCGTCGTGTTCGGTCCCGTCGGCGGCGGCGAGCACACCGAGGAGGAGTGGGTCGACCTCGCCTCCGCCGCGCGCTGCGCCGAGGTGCTGATCGCGGCCGCACGCTCGTTCTGTGCCGCACCCTGAGCATCAGCCGGGGCCGCAGAAGCTCCGCGCTGTGGCCTCGAGGATGTCCGCACAGGTCTCGACCGAGGCGAGCTCGACCCACTCCTCCGGGCTGTGCTCCTGCCCGCCCGTCGGGCCGAAGATGATGCAGGGAATCCCGGCCTCGGCGAAGATCCCCGAGTCCATCCAGCCCATGTCGCCGCGCCGTATCGCCTCGCGCCCGAGGCGCCTCCCGGCCGCGGCGGCGAGCACGCCGACGATCCGCTCGTCCTCGGCGAGCCGCACGCCGTCGCGTCCGATGACGGTGTGCAGAACCGCATCGAAGCGCGGATCGGCGGCACGGGCGCGGGTCAGGATCGCCTCGAGCTCGGCCTCGCCGTCGCGCCAGCGCTCGTCGGCCAGCGTGCAGCGCTCGACCCCCAGCGTGGCGACCTTCGGATAGGCCGGGAACTGCGTGCCTCCGGCGATCGTCGACGCGTGCACGCTCGCTCTCCCGTACGCCGCCCGGGGTCGCGCTGCGAGCTCGGCGTCGAGCGCGCCGATCTCCGCGAGCACGGGGGCGAGCAGCGCGATCGCGTCGACGCCCCTCTCGGGCTCGATCCCGGCCGCCTCCACCCCGCGGCTCTCGATCTCGAACCAGGCGAAGCCGCCGTGCTCGGTGACGAGCTCGAGGTTCGTCTGCTCGGGCAGGATCACGGCATCGACCGGGTAGTCCGCGGCGAGCGCGACCGCCCCCGCGCTCGCCCACTCCTCGTCGATGCAGCCGGCGATCAGGAGGTCACCGGCAAGCGGGCGACCGGCGGCGGCGACGCGCCTGCCGGCCTCCAGTGCGGCGGCCAGGCCGCCCTTCATGTCGGCGACGCCCCGGCCTCGCATGATGCCGTCGCGCACGTCCGGGACGAAGCCGGCCGGCTCGGCCCCGACGACATCCGTGTGGCCGCACAGCATCAGCGATCGCCCGCCGCCCGTCCCGCGCAAGCGCCCGACGACGTTCGGGCGGCCGGGGAGCACCTCCGAGACCTCGACCTCGAAGCCCCACTCGCCGAGCCAGCCGGCGAGCAGCGCTGCCACGGCGCCCTCGCCGGCGCCGCCGGGCACGAGCTGCGGGTTCGTCGAGTCGCAGGCGACGAGGGCGGTGAGGAAGTCGCGGGCGGATGTCACCGCGCCAGCATAGTCCCCATGAGTGAGAGCGCTCTCACCCCCACGCCACCTGCTACGGGGGCGTGCCGGAGCCCGGGTTGCTGCCGGGCGCGCGCTGCTGCTGTTCGGCGACGCGATAGTAGTCGCGCCAGATCAGGCGGTAGAGGGGGATGTAGCGGGGGATCGAGCGGACGCCGGGGAGGAAGGGGATGGCGACGAAGGCGACGGAGAGGAGCGCCATGATCGCCCAGATCTGGGCGTCGGCGTTGTCCGAGGTCGAGAACGGCGGGACCTGATACCAGAAGGTGTAGAGCCAGAGCCACGGCTGGCCGGGGTAGTTGCCCGTCTCGTTCATCATTCCCCACTGCTCGCCGAGCAGGTTCTGCTTCTCGGCAAGGCTGGAGAGGTAGCTGCCGTCGGCGAGGAACAGCATCGGCTTGGTGTAGTCGCTCTGGTAGAAGCGGCCGGTGGAGATGAGCGCTCCGTCGAGCCCGCCGCTGCGGGCCTGG
>CAZYYP010000175.1:0-7580 GCA_964651695.1 uncultured Gaiellales bacterium | reverse complement strand
TGCCGGCCGTCTCGTCCTTGCCGACCGACGAGTAGAAGTGGTACTTGCCCTTCTTCAGCGTGAAGATGGTGGCTGTCGTGCCCTTCGCGATCGTCAGCGTGGCGCCGTACTCGAGTTCGGTGAGCTCGAGGCTTACGTTGTGCATCTTGGTGGAGGTGTTCTTGAAGACGAGCAGGAACTCCCTGCCGGCCGGCGCCGTGAGGGTCTTCTTGTCGTAGCTCGTGGCACTCGTAGCCGTCAGTGTGACCGTCGGAGGCGCGGCGGCGACACGCGCGGTTGACGCGACGGCCGTCGACGCGAAGACCGCCATCGCGGCCGGGAGAACTATCAGGCTCAGACTTCGTCTCATCGTGCTCCTCTGTGGAGATGGGGTTGTTCCGCGCTCGGACATCGCCCTCGACCGCTTGCGGCGAATCGAAGCAATGCCTGGTGCGAATTAAGTGCCGATGAGAGCCTGCGCCGAGTAACGGCCTGATGACCTTCCGAGCACGCTGCGACCGGCTTGCTCGAGGTCACCATCGTGCGAGAGGGCCGCGATCCGCTCAGCGGCGGACGCGACCGTAGCGGAATGCCAGCTTCACGGTCACGAGGATCGCTCCGCTCACGATGATCAGCAGCGAGCTGATGGCGAGTGTGAGGTCGAAGCCGACGTCGAAGTCCTGGTAGATCAGGAGTGACAGCGTCTGCGTGACGCCCTGGAGGTTGCCGGCGAACATGATCGTGGCGCCGAATTCGCCCATGCCGCGTGCGAACGCGAGCGCGGCGCCTGCGGCCAGGCCGGCCGATGCGAGAGGCACCGCCATGCCCAGCAGGAGCCGGAGCGAACCGGCGCCGTCGACGCGCGCGGCGTCGAGGATGTCGCGGTCGAGCGTCTCGAACGAGGCGATCGCCTGGCGCACGTAGAACGGCCCCGCAACGAAGCAGATTGCGAGCACCACGGCGGTTGTCGTGAAGGCGACGCTGACACCGAGCGGGTCGAGGATGCCGGAGAGCAGGCCGATCCGGCCGGCGAACGCGGCCAGGAGTCCGATGCCCGCGACGGCCGGGGGCAGGACGAGGGGCAACTCGACGAGCGTGATCAGGAGCGAGCGTCCTCGGAAGCGGCGGGTCCCGATCAGGTAGGCGGCGGGCGTGCCGACGAGCAGGATCACGCCCAGCGCGATGCCGTTGGTGGTCGCGGTCAGCGCGACCGCGTCCTGCACCGGCTTCTCGCCGAGCTGGTCGACGAGCAACCGGAGCGGCACGCGCGCGAAGACCGCGACGATCGGGAGCACGAGAAAGCCCAGCACGAGAAGGGTCGCCGCGAACAGGCAGGCCATGAATGCTGCTTCGCGCGCCCGGTACATGTGTGCAGATACTCGCCGCTTGCGCCGCGCGAGGCGCTGCTACTTCTTCTTCGGCTTCTTCGGCTTCGCCTTGACCGGGAGCTTGGGAACGCCAAACCCGTTGGCGACGAGGAGCTTGCGGCCCGCCGTGCTCGTGAGCCGCTTGATCCACGCCGCGTCGGCTGCCTGGTTGGCCGACTTCGTGACGGCCGCGATCTGGTAGCGCACCGGGGGCTGTGCCCAGGCGGGGAGCTTGATGACCTTGACCTTGCTGCCGGCCGTGAGTGCGTCGGTGATGTAGACGAAGCCGGCATCTGCGACACCGAGCGAGATGTGCGATGCGATCGTCGCCACGTCCTTGTCCTGCGTGACGACCTGCGGCAGCACGGTCTCGCTGAGCCCGAGGTTGCCGAGGATCTGGCGCGTGTACGAGCCGATCGGCACGGTCGGCGTGCCGATGTCCAGCTTGATCCCCTTGCGCGCGAGGTCGTAGACGCTGTTGATGCCGGCGGGGTTGCTCGCCGGCACGATCAGCACGAGCTTGTTCGTCGCGAAGGTGACGGGCTTGCCGACGACCCCGGCCGCGTAGAGCGCCTGCGGCTGGTCGGGGCTGGCGGAGGCAAAGATGTCGGCGGGCGCGCCGAGCTTGATCTGCGTCGCAAGCGCGTCGCTGCCGGCGAAGTTGTACTTCTGCGCGCCATCGAACAAGGGGAATGCGGTCGTCAGCGACGCCGCGGCGTAGACCGTCAACTGCGTGTCATTGCGCCGCTGCTGGCGCGCCGACGCCGTCGTGGCGAGAGCGGCGAGCAGCACCAACGCGAGGACGGGTGCATGCAGTGAGCGAATGCGGGTGATCGGGTTCATGCAGAGGTCCGCCTGGCTAGGAGAGGAATTGGCTGAGTTGATCCCCGGCATCCTGCGCATTGACGGCTGCGACGAAGCCGTCCGGGTTGGGCGCAGCGCCGTTCAACGCGCTGAGCGCGCCCGCGTGCTGAGCGTCACTCGCAAGCACCGCGGCGAGCGACGCGGCGATGCCCGTGTCCTTCGTCGTCGAGACCGCGCCGACGCCGATGCCGACCATGAGCTCCTCGAGGTCGAGCGCGAAGCCGGTCGCGGTCGCGGTCGAGCGAAGGGCGCCCTTCGGGATCGTGAAGGTGAAGTCGTCGTCGATCGGCGCGGTCGCGCCGAGCAGGGGCGCGAGCAGCTTGTAGTGCCCTTCCTCCTGCACGCGCATTGCCAGCACGAGATCCCGCGTGTCGCCGCTGAGCTTCGCGGTCGCGCTGTTCAGCCACTGCGTCCACCAGTAGATCTCGAGACGCTTGCACGAGCACAGCAGCCGGGCGTTCGAGAGATCGACGTCGGTTGCCGCGGCTGCCGGACCCGCGGCCACGCCCGCGAGTGCCAGCGCACCGGCCCCCGTCCCCGCACGCGCGAGCAGCGCGCGCCTGTTCATGTGATGCATCCGATCCGCCCCTAAAAAGCAGGAAATACCTATGTATCGATGCCGACCATACCAGAGCCCGGCACACACGGGTGACGGGGCGGGGTGAGCCTGGCGGCCGGGGTGTCGCACTGCGTCCGGTGTGCCGATAGTCACAACATGGAAGCCGTCCGTCACCTGCAGGGAGCGCTGATCGCGAGCCTCTGCCTCCTGATGCCGGCGAGTGCCGGTGCGGCGCAGATCGTCGATCGCAACGTGGCGTCGCCGCGGTTGCGCGTCAATGCCGACAACGTGGCGCTCGTGACCTATTCGGCGCGCGGAGTCCGGCGGCACGTGCTCTCATGGGGTGCGATCAACTGGACGGGTGGGTTCGAACGCGACTACTCGGGCGGCTGGAAGAGCAGGCAGGCCGACTACCGGCACTTCGCGGACAGCTGCCGGCGCTACACGGGCCCTCCGCTCGTCCTCATGATCGCCGCCTGCGACGCGCCTGACGGGTCGCACTGGGCGCTCCAGCAGTGGCAGCGGCTCTGGCCGAGCTACGGCGGCAACCACGCCCCGAACGAGCTGTACCTCTCGCATTGGCGCGGCGGCATCGGACGGCTCGCGGTCACCACCGACTACAGCTACCGCGGGACACGTCAGCACCTCTGGGGTGACTTCACGTTCCACGGCAGCCCGGTCTTCGGCCGCCACTGGACGATTCACGGGGTGCCGACGGACACGGCCGGTCGCAACGTCTACATCGACTCCCGCCTTGCCGGCTCTCCATGGCGACGTGTGAACAGCTTCCTGACCCATCCGATCACCGCGGGGTTCTGTTACCTCTTCGCGAGTCACCGGCCCGGCGCGTCGCCGGCCTGGAACGGTCGGGGTACGGGCGTCGCCTATCGCGCGACGGCGATCGGGCCGGGCGTCTCGCCGATCGTGCGGACGCATTTCGCGCCGCCGGGGCCGTACGCGATCGCGACGAACGCCGCCTCGAACGCCGCGCAGCTGCTCCTGCTCGGCGACGATCCACGCTGTCGTATCGACTAGGAGCGCCGTCGCCCGCGACCCGACACGCGCCGCATCCGCGCAGGCGCGCCGCTCCCGGCAGGAGTCCGTGCCGGCGCGGATGCGGATCGCCCGAACCGATGAGCGCTCCCCGCCGAACGTGCGGAGGGAGGGGACGCGCACCAGAGGGTGCGCGGACTGCGATCAAGGAGTGTCGAATGTCGGAGCAAGACATGTCGGTGCGCGCGGAGACGAGCTCTCGCCGCGCCCTTCTGGCGAAGGCGACGGCGGTCGGTGCGGGGGTGGCGGGCCTCGGCCTGCTGCCGGGCGTGGCCGCTGCGCATGGGAAGCACGGCGGGACGCCGACGCGCGGGGATATCCAGATCCTCATCGCGGCCGAGATCGCAGAGGCGCTCGCGGTCACGACGTACGGGAACATCATCAGCACGGCGCCGTTCTTCAAGCACCTGGCGGACGACGACCAGGGCTATCTCGAGGCGGCCCTGCAGGAGGAGATGTCCCACTACCTCCTGGAGCAGAGCGTGACGGGCAAGCCGACGCCGTACACGACGTTCTACTACCCGCCCAAGATGTTCTGGGACGCGCAGACCACGCTCGACGTGCTGGTCACGCTCGAGGACGCGTTCATCGCCGCCTATCTCGTTGGCGTGCGCTGCTTCTCGACGCCCGACCTGCGTGTGACGGCGGCGCGCATCATGGGCATCGAGAGCGACCACCGCACGCTCGCGCGTGTCGTCGGCCCGGGCGTCGCCGCATCGGACGGCGGCCCGATCGAGATGATCACGGGCGCCCAGGGCGTCGCCGAAAGCGTCGACCCGCCCAACAACAACACCTATGAGCGCACGCTCGGCTGGGGCAGGATCGGCCAGGCGGTCGCCGCGCTCACGCCATTCGCCGACAAGAAGGCGGCGATGGCCGCAGGCTTCGATACGTCGAAGGCGTACGACTTCGTGCCGTTCACGCCGACGGTGCCGAGCGCCCTCGGCGACTTCCACTCCTACGCGGGCTGATCCCGCCGGGCACCGGCCGCCGGCGCAGCGTCGCCGGCGGCCGGCGGCCTCGGCCGGATCAGGCTGCGCGCCGGACGAGCAGCCGCTCGATCGCCTCGCGGCGGTAGTCGAAGATGCGCTCGAGGTCGCGGCCGATCAGCACGCGTCGCCCGATCTCGCCGAGCGGCCCGAACGGCATGCGGTAGGCGACGTGATCGCGGATCAGCGTCCCACCCGGCACGGTCTCGAACGTGTGCGTGTGATCCCAGGCGCTGAACGGGCCGCTCAGCTGGCGGTCGACGAACCGCTGTCCCGGCTCCCACGCGTCGATCCGCGTGTGCCAGCGGCACGGCACGCGGTGGAGCGAGAGGCGGTAGTCGATGAGCGCGCCCTCGCACATCGCGATCGGCCGTGGCGTGAGGATGCGGAAGCGCAGCCAGGGCGGCGTGATCGCCTCGAGGTTGTGGGCATCCGCGAAGAACGCGAACGCCTCGTCCGCAGGCTGCGGGACGACGTGCTCCCGATCGATCGTGTGAAGCGCGGCCACGCCGGTGTTCTACCCGGCCCGCCCGTCGCGCGTCCCCGATGGGGTGGTCGTTACTCGACACGACGCCGGGGGCGGCCTGACCAAACGGTGGGAGTGCGGGCCGCGGTGGCTACTCACGCCGGGGGTCGCGCCTGCCGAGACATCTCGTATGGATGTATCGCCGCTCGCACGGTCGCGCCGCGACCTGCTTCGGATCTGGCTGCCTGCGGTCTGCCTCCTCACGCTCCTGATCGGCGGGATGGGCGTGGTGCTCGCGCGTAGCCAGGATCAGGCGCGTGCCGACCTCGAGCAGCGGTATCAGCTGCGCACGGCTCTCGCCAGTCACTTCGTCGCGTCATACGTCTCCGACATCCAGCGGCGTGAGAGGATCGATGCTTCGCGGTTCCTCACGGATCTCGTTGTCGCGCCCGGGCGGTTCCAGCTCATTGCGAGCGCGCTCGGCTTCGATTCGGCTGTGCTGCTCGATGCGGGCGGGCGCGTGCTCAACGTGCTGCCCGTCAAGCCCGCGCTGATCGGTACTCGCCTGGACACGACGTACGCCCACCTGGCCCGCGCGGTGAGCGGGCACGCAGCTGTCTCGAACGTCGTGCCGTCCGCCGCGCGTTCGGTGCCGATCGTCGAGGTCGCCGTCCCGTTCGCATCCGGGTACGGGCGCCGCGTCTTCAGCGGCGGTGCGCAACTCGACCACAGCGCGCTCGTCGCCTTTCTCGCCGACTCGCTGCCGTACGCAGGCGCGCGGGTCTACCTGGTCGACGCCAAGGGGTTCGTCATGGTCGCCGGCGGCTCGCACGACCCGGCACTGGCGGCCCCGCCCGATGTCCGCGGAGCTTCCGGGACGATCAGGATCGCCGCAGATGAGTACCGCTTCGCCTGGGCACGGGTGGCCGGCACGCCATGGAACCTGCTTGCAGTGGCGCCCTCGGCGCAGCTGTTCGCACCGCTCTCGGGCTGGCAGCACTGGGTGCCGTGGGCGGTCATGCTGGCCTTCGCGCTCGCGGCGGTCGCATCGCTCGTCATGCTGAGACGGCTCATGCGCCAGCGCTCGGCACTTGCGCACCTGGCGACCCACGATCCGCTGACCGGAGCGCTCAACCGCCGCACCATCGAGCGCGATTTCGGCCGCCTTGCAGCCATGGCGCTGCGATCGGGAAGCAACGTCGGGGTGCTCGCCATCGACCTCGACGGTTTCAAGAGCGTGAACGACCTCCACGGCCATGCAGTCGGCGACGAGTTGCTGCGCCGCGTCGCGGAGACGTTGTGGCTGACGGTGCGCCCGTCCGATGTCGTGGCGCGCGTCGGCGGCGACGAGTTCGTCGTTCTGCTCGCAGATGTCGAGGAGGTCCAGGCATGTGAGATCGCCGAGCGCGTCCAGAGCGCGCTCCTGGAGGCGGCTTTTGCGGTCGTCGACGGCACCCTCATCACGCCGCGCTGCAGTGTCGGGGTCGCCGTCGCAGCCGCCGGCGACACGATCGACTCGGCGCTGGCGGGCGCCGACCGGGCCATGTACCGCGTGAAGGCGGCGGGCCACCGGGCGATGCACGCGACCCATCGGGCCTGAGGCTGCCCGGCGCTGCGTGGCAACGCGGCCCGTGCGGCGAGTGCTCACATGGCCGACGAAAGCGGGAACTCGGGGTCTGACCCCGAGTTCCCGCTCAGCGCTCGCGAGGCGGATGTCCATACGACGGTGCCGGCTGCTGTCAGGGGGCACGAACCGGTCATCGAGGTCGCACGAACATGCTGCGACGGGTTTCGCCCACGACCGCCCCAGAGCGGTCGATGCGAGACGTCCTTCCCGGTTCTGAAAGGACCCACCCACATGACGAACAACGATGCTCTCACGTTCGGTGACATCGACTCCGACGGCGCGCTGCAGGAGACTGCAGAGCGGGCCGGCGTGACCCGTGGCGACGCGCTTCGCCGCGCGCTGCTCGGTGGCGGCGCGCTGATCGGCGGCGCTTCGCTGCTCGGCGCGCTGCCCGGGAGTGCTCTCGCCGGCAGCACGAGGGCGGCCGCGGGTGACGTCGACATCCTCAACTTCGCGCTCACGCTCGAGTACCTCGAGGCCGCCTTCTACGCCGAGGCCGTCTCCGGCGGCAAGATCTCCGGCGAGGGGATGAAGTTCGCCACGGTCGTCGCCAAGGACGAGGCCGCGCACGTGGCCTTCCTCAAGGGCGCGCTCGGCTCCAAGGCCGTCAAGAAGCCGACCTTCGACTTCAAGGGCACCACGATGAAGCAGGCGACGTTCCTCAAGACCGCCATGG
>CAZYYP010000174.1:0-7691 GCA_964651695.1 uncultured Gaiellales bacterium | reverse complement strand
CCTTGGCGCCGAGCGTCGTGATCGCAACGAGCGCGAGCATGATCTGCGGGAACGCCAGGATGATGTCCATGATCCGCATCAGGACGTCGTCGAGGAAGTTGCGCGAGTAGGCCGCGACGAGGCCGACGAGCACCCCCAGCACGAGTCCCAGGATCGTCGCGATGGCCGCGACGGCGAGCAACTGGCCGCCGCCCCAGAGGAACCGGCTCCAGACGTCCTGGCCGATGTGATCCGTCCCGAAGAGCAGGTTGGACGGCCGGGTGTTGGGCGTGCCGACGAAGGCCGTCGGGGAGTGGGGGGCGAAGTACGGCCCGATCACCGCGATGCCGACGAGCCCGAGGACGATGGCCAGCCCGATGCGCGTGCGCCAGAGACCGAGCGCGCTGCGCAGCAGGCGCCCGGTCGGCCGCCGCGCGGTCACCGTCCCGGTCACGGGCGCGATCGCGGCGTCGGCGATGGCACTCACAGGCGGGTCCTCAGGCGCGGCGTGACGATGATCGTGGCGATGTCGGCGAGCAGGTTGAGCACCACGTAGACGGCGGCGATCAGCATCGCGACGGCCTGCACGACCGGGATGTCGTGGTTGTTGACGCCGTCGCGCAGCGCGCCGCCGATGCCGGCGTAGTTGAAGATGTACTCGACGACGATCACGCCGCCCGCGAGGTAGGCGAGGTTGATCGCGATGACCTGGAACGTCGGGCCGAGCGCGTTCGGGAGCGCGTGGCGCATCAGCACGGTGCGCTCGCTGAGGCCCTTGAGGCGCGCCATCTCGACGTAGTCGGACTCGAGCACCTCGATCATCGAGGCGCGCACGATGCGCGCGACGTAGGGCGTCACGGCGAGCACGAGGGTCGCCGTGGGCAGGACCATGGCGGTCATGTCGTCCCACGGGCGGAAGCCCGGCTCGATCAGCGTGATCGAGGGCAGCGCGCCGGGGAAGACCGTCGTCGCGAAGATCACGACGAGCCACAGCCCGATCACGAACTCGGGCATCGCGGCGAAGAGCAGCGTGATGATCGAGGTCGCGCTGTCGAAGCGCTTGTCGCGCCGCAGCGCGGCGTAGGAGCCGATCGCGATCGCCAGCGGGATCGAGATGATGCCGGAGAGGAAGACGAGGAACGCCGAGTTGACGATGCGGTCGTAGATCAGGGTGCTGACGGGCTCCTGCGCCGCGAACGACGTGCCGGCGTCGCCGTGCAAGAGGCCGGTCAGCCACGACCAGTACTGCGAGACGACCGAGCGGTCGAGGTGCAGCTGGGCGCGCAGCACCTTGATGCTCTCGGGTGTGGCCTGGCGGCCGAGGATGGCGCGCGCGGGATCGCCGAGCTCCTGCGTGGCGCCGAAGACCACGACCGAGACGATCGCGAGGACGAGCACGCCGAGCAGCACCCGGCGGAAGATGAACCACCAGATGCCGCCGACGCGCGGGACATGGGCGCGTGCCGGCTGGGCCGCCGCAGGGGGCGGACCAGCCGGCACGGCGAGCCCGCCGCTAGGCGAACCAGATGGTGCGGTACCCATGCCCGAACGCGTCGAGGTTCAGCGTTCCCTTGCTGGGCTGGAAGCCCGCCACCTTGGCGCTGTAGGCATCGAGCAGGTTGTTGAAGAACGGGATGATGTAGCCGCCCTGGTTGTACTCGAGCTTCTGCATCTCGATCACGAGCTCGTGCCGCTTGGCGGCGGTCGGAGCCGCGACGGCCTGCTTGTAGAGGCTCAGGTACGGCGTCCCGGTGAGGCCCCAGTGGCACTCGTTGTAGGCCGCGCCCTGGATGCTGCCGAGCGCTGCCTGCGGCAGGTAGCTGCGGGTGCCCCAGAAGTCGACCGAGAACGCGAGCTTGAGGTACTGGTCGCCGTAGTAGTTCGGGTCGTTCTTGACGTTGATCGTCACGCCGGCGGCCTTGGCCTGCGACGCGAAGATGTTGGCGGAGTCGACCATGCCGGCCGCGCCGTCCGTCGTGTGCAGGTCGACCGTGAGGTTGTCCATGCCGGCCGCGTGGAGCAGGGCCTTGGCCTGCTCGATGTCCTGGTGGCGCTGCGGCAGCGCCGAATCGTAATCGGCGTCGAACGGCGCGTAGAGGTCGTTCGCGACGCGCCCGTGGCCCGACAGCACCTGCGCGAGCATGGCGGGGCGGTCGACGAGCAGCCGCATCGCCTTGCGCACGTTGACATTGTCGAACGGCGGCATGTCGACAGCCATGCAGAGCGGCAGCCAGCCGCCGCCCGGCGACTCGAGGATCTTGACGTTGCTGTGACTCTTGGCGGTCGAGAGCTGCGCGAACGGGATGTCCGTCATCGCGTCGATCGCGCCCGAGAAGAGCGCATTGACCTGCGCGGAGGGATCCGCGAAGTCGATGACCTGGACGTGGTCGAAGTACGGCTGACCGGTGCGCCAGTAGTTCGGGTTGCGGTCGTGCACGCTCTGGCGGCCGGGCGAGAAGCTCTTCGTGATGAACGGGCCGGTGCCGACCCACTTGAGCTTGTTGGTGCTCGAGTAGCCGACCGGCACGATGCCGTTGTAGTACTGGCCGAGCTGCTCGCCGATCGTGGAGTCCGCGGTCTTCAGCTTCATCCGGACGGTGAGCTTGTCCATCTTCTTGAGCCCGGCGAGATCGATCGAGGCGAGGCCCGCGCTGCCGAAGAGCTTGTTCTTCGGGTTTGCGATCCGGCGCAGCGAGTAGATGACGTCGTCGGCGCCGAGCGTCTTGCCGTTGTTGAACTCGATGCCGCTCTTGAGGCGGATCGTCCACTGCTTGGCGTTGTCCTGCGTCGCCTCCGCGGCGAGCGCGTCGGTGCCGAGCTTGTAGTTGCGGTCGTAGCTGAGCAGCGTCTCCCACCCGGAGGTGAGGCGCGCCTGGTCCGGCTTGGTCGTGATCGACTGGCCGTCGATGAAGTCCTTCGCGCCGCCGCCCGTGACGCCGAGGCGGAACGTGCCGCCGCGCTTGGGCTTGGCCGCGGCGGCCGCGAACGCCGTGGCGGCGTTGCCCGCGAGGCTGCCGGCGAGGACGACACCGCCGGTCGCTGCGAGGAGTTCACGGCGGGAAAGCCCTCCGCGCCCGCCCTCGTGGGCCTCTTCGAACGGGTGGTGCGCCATACATGGCTCCTTTCTGTCCCTCTGACAGATGAACTGCGCGTTCGTATCGTGAACATCGCGCTCGGAGAGCGCATCAGGGCGCCGATGCTAGGAGCGTGGGGGAGTGATGTCAAGGAGTGGTGAAGAAGCGCTTGTCACGGGCTGGATCCAGGGATGTAGAGTGGTGCGCCTCCCGTACCGTCCCTCTCGTCTCTCGTTCATGATGCGAACAATGAGTTCGGAAAACGCACCAACCCTCGAGCCCGATCGAGCGCCGTCCGGCGTGCAGTCTGTCGATCGCGCAGTGCGGCTGCTCAAGGCGGTCGCGGCCTCGACCGAGCCTGCGAGCGCCCAGGAGCTCGCTCGGCGCTGCGGGGTCAATCGCAGCACGGCGTGGCGGCTGCTGGCGACGCTCGAGGGTCACGGCCTCGTCGAGCGCGATGCCGTGACCGGTCGCTACCTCGTCGGCTATGCCGCCTTCCAGATCGCCTCGGCCGAGGATCACGACGCGCTCGCTCGCCGCCTGCGGCCGCTCCTCCAGCGCACTGCGGAGGCGACGGGCGAGATCGTGACGCTCGCGATCGCGAAGCGCTTCGGGCTCGTCTACGTGGATCAGGCCGATCCGCCGGGCCCGCCGACGCCCGACTGGAGCGGCCGGCAGATCGCGCTCCACGCGACCTCGGCGGGCAAGGTCTTCCTCGCCTGGCTGCCGGAGGACGAGCGCGCGGCGGTGCTCCCGGCAGTGCTCGAGCAGTTCACGCCGCACACGGTCATCGACCGAGCGGCGCTCGACGACGACCTCGAGCGGGTGCGGCGCGCGGGCTACGCGACGTGCCTGGGCGAGTACGACTACTCCAACGGCGTCGCCGCCGCGGTCTTCGACACGCATCACCGGCCCGTCGCCGTCATCAACATCTGGGGCCCGAGCGTGCGCGTCACACCCGCGCGCCTGCCGGCCCTCGGGCGCGCCGTCCTGCGCGCCGCGCACGAGATGTCCCTCCTGCTCGCATGAGACGGGCGGTCGGGCTGCTCGGGGGCGGGGTGATCGGCGGCGGCTGGGCTGCGCGCTTCCTGCTCCAGGGCTTCGACGTGCGGCTCTATGACCCGGATCCCGAGGCCGAGCGCAAGATGGGCGAGATGCTCGCGAACGCGCGCCGGGCGCTCACGAGCCTGTCGGCCGTCCCGCTGCCGCCCGAGGGCACCGTGACGATGGTGGCGACCCCCGCCGAGGCGGCTCGGGGCGTCGAGCTCGTGCAGGAGAGCGCGCCCGAGCGCGTCGAGCTCAAGCAGGCGCTGCTCGCCGAGGTCTGCGCCGCCGCGGCGCCGGAGGTGCTGATCGCGTCGTCGACCTCGGGCCTGCGCCCGACGCTGCTGGCCGAGGGCATGGCGAATCCCGGCAGGTTCCTGGTCGCGCATCCGTTCAACCCCGTCTACCTGCTGCCGCTCGTCGAGCTCTGCGCGGGCGAGCGCACCGCGCCCGCCGCGATGGAGCGCGCACGAGCGCTCTACGGCTCGCTCGGCATGGCGCCGCTCGTCGTGCGCAAGGAGATCGACGGCTTCGTCGCCGACCGCATGCTCGAGGCGCTCTGGCGTGAGGCGCTGTGGCTCGTCAACGACGGGATCGCGAGCGTCGAGGAGGTCGACGACGCGATCCGGCTCGGCGCCGGACTCCGCTGGGCCTCGATGGGGACGTTCCTGACCTACCGGATCGCCGGTGGCGAGGCCGGCATGCGCCACTTCATGGCCCAGTTCGGACCTGCGCTGCAGTGGCCGTGGACGAGGCTGACCGACGTGCCGGAGCTCACGGACGAGCTACTCGACACGATCGTCGCGCAGTCCGACGAGCAGGCCGGGGGCCGGAGCGCGCGCGAGCTGGAGCAGGTGCGCGACGACTGTCTCGTCTCGGTGCTGCAGGCGCTGCGCGCACGCGACATCGGAGCCGGCGCCGTGCTCGCCCGCCACGAGCGGGCGCTCGCCGCCGCAGAGCCGGCACGCGTCATCGACGCCGGCGACGATCTCTCGCAGCCGCTGTCGCTGCACACGGCGCGGGTCGAGGCCGGCTGGGTCGACTACAACGGCCACGCGCACGAGAGCCGCTACCTCCAGGTCTTCGGCGACGCATCCGACGCGCTCTTCACGTATCTGGGCATCGACGCGGCCTCTCTCGCCGGCGGGAGCTACTTCACGGTCGAGAGCCATCTCTCGCACCTGCGCGAGGCCCTGCTCGACGATCGCCTCTCCGTCACGACGCAGATCCTCGGCGTCGATCCGCGGCGCCTGCACGTCTTCCACTCGCTCTGGCGCGAGGGCGACGGCGCGCTCCTGGCGACGGCCGAGCAGCTCTTCCTGCACGTCGACACCGTCGCGCGCCGGGCTGCACCTGCGGCGCCGGACGTGCTCGCCCGCGTGGAACGCATCAAGGCCGCCCACGACGCGCTTCCGCGTCCGGAGCGGGCGGGCCGCTCGATCGGGATCCCGGGCGCGTGAGATTCAGGCGGCGTTGGCGTGCGCGAGCCGCCGGGCGGCCTTCGCGGCGTCGCTGCGCGCGAGCTTGACGTTGCCGTCGGTGCGCGTTGCCACCACCATCACGTAGACGTGCCCCGCCCAGCCGGTGCGCGTCGTGCGCACCCAGCTGCCGGAGCGGATGTCCTCCGGGCGCTGGCCGTAGGGACTGCGGTCGGCGACCTCGATCGTGACGACGTAGGAGCGGGGATCGCTCGCACTGCCGCAGGAGTACCCGTAGAGGCTGCTCGAGCTCACGACCTGCCGGCAGCGCACGCCGTTCAGCTTCTGCAGCGGCTTGAGCGCGGCGGCGCCGGCCTCGGCGGCGGAGGCGCCGAGCACGAGCAGCAGGCTGAGTAGGAGGAGCGCGTTGCGCGTCATGGGGGATCCCTCGGAACGTGCGGTTCGCCGGTCCCGGCGAGGCGCGGGTCCGCGCGCTCCTCACATCTCTAGTCCACGACGTGACGCCCGGCGACCCCGGATCGGGGGATCAGGACACGGTCGGAGCCGTGTGCACGACTCCTGCGACGACCGTCATGGGCGCGCCCAGGGCACACGGGAGCCCGAGCGCGACCGGGAGCGAGGCGGCGCCGCTTGCGAAGCCGATCACGGGCGGGCCCATCAGCGCGCCCGCGGCGGCGAACGCCCCGATGCTCCAGAGCGCGTGCAGGGATGGCCAAGTGGCACTCGCGGCGAGTGTCACTTGGCCAGACCCGACTGACCGGGCCGCACGCACGCGGCGTCGGCGCCGAGCGCTACCGTGGCCAAATGACACCCGCCGCGAGTGCCACTTGCGACGAGCATCTGGAGCACGGTGAACGTCGCCCGGGTCGAGCAGCTGAGCGCGGAGGGGCGCATGGGGCCCGCCGGGCTCGAGGCCTTCGCGCGGCGCCGCGCGTCGCACTCGGGCGTCGACGCGCACGAGCAGTCGGGCGAGCCGGAACTCGGCGACGAGCAGCGCGCGGCATTCGAGAGGCGCCCCGGCTCGTGGGAGTTCCTCCCGGCCCAGGCGCCGTCCTATCGCAAGGCCGTGCTCTGGTGGGTCGTCAACGCCAAGCGCGCGGAGACGCGCGCGACACGGCTCGCCACCGTCGTGGACGAGTGCGCGGCGGGCCGGCAGGTGCGGCACCTCCGGCGGGGCGGTTCGGGCGGCTGATGCGGCGTTTTCCGCTCGTAGCGGTTTTTCGTCTCGGCGATCGCTTGCGCCCAGCCGCCGGGATCTCGTAGTTTCCCTCTCGCACCGGGCGCTGCCGAAGTAGGTTGAAGCTCCGCCGAGGCACTGAATCCTTTCGGGGAGGCGGTACGTCGGCAGGGTGGACGAAACGGCGGTCGCCCGGTCACTCGTTTTCCGTGCGCCGAGTCCGGGCTCCGGTGCGCTGTCGCTGCCGTCCTCAGACGACGAAGCGCTCGGCGCGCTGCTCGCCGCGCGCGAAGCGCTCGAGCGCGAACCCGCCGAGGTCGAACTCGGGCTGCTCGCCGCGGATCAGCTGGGCGAGGTGCTCGCCGATCGCGGGCGCCTGCTGGAAGCCGTGCCCGGAGAAGCCGGTCGCGTAGAGGAAGCGCCCGGGCGCCGACAGCTCGCCGACGATCGCGTTGTGATCCGGGCTGACCTCGTAGTAGCCCCACCACGTGCTCTGGATCGGTAGATCGAGGATCAGCGGCAGGCGATCGAGCGCGTGCTCGGCGACGTCTTCGAGCACCTCCTCGCGTCCGCCGAAGACGATGCCGGGCCCCTCGCGGTGGAAGTAGAAGCTGGTCGTGAAGTCGATCGTCAGCGGGAGGTCGTCGCGCAGGCCGCCGTTCTCGGGCGAGAACCACATGTGGCGGGGCTCGCCGTGCACCGGGATCTCGACGCCGATCATCTCGCCGACCTCGCGCGACCAGGCGCCCGCGGCGCACACGACGGTGTCGGTCGCGATCGTCCCCTGCTCGGTGCGCACACCGGTGATGCGCCCGCCCGCGTGCTCGATCCCGATCGCGGGACACCCCTGGACGACGCGCGCGCCGCGCGCGACCGCGGCGGCCGCGTAACCCTGTACGACGGACTCGGGGCTCATGTGCCCGTCGCGCGGGCAGAACGTCGCCGCGAGGATGCCGTCGAGCTCGAGCTGCGGCACGA